>NZ_CP045118.1:6010705-6311241 GCF_009189165.1 Pseudomonas sp. SCB32
CTGGCGTAGAAACGCCCCAACTGGGCCAGCGCCACACCCGTGTTGAACAGGCCGGCGTTGAAGAAATAGGGACTGGTGCGCCCGGACTTGAGGGTGAATTCGCCGAAGCGCAGTACGCCGCGCTCGATAGCGAAGCGGATGAAATCGCGTTGATATGCCTGCATAGGAGAGAACCAGCCGGTATGAATTTAGCTAAACCGTTTGAGCTCGGGTATCATACACACACGTGATTTTGGGGGCCATTTATGCGGATCATCAGTGTGAACGTGAATGGTATTCAGGCTGCAGCCGAGCGTGGATTGCTCAGTTGGCTGCAAGCCCAGAATGCCGACGTGATCTGCTTGCAGGATACCCGCGCCTCCGCTTTCGATCTGGATGACCCATCCTACCAACTGGATGGCTACTTCCTGTACGCCTGCGATGCCGAAGTGCCCAGTCAGGGTGGCGTCGCAATCTATAGCCGTCTGCAACCCAAGGCCGTCATAAGCGGGCTGGGTTTCGAGATGGCCGATCGTTACGGGCGCTACCTGCAAGCCGATTTCGATAAGGTGAGTATTGCCACTCTCCTGCTGCCTACCGGGCAGGAAGGGGACGAGAACCTGAACCACAAGTTCAAGTTCATGGACGATTTCGCCCAGTACCTGAACAAGCAGCGCCGCAAGCGCCGCGAATACATCTATTGCGGTTCGCTCTACGTCGCGCACCAGAAGCTGGATGTGAAGAACTGGCGCGAATGCCAGCAGATGCCCGGCTTCATGGCGCCGGAGCGTGGCTGGATGGATGAAGTGTTCGGCACCATGGGGTATGTCGACGCGCTGCGCG
Source organism: Pseudomonas sp. SCB32 (assembly GCF_009189165.1). Classification (NCBI taxonomy): domain Bacteria; kingdom Pseudomonadati; phylum Pseudomonadota; class Gammaproteobacteria; order Pseudomonadales; family Pseudomonadaceae; genus Pseudomonas; species Pseudomonas sp. SCB32. The sequence continues at coordinate 6,011,528 of NZ_CP045118.1, forward strand.
AGGTCAATCGCGAAGGCGACCAGTACAGCTGGTGGCCGGACAGCGAACAGGCTGATCTGCTCAATCTGGGCTGGCGTTTCGACTATCAGATCCTCACGCCGGGTCTACGCCGCTTCGTGCGCAGCGCCAAGCTGCCGCGCCAGCCGCGCTTCTCCCAGCATGCGCCGCTGATCGTGGACTACGACTGGGCACTGAGCATCTGACGCCCATCTCGTACCCTGCATTTGCTGCAGCCAGAAAAAAGCCGGCTTCGAGCCGGCTTTTTCATGTCCGCAGGACGGTCACTTGATCGGTCGCCAGGTGAAGGGATAGCGGTATTCCACCCCTTCATTGGCCTTGATCCCGGCAATGATGGTCAGCACCAGCGCACCGATGCTCACCAGGCCCAGCAGGAAGAAGCCGATCACCACCAGCATCAGCAGGCAGCTGATCACAATCGCCAGGCTCACGGTGATCTGGAAGTTCATCGCCTCCTTGCCCTGCCGGTCGACGAACGGGTCCGACTCGCGCTTGATCTGCCAGACGATCAGCGGCCCGATCAGGTTGCCAAAGGGGAAGACGAAGCACAGGAATGCGGCGAAATGGCAGAACATCGCCCATTGCCGGGCTTCGCGGCCCGGTTCGCTGTGTTGCATCGGCAGTTCGTCGCTCATCCTCTCCTCCTTGCACTTGAAGATCGGGCCGGCGCCGCTCATCTGCTCAGTCGGCCAGTGCGGCGCGCTGCAGTTCGAACAGTTCGCGCAGGCCCTGCTGCGCCAGCTCCAGCATGGCATTCAGCTCGGCCGGCTGGAAGGGTACGCCCTCGGCGGTGCCCTGGACTTCGATGAAGCCGCCGGCATCGGTCATGACCACGTTCAGGTCGGTCTCGGCGGCGGAGTCTTCCAGGTAGTCCAGGTCCAGCACCGGCTCGCCCTGGTACATGCCCACGGAAACCGCGGCAACCATCTGCTTGAGCGGGTTGCCCTTGAGCGCACCGCGCTTCTTCAGCACGGCCAGCGCGTCGATCAGCGCCACGGTGGCGCCGGTGATCGAGGCGGTGCGGGTGCCACCGTCGGCCTGGATCACATCGCAGTCGATGTACAGGGTGTTCTCGCCCAGCTTGGTCAGGTCCAGCGCGGCGCGCAGGGAACGGCCGATCAGGCGCTGGATTTCCAGGGTGCGGCCACCCTGCTTGCCGCGCGCGGCTTCACGCTGGTTTCGCTCACCGGTGGAGCGCGGCAGCATGCCGTACTCGGCGGTCAGCCAGCCCTGGCCCTGGCCCTTGAGGAAGCGCGGTACACCGGATTCGGCGCTGACGGTGCAGATCACCTTGGTATCGCCGAACTCGACCAGCACGGAGCCCTCGGCATGCTTGGTGTAATGGCGGGTGATACGGATCGGGCGCAGTTGGTCGGCGGCGCGGCCACTGGGACGGTTCATGCAGGCATCCTGTACAGAGTTGCTGGCGGGGGAATGACCGCCATTATAGAGGCCAGCGGACGGACGCAACCACCGCCGGAGTGCGGCTGCGCGCCGCGCTGGGGTACAATTGCCGGTTTCCGACGACCTGTCGGCCCATTTTCTTCGGACTGCGAGCGCCAGATTTCCAGTCACGAACAGCCAGCGAGGTAACCCCATGGTGCACAGCATGACCGCCTTCGCCCGCGTCGAGCGGGCCGGTACCCATGGGACCCTCAGCTGGGAGCTGCGCTCGGTCAACCACCGCTACCTCGAACCCAACCTGCGCCTGCCCGAGGCCTTCCGCGACCTCGAAGGCACGGTGCGCGAAGCCCTGCGCCAGGGCCTGTCGCGCGGCAAGGTCGAATGCACCCTGCGTTTCATCGAGGAAAACGCCAGCAAGACGCTGCAGGTGGACCGCGAACGCGCTGCACAACTGGTCGCCGCCGCCGAGACCGTGGCCGGCCTGATCCAGCAGCCCGCTCCGCTCGACCCGCTGGCCGTGCTGGCCTGGCCGGGCGTACTGGTAGCCGACGTCGCCGATCCGCAGGCACTCAATGCCGCCGCCATCGCCGCGTTCAACCAGGCCCTCGACGACCTCAAGGCCGGCCGCGCCCGTGAAGGCGCCGAGCTTTCGAAGATCATCGACGAACGCCTGGCTTCGATGCTGGAAGAAGTGACCAACCTGCGCCAGCGGGTGCCGGAAATGCTGGCCAACCAGCGGCAGAAGATCCTCGACCGCTTCACCGAGATGAAGGCCGAGCTCGACCCGCAGCGCCTGGAGCAGGAAATGGTCCTGCTGGCGCAGAAGAGCGACGTCGCCGAAGAACTCGACCGCCTCACCACCCACGTCACCGAAGTACGCCGCGTGCTCAAGGCCGGCGGCGCAGCCGGTCGCCGCCTGGACTTCCTGATGCAGGAACTCAACCGGGAGGCCAACACGCTAGGCTCGAAGGCATTCGACCCGCGCTCCACCCAGGCCGCGGTCAATCTCAAGGTCCTGATCGAGCAGATGCGCGAACAGGTCCAGAATATCGAGTAGACCGGGCACCTCCCGGCTACCAAACCGTCAACCGCAACTCCAGGAAAGCGCCATGTCCGGCACTCTGTACATCGTTTCCGCCCCGTCCGGCGCCGGCAAGACCAGCCTGGTCAAGGCACTGCTCGACGCCATGCCCGCCGTGCGCGTCTCCGTCTCCCACACCACCCGCGGCATGCGTCCGGGCGAAGTGGACGGGGTGAACTACCACTTCGTCGGCCACGACACCTTCAGGGCCATGCTCGAGCGCAACGAGTTCCTCGAACACGCGCAGGTCTTCGATAACCTCTACGGCACCTCCCAGCGCTGGGTGGAGAAGACCCTGAAGGAAGGTTTCGACCTGATCCTCGAGATCGACTGGCAGGGCGCGCAGCAGGTCCGCCGGCTGATGCCCCAGGCGCAGTCGATCTTCATCCTGCCGCCAAGCCAGGAAGCCCTGCGCCAGCGCCTGACCAACCGTGGCCAGGACACCGACGAGGTGATCGAGCGGCGCATGCAGGAAGCCGTCAGCGAGATGAGCCACTATGTCGAGTACGATCACCTGGTGATCAACGATGATTTCGCCCATGCGCTGGAAGACCTCAAGGCGATCTTCCGCGCCCGCCAGCTGCGCCAGGACGCCCAGCAACAGCGGCACACCGAACTCTTGCAACAATTGCTGGCCTGAATGGGAAGCTCGAAGGCTCTTCCATAAAGATTGGCGATTTTTTAGACTATTCAGTCCGCCCGGTATTTTCCGGGCATCCATTTTCGTAACGAGGAACACCATGGCCCGCGTCACCGTTGAAGACTGCCTGGACAACGTCGATAACCGTTTCGAGCTGGTCATGCTCGCCACCAAGCGCGCTCGCCAGCTGGCCACAGGCGGCAAAGAGCCGAAGGTAGCCTGGGAAAACGACAAGCCCACCGTCGTCGCTCTGCGCGAAATCGCCTCGGGCCTGGTGGACGCTGAAATCGTTCAGCAGGAGGACGTGGTTGAAGAAGAGCCGCTGTTCGCTGCATTTGAAGACGAGGCCAACAACGAGGCCCTGTAAGTCGATGTCGGGCCGACGAAAAGGCGCGCCGCGACACGCTGCTCGGCAGGGGGTGATCTCATGCCGGGCATAGATGCATTCGCCGACCGACTGTCGAGTTACCTAGGTCCGGACCAGGTCAACCTGGTTCGCCGCGCCTACTACTACGCCGAGCAGGCCCATGACGGGCAGCGCCGCCGCAGCGGCGAAGCCTACGTCACCCATCCGCTCGCCGTCGCCAACATCCTCGCCGACATGCACATGGACCATCAGAGCCTGATGGCGGCCATGCTGCACGACGTGATCGAGGACACCGGCATCGCCAAGGAAGCGCTCACCGCGCAGTTCGGCGAGACCGTCTCGGAACTCGTGGACGGGGTCAGCAAGCTGACCCAGATGAACTTCGAGTCCAAGGCCGAGGCGCAGGCCGAGAACTTCCAGAAGATGGCCATGGCCATGGCACGCGACATCCGCGTGATCCTGGTCAAGCTGGCCGACCGCCTGCACAACATGCGCACCCTGGAAGTGCTGTCGGGCGAGAAGCGCCGCCGCATCGCCAAGGAAACCCTGGAAATCTACGCGCCCATCGCCAACCGGCTGGGCATGCACAGCATGCGCGTGGAATTCGAGGACCTGGGCTTCAAGGCCATGCACCCGATGCGCTCCGAGCGCATCCGCCAGGCAGTGAAGAAGGCCCGTGGCAACCGCCGCGAAATCGTCGGCAAGATCCAGGAGTCGCTGGTCAACTGCCTCGCCCGCGAAGGCATGGAAGGCCAGGTCCTAGGCCGCGAGAAGCACCTGTTCAGCATCTACAAGAAGATGCGCGGCAAGCGCAAGGCGTTCAACGAGATCATGGACGTCTACGCCTTCCGCATCATCGTCGACAAGGTCGACACCTGCTACCGCGTGCTGGGCGCCGTACACAACCTGTACAAGCCGTTCCCCGGCCGCTTCAAGGATTACATCGCGATTCCCAAGGCCAACGGCTACCAGTCGTTGCACACCACGCTGTTCGGCATGCACGGCGTGCCCATCGAAATCCAGATCCGCACCCGCGAGATGGAAGAGATGGCCAACCACGGGATCGCCGCGCACTGGCTCTACAAGTCCAGCGAGGACGAGTCGCCCAAGGGCACCCATGCCCGCGCCCGCCAGTGGGTGAAGGGCATCCTCGAACTGCAGCAGCGCGCCGGCAACTCGCTGGAGTTCATCGAGAACGTGAAGATCGACCTGTTCCCGGACGAGGTCTACGTCTTCACGCCCAAGGGCCGCATCATGGAGCTGCCCAAGGGTTCCACAGCGGTCGACTTCGCCTACGCGGTGCACACCGACGTCGGCAACAGCTGCATCGCCTGCCGCATCAACCGCCGCCTGGCGCCGCTGTCCGAACCGCTGCAGAGCGGTGCGACGGTGGAGATCGTCACCGCGCCGGGCACCCGGCCGAACCCGGCCTGGCTCAACTTCGTGGTCACCGGCAAGGCACGCACGCACATCCGCCATGCGCTGAAACTGCAGCGCCGTTCCGAGTCGATCAGCCTCGGCGAGCGCCTGCTGAACAAGACCCTGGCCGGCTTCGACAGCCACCTGGAGAAGATCCCGCAGGAACGCATCCAGGGCGTGCTCAACGAGTACCGCATGGAAGTCTTCGAGGACCTGCTGGAAGAGATCGGCCTGGGCAACCGCATGGCCTACGTGGTCGCGCGCCGCCTGCTGTCCAGCGATGGCGAGAGCGCCGCGCCGAGCAGCGAAGGTCCGCTGGCGATCCGTGGTACCGAGGGTCTGGTGCTCAGCTACGCCAAGTGCTGTACGCCGATCCCGGGCGACCCGATCGTCGGCCACCTGTCCGCCGGCAAGGGCATGGTGGTGCACCTGGAAAGCTGCAAGAACATCAGTGAGATTCGTCACAACCCGGAAAAATGCATCCAGCTCAGCTGGGCCAAGGATGTCACCGGGGAATTCAACGTCGAACTGCGCGTCGAACTGGAGCACCAGCGCGGTCTGATCGCCCTGCTCGCCACCAGCGTCAACGCCGCCGACGGCAATATCGAGAAGATCAGCATGGACGAACGCGATGGTCGCATCAGCGTGGTCCAGCTGGTCGTCAGCGTGCACGACCGCGTGCACCTGGCCCGCGTCATCAAGAAGCTGCGCGCGCTCAAGGGCGTGATCCGCATCACCCGCATGCGCAGCTGATCCCACCCTAAGGAGTCGACATGACCAAGACCGTTATCCACACCGACAAAGCCCCGGCCGCCATCGGCACCTACTCCCAGGCGATCAAGGCTGGCAACACCGTGTATGTCTCCGGTCAGATCCCGCTGAACCCGCAGACCATGGAACTGGTCGAGGGCTTCGAAGAGCAGACCGTCCAGGTCTTCGAGAACCTGAAAGCCGTGATCGAAGCTTCCGGCGGCTACCTGCACGACGTTGCCAAGCTGAACATCTTCCTCACCGACCTGTCGCACTTCGCCAAGGTCAACGAGATCATGGGCAAGTACTTCACCCAGCCCTACCCGGCCCGCGCCGCCATCGGCGTTGCCGCGCTGCCGAAAGGCGCCCAGGTCGAGATGGACGCCATCGTCGTCCTGGAATAAGCCGTACCTCCCGAACGGGGCCTTCAAGGCCCCGTTCTCTTGTCTGCGAGGAGCAAACATGCGTCGCGCCCTGATCCTGAGCGCCCTGATCGGCCTGCTCACCGGCTGCGCCGGCACCCCGTCCGACCCTTCCGGTGTCTGGGTCAACCAGGCCGCCATCGACGCCGCCGGCAAGGGCGGCAAGCTGCGCGAGGCGCTGCTGGCCTACGGCCCGAACCTGGAATGGAAGCTGGACACCAAGACCAGCCAGGCCACCTTCAGCAACGGCTTCGAGCTGGGTGAAGGCAAGCTGACCACCGAAGATCCCAAGCACTACCGCGTCGACTTCTACGGCAGCAACCAGGAGAGCCTGGAGCTGGACGGCAAGGAGCTGGTGCAGGTAGGCAGCGACAACTGGCCCGAGCAGCGCTTCGTCCGTCCGAAGCAGCAGCCCGCCACCCAGAGCCCGGCTGGCAGCACCTTCCAGAACGCCCTGTACGACGCCTACCTCAAGGGCACCTGGGTGATCGAGGAAGGCCAGGGCAAAGGCAGCAAGGTGAAGTTCCTGCCCAACGGCGGCCTCGAAGGCATGCCTGGCGCCGACCGCTACGCGCTGTGCCTGGCCGGCGACTGCGCAGCCATGAGCGGCGACAACGACAGCATCTGGCTGCAACAGGGCCAGCAGGGCCGCGAGTACCTGTTCGAGCGCGACGGCGACAAGCTGGAGCTGTTCGAGGCAGTGAACCACGCCCAGTCCGACGAGATGCCGCAATACGCGCCGGGCAGCAAGGTCTGGACCCTGGAGCGCGACTGACCCGTGCGTGCGGGCTGTTTCAATGCAGCCCGCTCCACAGCAGCCAACCGCCGAGCGCCAGCAGCAGGCCGCCGCAGATCCGGTCCAGCGCCGTCACCCGTCGCTTCAGCCAGCCGCGCCAGCGCGGACGATCCAGCAGGCGCACCAGCAGCAGGTCCCACAGCAGCACCACCGCGCCCATCCACAACACGCAGACGCCCAGCGCCCAGCTCGGCAGATGGAACTGGCCGAGCACGCCGAACAGCCCGGTGTAGAAGATCGGCAACTTCGGGTTCAGGCTGCTGGCGAGAAAGCCCTCGCGCACCCCGCGCCAAAAGCCTCCCGCCCTGTGGCTGCCCAACTCCGTGGGAATCTCCAGTTCCCGCCGTGCCAGCAACGCCTGTGCGCCTAGCCAGACGAAATATGCACCGCCCAGCAGCTGCACCATGCGCAGTCCGTGGCTCGCCACATCCGGCAACAGACCCAGAACGAACAGCACCAGCAGCATGCTCGCCAGATTGGCCAGGGCGATGCCCGCCGCGCAGCCATCGGCGTGCCGGCGACCACGTAGCAGCGCAGCGCGAATCAGCAGGAAGAAGTCCGGCCCCGGTGACAGCAAGGCGGCGAAGTGGGTGCTGGCGACCAGCGCGAAGGCAGCGAACATGGCGATCTCCCGGAATCGGCGGATCGGCAGTCTGGAAGCGCCGGTGGCGGCAAGTCTTGGAAGAAACTCAGGTCCGCGTGGCGCGCAGGAAGCGGCCGGGGGTAACGCCGGTGAAGCGGCGGAAGGTGCCGGAGAAATGTGCCTGGTCGTAGAAGCCCAGCGCCAGTGCGACTTCCAGCGGCTTCTCCCCGGCCACCAACAGGCGCTTGGCCTCGCGGATACGGCGTTGCAGCAGATAGGTATGCGGCGGCACACCGTAGGCGTTGCGGAAGGCTTCGATCAGGTGACGCGGATGGCGCTGCAGCAGCACGGCAAGGTCTTCGAGGCTGACCGCCTCGCGGTAATGCGCTTCCAGATAGTCCCGCAGCTTCGCGGTGACGCCGCCGTCGCGCGCCGCCGAATCGTTCGGGCGCATACCACCGTGGCGGACGAACACCAGCCCCAGCAGCGCCAGCAATTCGCTCTCCAGCGCCAGCGCATCGTTGCGCTCGAACTCGGTGGCCACGCGCTTGAGCGCTTCCGCCACCCGGCCATCGTCATGCGGATTGAGCGCCTGGAAGCCGCGCGGCAGTTGCTTGCGGCCGAGCAACGGCAGCAGGCGCGACTCCTCGATATAGAGCATGCGATAGACCAGCCGCTCGGACTCGGCATTGCCGGTGTGCGGTTCCTCCGGATTCATCAGCGACAGGGTGCCGGCGGGCAGCACATGGTGCGCGCCACGGCACTGGTAGCCGCCGGCACCATGCAGGATGGCGCCGATGGCGAAGGCATCATGGCTGTGCCGACCAAACGGCTGGCCGGAGAAGTCCGCATGGAACAACTCCACCCCCGGCAACCAGGGGCGCGCCAGCAGCCGATTGGCGTCCATCTCAGTCCTGCTTTCCGGAGAGGATGGCCGCGTAGCCTTCGCGGAAGCTCGGGTAGCGCGGCTCCCAGCCCAGGGCACGGGCGCGGGCGTTGCTGCAGCGCTTGCTGCCTGCGCGGCGCACGCTCTGCTCGTCGGACCAGTGGGTGACGCCCAGTTGCTCGCGCAGCCAGGCAACCACGTCGTGCATCGCGGCAGGCTCGTCGTCGACGCCGAGATAGCACTCCTCCAGCGTCACGCCGTCGCGGTCAGCCTCGAGCAGCGCGGCGAGCAGGCCGGCGGCGTCTTCCGCATGGATACGGTTGGCGTACAGCGGCGGCTCGCTGGCCACGCGATAACCTTCGCGCACCTGCTTGAGCAGCCATTCACGGCCGGGACCGTAGATGCCGGTCAGGCGTACCACCGTGGCAGGGATGCCGCACTCAAGCGCCAGCCGCTCGGCTTCGAGCATCACGCTGCCGGAGTAGCTCTGCGCCTCGGCCGGGGAGTTCTCGTCGATCCACTCACCGTCGCGCTGGGCATACACGCCGCTGCTGGACACGAACAGCAGGCGCTTGGGCGCCTGCCCGCGCTGCTGCAGCCAGCCGAGCGTGTTGCGCAGGCCTTCGACGTAGGCGGCGCGATAACCCGCTTCGTCGTGCTGGGTCGCGGCGGCGCAGAACACCAGGTAATCCAGTCTGCCGACCGGCCAGGTGTCCGGGCATTCCAGCTGAGCCAGGTCGCCGGATACCGGCAGCACCTCGAAGGGCAGCGCGGCGATGTTGCGGCGCAGGCCGTGGACGCGCCAGTCGCGGGCGGCCAGTTGGCGTCCCAGACGGCTGCCGACATCGCCGCATCCGACGATCATCAGGCTCGGGAAGGTGCTCTTGCTCATGCGGGGCTCCGTGAATCGGGCCTGCGAGTTTAGCGCGGTTGGTTCGCGGCGGTGCAGCCGCTATGCTTGGGCCACCTCAACGGATTCAGTGCCATGACCCTCACCGAACTGCGCTACATCGTCACGCTTGCCCAGGAGCAACATTTCGGCCGCGCCGCCGAGCGCTGCCACGTCAGCCAGCCGACCCTCTCGGTCGGCGTGAAGAAGCTGGAAGACGAGCTCGGCGTGCTGATCTTCGAGCGCAGCAAGAGCGCGGTGCGCCTGACCCCGGTGGGCGAAGGCATAGTCGCGCAGGCGCAGAAGGTGCTGGAGCAGGCCCAGGGCATCCGTGAACTGGCCCAGGCCGGCAAGAACCAGCTGACCTCGCCGCTGAAGGTCGGCGCCATCTACACCATCGGCCCGTACCTGTTCCCGCACCTGATCCCGCAGCTGCACCGGGTCGCCCCGCAGATGCCGCTGTACATCGAGGAAAACTTCACCCACATCCTGCGCGACAAGCTCCGCACCGGCGAGCTGGACGCGATCATCATCGCCCTGCCGTTCCAGGAAGCCGACGTGCTGACCCTGCCGCTGTTCGACGAGCCGTTCTACGTGCTGATGCCCGCCGACCATGCGTGGACGGCCAAGCCGAGCATCGACGCCGAACTGCTCAACGACAAGAGCCTGCTGCTGCTCGGCGAGGGCCACTGCTTCCGCGACCAGGTCCTGGAAGCCTGCCCGACCACCCGCAAGGGCGACGAGAACAAGCACACCACGGTGGAATCCAGCTCGCTGGAAACCATCCGCCACATGGTCGCCTCCGGTCTTGGCGTGTCGGTGCTGCCCTTCTCCGCAGTCGACAGCCACCACTACGCGCCCGGCGTAATCGAAGTCCGCCCGTTCACCGCGCCGGTGCCCTTCCGTACCGTCGCCATTGCCTGGCGCGCCAGCTTCCCACGGCCGCGCGCCATCGAAGTGCTGGCCGACTCGATCCGCCTGTGCTCGGTCGCCAAGCCGACCGTCAAGGGTGAAGCCGAGCCGGCATGACCGATCTGTCGAACGTCCCGGTCACCGCGCTCAAGGGCGTGGGCGCCGCGCTGGAAGAGAAGCTGGCGAAAGTTGGCCTGGAGAACCTCCAGGACATCCTCTTCCACCTGCCGCTGCGCTACCAGGACCGCACCCGCATCACCCCCATCGGCGCCCTGCGTCCTGGGCAGGACGCGGTGGTCGAAGGCGTGGTCTCCGGCGCCGACGTGGTGATGGGCAAGCGCCGCAGTTTATTGGTGCGCCTGCAGGACGGCACCGGCACCCTGAGCCTGCGCTTCTACCACTTCAGCCAGGCGCAGAAGGAAGGCCTCAAGCGTGGCACGCACCTGCGCTGCTATGGCGAAGCGCGCCCCGGCGCCTCGGGCCTGGAGATCTACCACCCCGAATACCGTTCGCTCACCGACGCCGCCGCGGCACCGGTAGAGCAGACGCTCACACCGATCTACCCGACCACCGAAGGCCTCACCCAGCAGCGCCTGCGCCAGCTCAGCGAGCAGACACTACAGCGCCTGGGCCCGTCGAGCCTGCCGGACTGGCTGCCCGCCGAACTGGCCCGCGACTATCGCCTCGGCCCGCTGGACGAAGCCATCCGCTACCTGCACCGGCCACCGCCGGACGCCGACCTGGAAGAACTCGCCGAAGGCCGCCACTGGGCACAGCATCGCCTCGCCTTCGAGGAGCTACTGACCCACCAGCTGTCGCTGCAACGCCTGCGCGAAAGCGTGCGCTCCCAGGCCGCTCCGCAGCTGCCGCCGGCCAAGCGCCTGCCGGCGCTGTACCTGAAGAACCTCGGTTTCAAGCCGACCGGCGCGCAGCAGCGGGTCGGCGCGGAAATCGCCTACGACCTCGCCCAGCCAGAACCCATGCTGCGCCTGGTGCAGGGCGACGTGGGCGCCGGCAAGACCGTGGTCGCCGCCCTCGCCGCGTTACAGGCCCTGGAAGCCGGCTACCAGGTGGCGCTGATGGCGCCGACCGAAATTCTCGCCGAGCAGCACTTCCTCAACTTCAGCAAGTGGCTGCAGCCGCTGGGCATCGAAGTCGCCTGGCTGGCCGGCAAGCTCAAGGGCAAGGCCCGCGCCAGCGCACTGGAGCAGATCGCCTCCGGCGTGCCGATGATCGTCGGCACCCACGCGCTGTTCCAGGACGAGGTGAAGTTCAAGCGCCTGGCCCTGGTGATCATCGACGAGCAGCACCGTTTCGGCGTGCAGCAGCGCCTCGCCCTGCGCCAGAAAGGCGTCGACGGCCGCCTCTGCCCGCACCAGCTGATCATGACCGCCACGCCCATCCCGCGAACCCTGGCGATGAGCGCCTATGCCGACCTGGACACCTCGATCCTCGACGAGCTGCCCCCGGGCCGTACGCCGGTGAACACCGTGCTGGTGGCCGACAGCCGACGCATCGAGGTGATCGAGCGGGTCCGCGCCGCCTGCGAGGAAGGCCGCCAGGCCTACTGGGTCTGCACGCTGATCGAGGAGTCGGAAGAGCTCACCTGCCAGGCCGCCGAAACCACCTACGAAGAACTGTCCTCGGCACTGGGCGAGCTGCGCGTCGGCCTGATCCACGGTCGCATGAAGCCGGCGGACAAGGCCGTGGTGATGGAAGCCTTCAAGGAAGGCATGCTGCAACTGCTGGTGGCCACCACCGTGATCGAAGTGGGTGTGGACGTACCCAACGCCAGCCTGATGATCATCGAGAATCCCGAACGCCTGGGCCTGGCCCAGCTGCACCAGCTGCGCGGTCGCGTCGGCCGGGGCAGCGCGGCGAGCCACTGCGTACTGCTCTACCACCCGCCGCTGTCGCAAATCGGCCGCGAGCGCCTGGGGATCATGCGCGAGACCTGCGACGGCTTCGTCATCGCCGAGAAGGATCTGGAGCTGCGTGGCCCCGGTGAAATGCTCGGCACCCGCCAGACCGGCCTTTTGCAGTTCAAGGTCGCCGACCTGATGCGCGACGCCGACCTGCTGCCGGCCGTGCGGGACGCGGCCCAGGCGCTGCTGGCGCACTGGCCGCAAGCGGTCAGCCCTTTGCTGGGGCGCTGGCTGCGCCACGGTCAGCAATACGGACAAGTGTGACCTAGTTCACTCTCATCGGTCGGCTGACTGCGCGGTCACGCTGACTGGCTGGTTATACTCCGACCCAGCCGTTGATAACCGGATCACATTCATGAGCGACGCCGCACGCGCCACTTCCGCCTCATCGCAGGCCCCCGAGGTCATCCTGCAGCTGCTCGACAAGCTGGGAATCGCCTATCGCGAGGTCAGCGACGTCACCTCCCTGCCCAGCACCCGCCGCATCCAGGCTGGTCTGCTTGAGGACTCCGTCGGCACGCTGCTGGTGCTGTTCCCGCAGAGCCAGCTGCTTGACCTCAACCGCCTGGCGGAACTGACCGGCCGCAAGCTGGTGGCGGTCAAGCCCGAACGCATGGAGCGCATGCTCGGCAAACACCAGCTTGGCCGCCTGCCGGCGCTGCCGCCGCTGACCAGCTCCCCCTGCCTGTATGACGACCGTCTGCTGCAGGAGCCGCAACTGCTGATCGAGTCCGGCACCGCCGGCATCCTGCTGGAGATCGCCACCCCGGCCTTCCGCAGCCTGCTGGAGAAGGCCAGCGCCGCGCGCTTCGGCGTTCCGCTGGAGGCTATCCGGCCGAACCTCGACCGACCGCATGACGACCGCGCCGAAATCACCCAGGCCGTGCAGGCATTCACTGCCCGCCGCATCCAGCAGCGGCTCGAGGAAACCATCGAGATTCCGCCGCTGCCGGAAACCGCTCAGAAAATCATCAAGCTGCGCGTCGACCCCAACGCCACGGTGGACGACATCACCGGCGTGGTTGAAACCGACCCGGCGCTGGCAGCCCAGGTGGTCAGCTGGGCCGCCTCGCCTTACTACGCCGCGCCCGGAAAGATCCGCTCGGTGGAAGACGCCATCGTCCGCGTACTGGGCTTCGACCTGGTGATCAACCTGGCCCTGGGCCTGGCACTGGGCAAGACCCTGAGCCTGCCCAAGGACCAGCCGCAGCACGCCACGCCCTACTGGCACCAGGCGATCTACACCGCCGCGGTGATCGAGGGACTGACCCGCGCCATCCCGCGCACCGAGCGCCCCGAAGCCGGCCTGACCTACCTCGGCGGCCTGCTGCACAGCATCGGCTACCTGGTCCTGGCGCACATCTTCCCGCCGCATTTCTCGCTGATCTGCCGGCACCTGGAAGTGAACCCGCACGTCGAGCACAACCTGGTCGAGCAGCACCTGCTGGGCATAACCCGCGAACAGATCGGCGCCTGGCTGATGCGTACCTGGGACATGCCCGAGGAGATCTACACCGCGCTGCGCTTCCAGCACGACCCTCACTACGCTGGCGATTGCGCGACCTACGCCAACCTGGTCTGCCTGGCGACCCGCCTGCTGCGCAACAACGGCATCGGTGGCGGCCCGGGGACGAGCATTCCGCAGGACCTGCTGGAGCGCCTGAACATCAGCCGCGACAAGGCCGAAGAGGCGGTGCGCAAGGTGCTGGATGCCGAAGCCGCGCTGCGTGAACTGGCCAGCCAGTTCAACCCGGGGCACTGAAAGAGGGCTCGGCCTCGACCGTAGGATGGCGTGGAGCGCAGCGATACCCATCGATCCAGAGCACCGACAGCATGGGTATCGCTTAGGCTCCACCCATCCTACGAGAGCTCGCTCGGCACACCTCTTCCGACGCAAATGAAAAGGCCCCTGTCAGGGGCCTTTTTGCATTCGCAGGAAACTCAGGCGGCCTTCTTCTCGCTGGCCGGCGCGGCTTTCTTCTTCGGCTTGAGGTACTTCACCAGCCCCTGGAACCAGATCACCAGGCCCGGATTGCCCTGAATCTGGATGTCCTTGTTCTGGATGCCCTGCATGAACGCCAGCTGCGGGTTCTTCGAGGTCATGGTGGCGAAGCCGTAGGCGCCATCCTTGAAGCCGAGCGCGAAGGCCGGCTGCGGATGGGTGCCACGACGGGCACTGACGCGCAGGTCCTTGACGATGTAGTGGCGGGCGACCTTGCCATCAAGGGTATGCAGCTGGAACACCAGGTCCTTGCCTTCCAGTTGCTTCTGGAACGCCGGATTCTCCCGGCTGGCCTTGGCCATCATGCGCCCGAGCATCCATAGCAAAAGACGAAATTTCATGCACAAACCTCGATGTTCGAGACAAAAGTCTGCGCATTGTAGTCACTTCAAAAAGAGACTACATCCGATCTTTTGATGGGTTTATGTAACCGGAGGGGCGACCCGGAGCCGCTCTGGCTCCGGGTTCCTGGCGATCAGTTGACCGCGTCTTTGAGCGCCTTGCCCGGTTTGAAGGCAACGGTGTTGCTGGCTTTGATCTTTACCGGCTGGCCGGTTTGCGGATTCTTGCCGGTGCGGGCGCCACGGTGGCGCTGAATGAAGGTGCCAAAACCGACAAGGGTAACGCTGTCCTTGCGATTGAGCGCGCCAGTGATTTCATCCAGCAACGCGTTCAGCACCTTGCTGGCTTGTTCTTTGGTGAGGTCGGCCTTTTCGGCGATGGCGGCGGCCAGTTCTGGTTTACGCATAGGTGTAGATGCCTCTTTGACGGTTTGTTGTTGTTGTGTCCGTGCTGTCTTCCCAACAGCGCCCAAGGCACCGCAGGCTTGCCGTACAGGCTCTAGGCTGCGGCAGACGGGGGGAGAATGGCACGCCACACGCGGGCGCGCCAGTATCGTCTGACAATTTACGAGCACATTCCCACAGCAAAACCGTCACCCCTGAGGCCTTTTACGCCATCAGGGCTGGCAACTCCTTGTTAAGCGAAAGTTTTTCGCTGACAGCCGCCCCAGTGAGGGCGTATCCGAGCAAACGACCGGCGGTATCCCGGTACAGCACCTTGAGGTCCGCGCCAGAGCCCTCCACGAGCCATTCGCCCTCGCTGCCACGCGGCGGCGGCGACACCACCAGCGGGCACACCGGGGTCTTCACGGTCACCGGCATCGGGCCATAGACCACGGTGGTCGGCTTGCCCGCCAGGGTCTGCGCCAGCGCGCGGGCACAGGACATCAGCGGCATCACGTAAAGCAGGTTCAGGCCATCGACCTCGGCGCAGTCGCCCAGGGCGTAGATGTTGGCGTGGGAGGTACGCAGTTCGCGGTTGACCATCACGCCGCGATTGACGTCCAGGCCCGCGGCGGCGGCAAGGTCGATGCGCGGGCGCAGACCCACGGCGGATACCACCAGGTCGCAGGTGATCACGCTGCCGTCGGACAGGTGCGCCTCCAGGGCCTCGCCCGCGCGCACCAGGCGGTTCAGCACCGGGCCGAGATGGAAGCGTACGCCGAGGCTTTCCAGCCCCTGCTGCACCGCCTGGGCGGCAGCCGGGTGGAGCAGGCCGGGCATGACCTGCTCGCAGGGCGCCACCACGTCGAGCTGGTAGCCGCCACTGGAGAGGTCGTTGGCGAATTCGCAGCCGATCAGCCCGGCGCCCAACAGCAGCACGCGGCGCTTGCCGGCGGCCGCGCTGCGGAAGCGGGCGTAGTCCTCCAGATCGTTGATCGGGAAGATCAGGTCTTGGGCGTCGCCTTCCACCGGCACGCGAATGGTGTCCGCCCCCCAGGCCAGCACCAGGTCGCGGTAGCGGATTTCCTCTTCGCCGATCCAGAGGCGCCGGTGGCCCGGATCGATGCCGGTGACGCGGGTGTGAGTGAGGATGCGTGCCTTGAGCTGGTCAGCCATGGCGCCCGGCTCGGCCATGGCCAGGCCGTCTGCGTCCTTGTCCTTGGAGAAGCCGGTGGAGAGCATCGGCTTGGAGTAGGAGCGGCCGTCATCGGAGGTGATCAACAGCAACGGCGTCTCGCTGTCGAGCTTGCGCCACTCGCGCGCCAGGTTGTAGCCAGCCAGGCCAGTACCGATGATCACCAGCGGTGCGTTGTCACTCATTGCTCTCTCCACCTCGTAAAACGCCACTTCGTAAAGACGGCACGGCGGCCATCGGCCGTCGCACATTAGTTCTGACACCGAGAATCCATTCAGGACCTGGCGAGCCAGAGCAGAACAAGGCGGAAACGAGCGAGAGAGCGGAAAGTACGTCAGTACATGAGCATCTCGAGTTCGCTTCCAACGCCGTTATGCCGACGCGCAGCCAGGTCATGGATGGGTTCTCAGGAGATCGCGATCATCTCGAAGTCGATCTTGCCCGTACCGCAGTCGGGACACACCCAGTCCGCGGGGATGTCTTCCCAGCGTGTACCCGGCGGGATGCCCTCGTCCGGAAGCCCCAGCGCCTCGTCATAGATGAAGCCACAGATCACGCATTGCCATTTGCGCATAGGCCAAGCCCTCCTGCGATTGCCTGTGAAGCTAACGGATTTGGGCGCACCGGCCAACGGCGCATGCGCCACCGGGTATCGTCAGCAGGGTCAACCCGGCGTTTCCCAGTCTACGCCGTCAGATACGGCCTTGCCGGGGCCATAAACGCCAACGGCGGCCCGAAGGCCGCCGTTGCGGGTGAACCCGGTGGGATCAGCCGATCTCGATCATCTCGAAGTCCAGCTTGCCGACGCCGCAGTCCGGGCACAGCCAGTCTTCCGGCACATCTTCCCAGCGGGTTCCGGCGGCGATGCCTTCTCCCGGCCAACCCTTGGTCTCGTCATAGATCAGGCCACATACCACACACTGCCACTTCTTCATCGGCTCTCACCCTCGTGTTCTTGTCGCTAGGACGTCAGTGCATCCAATGTCGGGCTTTGTACTGGCGATAGGCCCGGCGCGCAAGTACCGACCGACCGGCCAAACCTTTGGTGGGGTATGGCGTAATGCACTCTTGCAGAGAACGCAATCGGCCGCGCAAAGCCGCCATGTTAAGCTGCCGCGTCCCTGGCCATCCGCAGTCATCACCGTGCCCGAAGCCGCCCTGATCCATCCGCCACGCTGGCTCTGTGCCGCCCAGTTGCACCCCGCGCCCTCCGCCCGGGTGCTGGACTGGCTGTTCGACGAGGGCTCGCTGACGCGCCGGCTGACCGCCCTGTCCGAAGGGGAATTCGCCGTGCAGCCGCTGGCCGAGGGCTGGCATCGGATGCGTACGGACGAATGCGCCGCGCTGGGCGTGGCCGACGGCAGCCTGGGCTGGGTCCGCGAGGTGTACCTGAAGGGCCACGGCCAACCCTGGGTGTTCGCCCGCAGCGTCGCGGCACGCCACGCGCTGGAAGGCTCGGGCTTCGACCTGCGCCTGCTCGGCAGCCGCTCCCTGGGCGAGTTGTTGTTCAGCGACCGCGCCTTCCACCGCGGCCCCATCGAAGTGTGCCGTTACCCGGCCGCCTGCCTGCCCGCCGAGGTGCGCACCGAGCGCCCGTGGGCACGCCGCTCGCTGTTCAGTCGTGACGGCCTTGGTGTGCTGGTTGCCGAAGTATTCCTGCCCACGCTCTGGCACCGGCTGGAAGAACAGTCCGTATAATCCCCGGATCGTTTCCGGAGGCCGCCATGTTCGTTGCCCTGATCAAACCGCTCGCCCGCCTGCATCCCCGCGCCTGGGACTTCATCCAGCTGACGCGCATGGACAAGCCGATCGGCATCTACCTGTTGCTGTGGCCCACCCTGTGGGCGCTGTGGATGGCCAGCGGCGGCGTACCGAGCGTGAAGAACCTGGTGATCTTCGTCCTCGGCACCACACTGATGCGCATGGCCGGCTGCGTGATCAACGACTTCGCCGACCGCAAGCTCGACGGCCACGTCGAGCGCACCAAGGCGCGCCCACTGGCCACCGGCAAGATCACCGTGCGTGAGGCCTGGATCACCTTCTTCGTGCTGCTGGGCGCAAGCTTCCTGCTGGTGCTGTGCACCAACGCGCCGACCATATGGTTGTCCTTCGGCGGCGCGGCGATCGCGGCGCTCTACCCCTTCATGAAGCGCTACACCTACTATCCGCAAGTGGTGCTGGGCGCGGCTTTCTCCTGGGGCATCCCGATGGCCTTCACCGCGGCCAGCGGCACGCTGCCGGCGGCGGCCTGGCTGCTGTTCTTCGCCAACGTGCTGTGGACCGTGGCCTACGACACCTACTACGCGATGACCGACCGCGAGGACGACCTGAAGATGGGCATGAAGTCCACTGCGATCCTCTTCGGCGACGCCGACCGGGCGATCAACCTGACGCTGCAGGGCCTGATGCTCCTGCTGCTGATCCTGGCCGGCAACAAGCTGGGCATGCACCTGTACTACTACCTCGGCCTGGCCGTGGCGGCGGGCTGCTTCGCCTGGCAATTCCACTCCACCCGGGACCGCGAGCCGATGAAGTGCTTCAAGGCGTTCCTGCACAACCATTGGGCGGGGCTGGCGATCTTCGTCGGTACGGTGCTGGATTACGCGCTGCGCTGATCACCGAGGGCGCCGCCCTCTCCCGGGGAGAAGGCGGCGCAACCCGATCTACTGCGTCTTGGCCACATGCCAGGCGCCGCCCATCTTCCCTTCGCCCGTCATGTCGCCCGGCTTCTTGTCCTGAACGAAGGTATACAGCGGCTTGCCGTAGTACGCCCATTGCATGCTGCCGTCGTCACGCTTGACCAGCGTCCAGTCCTCCATCGCCTTGGCGCCCGCCGCCGCCTTCAGTGGCGGCCAATACTCCGAACAACCACTGTTGCACATCGACTTGCCGCCGCTGTCCTGGTTGAAGGTGTACAGCGTCATGCCCTTGGCATCGACCAGCATGCCGTTCTTTTCCATCGCCGGTTCGGCCGCCAGTGCGGTCATCGCCGGAAGCGCCAGCCCAATGGCCAGGGCCGGGAAAAACCTCTTCATCGCCTGTCTCCTCTGGTGAGGTGGAACGGCGCGGGTGTTCTCGCAAGGGCCAGGTCGACTACGCACTCGCAACCGTCATCGCAGCATGCCGGCGCCGCAGCGCCAGCCGCACCGCCAACCGGGCCGGTGCACACTTGCCAGCCGCAATGGAAAATCGCGGCCGCAGATTCAGCATAGACGAGCGCTCTAGGACAAGGCTCGGCTAACATCCCCATGTCACATCCCTGAAATATTTCCGTTATCTAATGCGGCGCAATACGAAAATTCCTGAGGCACCAGCATGGTTGGCAAGACAATCCTCATCGTCGATGACGAAGCTCCGATCCGGGAAATGATCGCCGTGGCCCTGGAGATGGCCGGCTACGAATGCATCGAGGCCGACAGTGCCCAGCAGGCCCATGCGGTGATCGTCGACCGCAAGCCGGACCTGATCCTGCTTGACTGGATGCTGCCGGGAACCTCAGGCATCGAACTGGCCCGCCGTCTCAAGCGCGACGAGCTGACCTCCAGCATCCCGATCATCATGCTCACCGCCAAGGGCGAAGAGGACAACAAGATCCAGGGCCTGGAAGTCGGCGCCGACGACTACATCACCAAGCCGTTCTCCCCGCGTGAACTGGTGGCCCGCCTGAAGGCCGTGCTGCGCCGCACCGGTGCCGGCGACAGCGAGACGCCGATCGAAGTCGGCGGCCTGATGCTCGACCCGATCAGCCATCGCGTGACCATCGACGGCCGGCCGGCCGAAATGGGTCCGACCGAATACCGCCTGCTGCAGTTCTTCATGACCCATCAGGAGCGTGCCTACACCCGTGGCCAGCTGCTGGACCAGGTCTGGGGCGGCAACGTGTACGTGGAAGAGCGCACCGTCGACGTGCACATCCGCCGCCTGCGCAAGGCCTTGGGCGAGGTCTACGAAAATCTGGTTCAGACCGTGCGCGGCACCGGCTATCGTTTCTCGACCAAGAGTTGATCGGGCTGCTCTAGCCCGGCGGGTACAAGGAACGGAATTTCGTGACCCAGAACTGGCGTGGCGTGCTGATTCGCCATCTGCTGTTAGTCGCCGGCGGCGGCCTGCTGATCGGCCTGATCTCCGGCCAATGGGGATGGGCCCTGGCGGCCGCCCTGGCCGCTTACCTCGGCTGGACCCTCTGGCAGCTGCTGCGTCTGTACCAGTGGCTGAAGACCCACCAGAGCGATGAAGCCCCGCCCGACGGCTACGGCCTGTGGGGCGAGGTGTTCGACAGCATCTACCACCTGCAACGACGCAACCAGAAGGCGCGCGGCCGGCTGCAGGCGGTGATCGACCGCATGCAGGAATCCACCGCCGCCCTGCGCGACGGCATGATCCTGCTCGACCGCGACGGCAACCTGGAATGGTGGAACCAGTCCGCCGAACGCCTGCTCGGCCTCAAGAGCCCGCAGGACGGCGGCCAGCCGGTGACCAACCTGGTGCGTCATCCGCGCTTCAAGGAGTACTTCGCCCACGAGGACTACCGCGAACCGCTTGAGCTCACCTCGCCGATCAACGACAACCTGCGCCTGCAGTTCCACATCACCATCTACGGCGCCGGCGAGCACCTGATGCTGGTGCGCGACGTAACCCGCGTCCACCAGCTCGAACAGATGCGCAAGGACTTCGTCGCCAACGTTTCCCACGAGCTGCGCACCCCGCTGACGGTGATCGCCGGCTACCTGGAAACGCTGCTGGACAACGTCGAGGACGTCAATCCGCGCTGGATCCGCGCGCTGCAGCAGATGCAGCAGCAGGCCGGGCGCATGCAGAACCTGCTCAACGACCTGCTCCTGCTGGCCAAGCTGGAAGCCACGGACTATCCGGCCGACAATAAGCCGGTGGCGGTCGACCTGATGCTGCTGTCGATCCGCAACGACGGCCAGGCGCTCTCTGGCTCGCGCAACCACCGCATCAGCCTGGAAGCGGATTCGAAGGTGAAGCTCAAGGGCAGTGAGGCCGAGCTGCGCAGCGCCTTCTCCAACCTGGTGTTCAACGCCGTGAAGTACACCCCCGACGAAGGCGAGATCCGCATTCGCTGGTGGGGCGACGAGCAGGGCGCGCACCTGGCGGTACAGGACAGCGGCATCGGCATCGATCCCAAGCACCTGCCGCGCCTGACCGAACGCTTCTACCGCGTCGACTCCAGCCGCAACGCCAGTACCGGCGGCACCGGCCTGGGGCTGGCGATCGTCAAGCACGTGCTGTTGCGCCACCGCGGCACCCTGGACATCAGCAGCGTGCCGGGCAAGGGTAGCAGCTTCACCTGCCACTTCCCGCTGCAACAAGTCGAGCGCCGTTCCTGACGGCGCCCGAACACATGAGTTTGCAATCAGCGGGCTTGCCAGTGACGTCCGTGAACCGCATCCTTGTCCGTCCATTCCTAATCCAACAGAACCATGGACCCTTCCCCCAGTAGCAACTTCCTGACCTACTTCGCCGATTTCGGCCTGATTCTTTTCGCTCTCTTCCTCGTCGTGCTCAACGGTTTCTTCGTGGCCGCCGAGTTCGCCATGGTCAAGCTGCGCTCCACCCGCGTAGAGACCATCGCCAAGCAGCATGGCTGGCGAGGCACCATCCTGCGCAAGGTGCACAGCCAGCTCGACGCCTACCTGTCCGCCTGCCAGCTCGGCATCACCCTGGCCTCCCTGGGCCTGGGCTGGGTCGGCGAGCCGGCCTTCGCCGAGCTGCTCGAGCCGTTGCTGGCCGCAGTCGGCGTGCACTCCGACGAAGTCATCCGCGGCGTATCGTTCTTCACCGCATTCTTCATCATTTCCTACCTGCACATCGTGGTCGGCGAACTGGCGCCCAAGTCCTGGGCGATCCGCAAGCCCGAGCTGCTTTCGCTGTGGACGGCGGTGCCGCTGTACCTGTTCTACTGGCTGATGTACCCGGCGATCTGGCTGCTCAACGCCAGCGCCAACACCATCCTGAAGATCGCCGGCCAGGGTGAACCAGGGCCGCACCACGAACACCACTACAGCCGCGACGAGCTCAAGCTGATTCTGCACTCCAGCCGCGCCCACGACCCGAGCGACCAGGGCATGCGCGTGCTGGCCTCGGCGGTCGAACTGGGCGAGCTGGAAGTCGTGGACTGGGCCAACTCCCGCGAAGACCTGGTCTACCTGGAGCGCAACGCGCCGCTGGACGACATCCTGGCCACCATCCGCCGCCACAAGTACAGCCGCTACCCGGTGTACGACACTGGCAAGGGCGAGTTCATCGGCCTGCTGCACATCAAGGACCTGCTGCTGGCCCTGACCACGCTGGAGAGCCTGCCGGAGTCCTTCGACCTCGACGAGCTGACCCATCCGCTGGAGATGGTGACCAAGCACATGCCGCTGGCGCGCCTGCTGGAGCAGTTCCGCCAGGGCGGCTCGCACTTCGCCCTGGTCGAGGAAGCCGACCACAAGGTGATCGGCTACCTGACCATGGAAGACGTGCTGGAAGTGCTGGTCGGCGACATCCAGGACGAACACCGCAAGGCCGAGCGCGGCATCGTCGCTTACCAGCCCGGCAAGCTGCTGGTGCGCGGCGACACCCCGCTGTTCAAGCTGGAGCGCCTGCTGAGCATCGACCTCGATCACGTCGAGGCGGATACGCTCGCCGGCCTGGTCTATGACACGCTCAAGCGTGTGCCGGAAGAAGAGGAAGTGCTCGACACCGAAGGCCTGCGCATCATCGTGAAGAAGATGAAAGGCCCGAAGATCGTCCTCGCCAAGGTGGTGAAGCTGGACTGATCGTCCGCTCACGAAAAAGGCTGCCCTCGGGCAGCCTTTTTTATTCGTGGGCCATATCCTCGCCCTCCGTAGGAGCGCGCCATGCGCGCGATCGCGGGCATGGCCCGCTCCTACACAAGAAAGCTCAGTTTTCCTTCACCACCGCGAAGTTCGGCAAGGTATCCACCGGCTGAGAGAAGTCGTAGGGAATCGACACCAGGTCCAGGCCGACGTTGCGCTGCACCACGAAGTGCAGGTGCGGGCCGCTGCTGTTGCCGGTGTTGCCCGACTGCGCCAGCGGCGTGCCGGTACCGACGCGCTGGCCCTCGTGGACCAGCACCGAACCGCGCATCAGGTGCAGGTAGACCCCCATGGTGCCGTCGTCATGCAGGATGCGCACGAAGTTGCCGGACGGGTTCTTGCCGCGCCCATCCTGGCCATTCTCGATCTTCACCACCATACCGCCACGGGCCGCGACGATCGGCGTGCCCACGGGCATGGCGATGTCCATGGCGTAGCGGCCCTTGGGCGTGAAGTGGCTGTAGCGCCCATTGGCGCCCTGGGTCAGGCGGAACGGGCCCCCCACCCACGGCAGCGCATAGCGATAGGACAACGGCTGCAGACGCGGATCACCCAGCGCGTAACGCAGCTTGGGCTGGTACTGCATGGGCTTGCCGGGCTCGCGCGGGGTGAGCGTCGCCAGGCGGATGGCGCTGCGTGGCGGCAGTACCCAGCGGATAGGACGTTCCGGCACGCCAATGGCGTTCTGCGCGCCGGTCACGCTCAGCTCCACCTCCACTGGCGCGTAGAGATCGTTGCGCACCTGCAGTGTCTCGCCACCGGCGTGCTTCTTGGTCTCCAGCTTCACCTGCTGCTCCAGGTGCTCGACCATGCGGTCGCGGAAGACGAACACCGCCGCACCCGCCACGGCCTTGTCCGTGTAGGTGACCACGCCATTGGCGTCGGTGTACTTGTAGATGGTCACGGCCGAAGCCGTCCCCGATGCGGCCAGCAGACCGCACAGGAAGATACTGCGCCCTAGCATGTCGACTCTGGTTATAAGTATGGCGACAAGGGCAAGACTAGCAGCGCGGCCGCTACGGAGCGACCTGCCGACGGCCGGCGTGTGAAGCAGTGCCGCCCACCAGTCGGCAAGGAATCACGCGCCGGGCACGTAGTGCTTCTGGGTGCTGCCACGAGCGATCAGGCGCGACAGGTAGTCGAGCTTCTGCGGATCGCGGTCGACGAAACGGAAGGTGAGCTGCAGCCACTCGCTGTCGGGCTTGGGCTCCAGCGCCGCCACGGCATGCAGGTAGCCGTTCAGGCGCGCCACATCGCTGTCCTCTTCCAGGTCCAGCACGGCGCTTTCCAGCACCTGCGGCAGTGGCGTGCCGCGTTTCACTACCAGCAGCGCTTCCTTCAGGCTCAGTGCCTTGATCACGCAGGGCAGATTCGCGGCAGGCAGGCGCAACTGGCCCTGCTGTCCTTTCGCGGCGGGACGCGCGGCAGGCGCGACGGACTCCGTCGCCGGAGCGGGGACGGCGGCACGCGGCGTCGGGGCGGCAGCCGGGCGCACCACATCGGCCTTGCCGCCGGTAAGCGCGCTGAGCGAGTCATTGGGCATGGAGCCAACGAGGCTGCGCTGCGGCGCCTGGGCCGCCAGCGCTTCGAGCTTGCCGGCGCGGGACAGTGCCTTCTTCACCTTGCTCACCAACTGGTCGTTGGAGAAGGGCTTGCCGATGAAGTCGGAGACACCGGCCTGGATGGCCTGTACCACGTTGTCCTTATCGCCACGGCTGGTGACCATGATGAAGGGCGTGGTCTTCAGCGGCTCCTGCTCGCGGCACCAGGTGAGCAATTCGATACCCGATAGCTCGGGCATCTCCCAGTCGCAGAGGATCAGGTCCACACTCTGGCGCGCAAGGAACTGCTGCGCCTTGCGGCCGTTCACCGCCTCCTCGATCTGCAGGCCGGGAAAATGGTCCCGCAGCCCCTTCTTCACCAGATCTCGGATGAACGGGGCGTCATCCACGACCAGTACACTGACCTTGCCCATCGGCAACTCCTTCGAACAATAGGGCGAAGGATAGCCTTGCCGGGTGGCTACATGCCATCGAGACGAAACCGATCGGCCATAAAATGACGAACCCGGCGCTCGGCCGGGTTCGTCAGTGCGGTGGGCAACAGCCTTATTCGGGCTTGCTGCCGCTGCCGGTGCCCTGCACTTCTTCCTTCATGCGGGTCAGGCCCAGGTGGCGTACGTCGGTGCCGCGCACCAGGTAGATCACCAGTTCGGCAATGTTGCGCGCGTGGTCACCGATGCGCTCCAGCGAACGCAGGGCCCAGATGACGTTGAGCACGCGGGAGATGGCGCGCGGGTCTTCCATCATGTAGGTAACCAGTTCGCGCAGCGCGGTCTTGTACTCGCGGTCGACGGTCTTGTCGTACTGCGCGACCGACAGGGCGAGGTCGGCGTCGAAGCGGGCGAAGGCGTCCAGCGCCTCCTGCACCATCTTGCGCACCTGGCCACCGATGTGGCGCACCTCGACGTAGCCGCGCGGCGACTCGCCTTCCTCACACAGCTGGATGGCACGGCGGGCGATCTTCGAGGCTTCGTCACCGATGCGCTCGAGGTCGATCACCGACTTGGAGATGCTGATGATCAGGCGCAGGTCGGAGGCGGCCGGCTGGCGGCGGGCGAGGATGCGCAGGCATTCCTCGTCGATGTTGCGCTCCATCTGGTTGATCTGGTCGTCGATCTCGCGCACCTGCTGGGCCAGGCCCGAGTCGGCGTCGATCAGCGCGTTGACCGCATCGTTGACCTGCTTCTCCACCAGGCCGCCCATGGCCAGCAGATGGCTGCGCACATCTTCCAGCTCGGCGTTGAACTGCTGCGAGATGTGGTGGGTGAGGCTTTCTTTGTTGATCATGTTCGCTCCGCGAAAGCCGCTGGCTCCGGGCCGCTGGCTTCAATGTTCTCCGGAATGGTTCTACTGCGCACGCAAGGCCCGGAAACTAGCCGTAACGACCGGTGATGTAGTCTTCGGTCTGCTTCTTGGCCGGGTTGGTGAACAGGGTGTCGGTGTCGCCGAATTCGATCAGCTTGCCCATGTACATGAACGCCGTGTAGTCGGAGACGCGCGCGGCCTGCTGCATGTTGTGGGTCACGATGACGATGGTGAACTTGGACTTGAGCTCGTAGATCAGCTCTTCGATCTTCAGGGTGGAGATCGGGTCCAGTGCCGAGCAGGGTTCGTCGAGGAGCAGGACTTCCGGCTCCACGGCGATGGTGCGGGCGATGACGAGACGCTGCTGCTGACCGCCGGACAGGCCGAGGGCGGATTCGTGCAGGCGGTCCTTCACTTCGTCCCACAGGGCTGCGCCCTTGAGCGCCCATTCGACGGCTTCGTCGAGTACGCGCTTCTTGTTGATGCCTTGGATGCGCAGGCCGTACACCACGTTCTCGTAGATGCTCTTGGGGAACGGGTTGGGTTTCTGGAACACCATGCCGACGCGGCGGCGCAGTTCGGCTACGTCGACGTTCTTGGCGAAGATGTTGTGGCCGTCGAGCAGGATCTCGCCCTTCACGTTGCAGCCGTCAACCAGGTCGTTCATGCGGTTGAAGCAGCGCAGCAGGGTGGACTTGCCGCAACCCGACGGCCCGATGAAGGCGGTCACGCGCTGCTTCGGGATGTTCATGCTGACGTCGAAGAGCGCCTGCTTCTCGCCATAGAACAGGCTCAGGCCGGGTACTTCGAGGGCGACGGTCTCGCTCTCCAGGTTCATGCCCTGGCGATCGCCGCGGCCGAGCGCGCCGATGTCGATGCCGTGGGTTGCAGTTTCATGTTGCATCTTCAGTCTCCCTTGGAGGCTTGGCGGCGGGCTAGGCCCGCCGCCGGCAGAATCAGTTTTCCAGCGCCTTGTACTTTTCGCGCAGGCGGTTACGGATGGCGATGGCCGAGAAGTTCAGCAGGGCGATCACCATCACCAGCAGCAGCGCGGTGGCGTACACCAGCGGGCGCGCGGCCTCGACGTTCGGGCTCTGGAAGCCGACGTCATAGATGTGGAAGCCCAGGTGCATGATCTTCTGATCCAGATGCACGTACGGGTAGTTGCCGTCCACCGGCAGCGCCGGGGCCAGCTTCACCACGCCCACCAGCATCAGCGGCGCCACTTCACCGGCGGCACGGGCCACGGCGAGGATCAGGCCGGTCATCATGGCCGGGCTGGCCATCGGTAGGACCACTTTCCACAGGGTCTCGGCCTTGGTCGCGCCCAGTGCCAGGGAGCCTTCACGGGTAGCCCGCGGGATACGCGCCAGACCTTCCTCGGTGGCCACGATCACCACCGGCACCGCGAGAATCGCCAGGGTCAGCGAGGCCCAGAACAGGCCCGGCGTACCGAAGGTCGGTGCCGGCAATGCCTCGGGGAAGAACATCCGGTCGATCGAACCACCCAGCACGTAGACGAAGAAGCCCAGGCCGAACACGCCGTAGACGATCGCCGGAACGCCCGCGAGGTTGTTCACCGCGATGCGGATGATGCGGGTCAGCAGGCCCTGGCGAGCATACTCGCGCAGGTACACCGCCGCGATCACGCCGAACGGGGTGACGATCACGGCCATCACCAGGGTCATCATCACGGTGCCGAAAATGGCCGGGAAGATACCGCCCTCGGTGTTGGCTTCACGCGGGTCGTCGCTGAGGAATTCCCACAGCTTCTTGAAGTAGAAGCTCAGCTTGGCGCCGACACCCATCTGGTTAGGCTGGTAGGCGTGCACCAGCTTGCCCAGGGTGATTTCGGTTTCCTTGCCGGTGGCATCGCGCATGGCGATGCTGTCGCGGTTGAATTCCTGGTGCAGGGCGTTGAGCTGCTCTTCCAGCACCTGGTACTGGGCGTTCAGCTCGGCGCGGCCGGCGGCGATGTCGGCTTCGGCAGCGGCGTCCAGCTTGCCGTTGAGCTGCAGGCCGCGCTCTTTCAGGCGCAGGCGCTCAAGGCCGTGGTTGATGCCACCGATGTCCTTCTTCTCCAGCTGGTACAGCTTGGCGTAGAGCCCGTCGACGCGCTTCAGGCGGATCTGCAGCTCAGCCATGGCGGCCGGACCTTCGGCGACCACCTTGCCGCTTTCCTTGACGTTCAGCAGGTAGCCATAGAAGTTGCCCCACTCGCGGCGCTCCAGGGTCACCAGCTCGGCCGGATGACGCTTGTCACCCAGCCATTCGCCGATCACCCAGGAGAAGTCGCTGCCGTAGAGGTCACGGTTGCCCAGCTTGAGCAGCTCGCGGGTCATGAACTCCGGGCCATTGTCCGGCACCGGCAGGCCGGCGCCGCGCAGACGCTCGCGCGGTACCTGCTCGACCTGCACTTCTTCGCCGATCAGAGTCTTGGGTGCTTCACCGGGGACGGTGTAGGTCGCCTCGATCACGTCCGCCGGCCAGAAGTGGCCGAGACCGCGCACGGCGATCACGGCGAGCAGGCCGATGGTCATGATCACGGCGATGGACACCGCACCGGCGTTCATCCACACCCAGGGAGAACCGCTGGCAAACCACGCTTTGACGGATTCCTGTTTCTGTTTCACGGAACTAGCCTCGTCGGGCGTCGCTTAGAGCGACGCGTATTTCTTGCGCAGGCGCTGACGGATCAGCTCTGCCAGGGTGTTCATCACGAAGGTGAAGGAAAGCAATACCAGTGCCGAGAGGAACAGCACGCGGTAGTGGGTCCCGCCCACCTCCGACTCGGGCATTTCCACCGCGACGTTCGCCGCGAGGGTGCGCATGCCCTGGAAGATGTTCACGTCCATGACGGGGGTGTTGCCGGTGGCCATCAGCACGATCATGGTCTCGCCGACGGCGCGGCCCAGGCCGATCATCAGGGCGGAGAAGATGCCCGGGCTGGCGGTCAGGATCACTACGCGAGTCAGCGTCTGCCACGGCGTGGCGCCCAGGGCCAGAGAGCCGTAGGTCAGGCTCTTGGGCACGCTGAAGATGGCGTCTTCGGCAATGGAGAAGATGTTCGGGATCACCGCGAAGCCCATGGCCAGACCCACTACCAGGGCGTTGCGCTGGTCGTAGGTGATGCCCAGGTCGTGGCTGATCCACAGGCGCATGTCGCCGCCGAAGAACATGGTCTCCAGGTGCGGGCTCATCCACAGGGCGAAGGCGCCGGTAGCGAGAACCACCGGGATCAGGATCGCTGCTTCCCAGCCGGCCGGCAGGCTCAGGCGGATGCGCTCGGGCAGGCGACTCCAGATCAGGCCCGCGAGCAGGATGCCCAGAGGCGTGAGCAGCAGCAGGCTGAAGATGCCCGGCAGGTGACCTTCGACGTAGGGCGCCAGGAACAGGCCGGCGAAGAAGCCGAGGATCACGGTCGGCAGCGCCTCCATCAGCTCGATCACCGGCTTCACCTTGCGGCGCATGCCCGGAGCCATGAAGTAGGCGGTGTAGACGGCGGCGGCGATAGCCAGGGGAGCTGCAAGGATCATCGCGTAGAACGCGGCCTTCAGGGTACCGAAGGTCAGTGGCGACAGGCTCAGCTTGGGTTCGAAGTCAGTGGTCGCGGCGGTGGACTGCCAGACGTAACCCGGCTTGTCGTAGCTCTCGTACCAGACCTTGCCCCACAGCGCGCTCCAGGACACTTCCGGGTGCGGGTTGCTGACATTGAAGCGGCGCAGCTCGCCACCCTGCTCGATGATCAGGCGATTGGCGCGCGGCGACAGGGCCATCAGACCGGTCGATGGCGCGACGTTCTCCACCAGCAGGGTGCGATGCGCCGTGCTGTGGAAGATGCCGAGGTTGCCTTGCTTGTCGAGTGCCAGGAAACCTTTGCGGCGCTGCTCCGGAGCGATGTCGGTCACCGGCTGGTCGCCCAGCTTGAAATCGCGCACATGGGCCAGGCGCGGTTCGCCGTCTTCGCCACGGGCCATGAACCACTGGCCGATACCGCCCTTGGAGTCACCGATCATCAGCGAGATGCCACCCAGCAGCTGGCTGCTGGCAGTCACTTCGGCGCCGGCGTCATCCAGCAGCTTGTAGCGGCCGTTGAGCTGGTGAGTGCCGAGGTTGAACACGTCAGCCTGGGCGCGGCCATTGATCACATAGAGCCACTGCTTGCGCGGGTCCATGTAGATCGCCTTCACCGGGTCGGCGATCTGCGGCAGGTCGATGCGTTCCTCTTGCAGCGAAGTCTCGCCGGTCAGCATGTTTTCCTGACTGGTCAGGCTGAGCAGGAGCATCTGGCTGCCGGTAGAGGCGGCCAGCAGCAGGCCTTCATCACCCGAAACGACTGCTACGTGCTCCAGCGGACGCCCCTGGGTATCCAGGTTGATCGCCGCTTCGCCATAGGGATAGTCGATCTGCGGGGTGATGGTTTTCTTGTTGTCCGGGTAGGTGACCTTATAGGTGTGCTTGAACACCAGTGCCTGGCCATTGGACAGGCCCAGCGCCACGGTCGGATGGCCCGGCTGGTCTTCGGCGATGGAAGTCACGTTGCTGCCAGCGGGCAGCTTGAGCGCGACGCGGCCGACTTCGTCGCCGCTCTTGGTGCTGAAGAAGACCACTTCGCCATTGGCGGCGACGCGCATGCCCACCATGTTCTGCTCTTCGATGCTCAGCAGCAGCGGCGCTTGCGCCGTCCTCAGCCAGGCCGGAGCCAGGGGGTCGCGCGACTCCAGCGTGGCGCCGCGGAACAGCGGCAACACGACGTAGGCGAGGTAGAAGAAAATCAGGGTAATGGCAGCCAGGACGGCGAGACCGCCGACCAGCACGTACCAGCGGGTGAGTCGATCCTTGAGCGCACGCATGCGGCGCTTGCGCTGCAGCGCAGGCGTATTGAAATCGATCCGCTCGGGGAGAGAAGAAGTCATCGGGGAGTTGGCCAGGTCGTTCATGCAGTGACACCCTAGCGGCTCTGTGTGACAGAAAGATGACATGGAGGTGACGCGACAAAGCCCACCAGCAGAGCCATGCTGGTGGGCCCGGTCGGGATGGCGTCAGCCCATGCCGGGCGGCGCAGGCCGCCCGGTTGTCGAGCTGATTACAGACCCAGGTCCTTGATCGCTTTTTCGGCGACCTTCGACGGCAGCGGGATGTAGCCGTCTTTCACGACAACCTGCTGGCCGGTCTTGGAGAGCACCATCTTCAGGAACTGTGCTTCCAGCGGGTTCAGCGGCTTGTTCGGAGCCTTGTTGACATAGACGTACAGGAAGCGGGACAGCGGGTAGCTACCGTTCAGGGCGTTAGCTTCGTTGTCTTCGATGAACTCGCCGCCTTCCTTCTTGGCCAGGGCAACGGTCTTCACGCTAGCGGTCTTGTAGCCGATACCGGAGTAACCAACGCCGTTCAGGGACTGGCTGACCGACTGAACCACGGAAGCCGAACCCGGCTGCTCGTTCACGTTCGGCTTGTAGTCGCCTTTGCACAGGGCTTCTTCCTTGAAGTAGCCGTAGGTGCCGGATACGGAGTTACGACCGAACAGCTGAACGGGCTTGTTGGCCCAGTCGCCGGTCAGGCCCAGGTCACCCCAGGTCTTCACTTCCGCTTTGCCGCCGCACAGACGGGTGGAGGAGAAGATGGCGTCGACCTGTTGCATGGTCAGGCCTTTGATCGGGTTGTCCTTGTGCACGAAGATCGCCAGGGCATCCACGGCAACCGGAACAGCGGTCGGCTTGTAGCCGTACTTCTGCTCGAAGGCCTGCAGCTCGACGTCCTTCATCTTGCGGCTCATCGGGCCCAGGTTGGCGGTGCCTTCGGTCAGAGCCGGCGGCGCGGTGGAGGAACCGGCGGCCTGGATCTGCACGTTCACGTTCGGGTACAGGCGCTTGTACTCTTCGGCCCACATGGTCATCAGGTTGGCCAGGGTATCGGAGCCAACGCTCGACAGGTTGCCCGACACACCGCTGGCTTTTTGGTATTCCGGCAGGGCCGGATCAATTGCGGCTACCGCACTGGCGGTGCCTACGCCCGCGGCGACAAAGGTCAGGGCCGCCATCAAACGCTTGAGTTTCATGCCTTGCTCCTTGAGGAGAATGGGGTTGGATGGAACGGGGGCCAGTATCGTCAGGCCGCATGAAGACTCTATGACGCGAATGTGACAGTTGGATGAAATGCCATCAGTCAATCGCACGAGCGGTAGGGAATAGCTGAAAAGCTCGTCCCAGAGCCGCTGAAGGGCTCTGGAGGCTTCCGCAGGAGTGAGCCTGAGGGGGGCCAGCCCCACTCATCACACCGTCATAAACGATGCAATGGAGCCTGTAGCGTTCGCAGTGATCGCCATGGGATTAAGGGGAGCGCATTGCACCCCGTAGGAGCGGGCCATGCCCGCAATCGCTGCCGTAGCATGGCGCACATTGGACTCCGGCGAGCGCCGTGAGTACGCGCAACTTTCCCGCGCGCAAAAGCAAAACCCCCGGCCAGCGATGCTGACCAGGGGTCTTGGGATAGGAGCTTGACGATGACCTACTCTCACATGGGGAAACCCCACACTACCATCGGCGATGCGTCGTTTCACTGCTGAGTTCGGGATGGGATCAGGTGGTTCCAACGCTCTATGGTCGTCAAGCAATTCTTTAGGACGCCCGTGGCTTGCGCTCACGCTCATCCGAATTCGGGTATGTGACAGGTAATTTGCGGTTCACACGAACTTTCGGTTCGTTACGTCTTCACCGTACAACACGCAAATTGTTTGGGTGTTATATGGTCAAGCCTCACGGGCAATTAGTATCGGTTAGCTCAACGCCTCACAGCGCTTACACACCCGACCTATCAACGTCGTAGTCTTCGACGGCCCTTTAGGGGAATCAAGTTCCCAGTGAGATCTCATCTTGAGGCTAGTTTCCCGCTTAGATGCTTTCAGCGGTTATCTATTCCGAACATAGCTACCCGGCAATGCCACTGGCGTGACAACCGGAACACCAGAGGTTCGTCCACTCCGGTCCTCTCGTACTAGGAGCAGCCCCTCTCAAATCTCAAACGTCCACGGCAGATAGGGACCGAACTGTCTCACGACGTTCTAAACCCAGCTCGCGTACCACTTTAAATGGCGAACAGCCATACCCTTGGGACCGGCTTCAGCCCCAGGATGTGATGAGCCGACATCGAGGTGCCAAACACCGCCGTCGATATGAACTCTTGGGCGGTATCAGCCTGTTATCCCCGGAGTACCTTTTATCCGTTGAGCGATGGCCCTTCCATACAGAACCACCGGATCACTAAGACCTACTTTCGTACCTGCTCGACGTGTCTGTCTCGCAGTCAAGCGCGCTTTTGCCTTTATACTCTACGACCGATTTCCGACCGGTCTGAGCGCACCTTCGTACTCCTCCGTTACTCTTTAGGAGGAGACCGCCCCAGTCAAACTGCCCACCATACACTGTCCTCGATCCGGATAACGGACCAGAGTTAGAACCTCAAGCATGCCAGGGTGGTATTTCAAGGTTGGCTCCACGCAGACTGGCGTCCACGCTTCAAAGCCTCCCACCTATCCTACACAAGCAGGCTCAAAGTCCAGTGCAAAGCTACAGTAAAGGTTCACGGGGTCTTTCCGTCTAGCCGCGGATACACTGCATCTTCACAGCGATTTCAATTTCACTGAGTCTCGGGTGGAGACAGCGCCGCCATCGTTACGCCATTCGTGCAGGTCGGAACTTACCCGACAAGGAATTTCGCTACCTTAGGACCGTTATAGTTACGGCCGCCGTTTACCGGGGCTTCGATCAAGAGCTTCGCTTTCGCTAACCCCATCAATTAACCTTCCGGCACCGGGCAGGCGTCACACCCTATACGTCCACTTTCGTGTTTGCAGAGTGCTGTGTTTTTAATAAACAGTCGCAGCGGCCTGGTATCTTCGACCGACATGGGCTTACGCAGTAAATGCTTCACCCTCATCGGCGCACCTTCTCCCGAAGTTACGGTGCCATTTTGCCTAGTTCCTTCACCCGAGTTCTCTCAAGCGCCTTGGTATTCTCTACCCAACCACCTGTGTCGGTTTGGGGTACGGTTCCTAGTTACCTGAAGCTTAGAAGCTTTTCCTGGAAGCATGGCATCAACCACTTCATCGTCTAAAAGACGACTCGTCATCAGCTCTCGGCCTTGAACACCCGGATTTGCCTAAGTGTTCGGCCTACCACCTTAAACTTGGACAACCAACGCCAAGCTGGCCTAGCCTTCTCCGTCCCTCCATCGCAGTAACTAGAAGTACAGGAATATTAACCTGTTTCCCATCGACTACGCTCTTCAGCCTCGCCTTAGGGACCGACTAACCCTGCGTCGATTAACGTTGCGCAGGAACCCTTGGTCTTTCGGCGTGGGAGTTTTTCACTCCCATTGTCGTTACTCATGTCAGCATTCGCACTTCTGATACCTCCAGCAAGCTTCTCAACTCACCTTCACAGGCTTACAGAACGCTCCTCTACCGCGCATCTTGCGATGCACCCGTAGCTTCGGTGTATGGTTTGAGCCCCGTTACATCTTCCGCGCAGGCCGACTCGACTAGTGAGCTATTACGCTTTCTTTAAAGGGTGGCTGCTTCTAAGCCAACCTCCTAGCTGTCTAAGCCTTCCCACATCGTTTACCACTTAACCATAACTTTGGGACCTTAGCTGACGGTCTGGGTTGTTTCCCTTTTCACGACGGACGTTAGCACCCGCCGTGTGTCTCCCACGCTGACACTTCCAGGTATTCGGAGTTTGCATCGGTTTGGTAAGTCGGGATGACCCCCTAGCCGAAACAGTGCTCTACCCCCTGGAGTGATACGTGAGGCGCTACCTAAATAGCTTTCGAGGAGAACCAGCTATCTCCGAGCTTGATTAGCCTTTCACTCCGATCCACAAGTCATCCCCTACCTTTTCAACGGGAGTGGGTTCGGTCCTCCAGTCAGTGTTACCTAACCTTCAACCTGCTCATGGATAGATCGCCCGGTTTCGGGTCTATACCCAGCGACTAAAACGCCCTATTAAGACTCGCTTTCGCTACGCCTTCCCTATACGGTTAAGCTCGCCACTGAATATAAGTCGCTGACCCATTATACAAAAGGTACGCAGTCACCTAACAAAGTAGGCTCCCACTGCTTGTACGCATACGGTTTCAGGTTCTATTTCACTCCCCTCTCCGGGGTTCTTTTCGCCTTTCCCTCACGGTACTGGTTCACTATCGGTCAGTCAGTAGTATTTAGCCTTGGAGGATGGTCCCCCCATATTCAGACAAAGTTTCTCGTGCTCCGTCCTACTCGATTTCACTTCAAAGAACCTTTCACATACGGGGCTATCACCCACTATGGCCGCACTTTCCAGAGCGTTCTGTTAGATTCAAAGAAGCTTAAGGGCTAGTCCCCGTTCGCTCGCCACTACTAAGGGAATCTCGGTTGATTTCTTTTCCTCAGGGTACTTAGATGTTTCAGTTCCCCTGGTTCGCCTCTTGCACCTATGTATTCAGTACAAGATACCCGAGTTATCTCGGGTGGGTTTCCCCATTCAGAGATCTCCGGATCAAAGTCTGTTTGCCGACTCCCCGAAGCTTATCGCAGGCTACCACGTCTTTCATCGCCTCTGACTGCCAAGGCATCCACCGTATGCGCTTCTTCACTTGACCATATAACCCCAAGCAATCTGGTTATTGTCTCGAACGTGAAGACGACATTCGCCGAAAATTCGCGCTTGAACTCGCAAATTTTACCTTGACTTGAATAATCACCAGTGAAAGAGATTATTCAGTCTACTTCTATCACATACCCAAATTTTTAAAGAACAGTTCTGGCACAAAGACCAGACATCAATGTTCGTTCATCCTGAACATTCATGTCTGAGCTTTCGACGATTTTTAATGGTGGAGCCAAGGAGGATCGAACTCCTGACCTCCTGCGTGCAAAGCAGGCGCTCTCCCAGCTGAGCTATGGCCCCGTATCGGATCAGCAGCACACCACAACAATTGGTGGGTCTGGGCAGATTCGAACTGCCGACCTCACCCTTATCAGGGGTGCGCTCTAACCAACTGAGCTACAGACCCAATCGTTCGGGCTTAGCAGGCCGTCGACCTCACCCGCTCTCTACCTCAGAGCCGGGGGCGCGCTCAAACCAACCGAGCAGCAAACCTATCGTCTAACCAGTGAATCAAGCAATTCGTGTGGGAGCTTATGAAGAAGCTGCGATCTTCGATTAAGGAGGTGATCCAGCCGCAGGTTCCCCTACGGCTACCTTGTTACGACTTCACCCCAGTCATGAATCACTCCGTGGTAACCGTCCCCCTTGCGGTTAGACTAGCTACTTCTGGAGCAACCCACTCCCATGGTGTGACGGGCGGTGTGTACAAGGCCCGGGAACGTATTCACCGTGACATTCTGATTCACGATTACTAGCGATTCCGACTTCACGCAGTCGAGTTGCAGACTGCGATCCGGACTACGATCGGTTTTATGGGATTAGCTCCACCTCGCGGCTTGGCAACCCTCTGTACCGACCATTGTAGCACGTGTGTAGCCCTGGCCGTAAGGGCCATGATGACTTGACGTCATCCCCACCTTCCTCCGGTTTGTCACCGGCAGTCTCCTTAGAGTGCCCACCATAACGTGCTGGTAACTAAGGACAAGGGTTGCGCTCGTTACGGGACTTAACCCAACATCTCACGACACGAGCTGACGACAGCCATGCAGCACCTGTGTTCCGATTCCCGAAGGCACTCTCGCATCTCTGCAAGATTCCGGACATGTCAAGGCCAGGTAAGGTTCTTCGCGTTGCTTCGAATTAAACCACATGCTCCACCGCTTGTGCGGGCCCCCGTCAATTCATTTGAGTTTTAACCTTGCGGCCGTACTCCCCAGGCGGTCGACTTATCGCGTTAGCTGCGCCACTAAGATCTCAAGGATCCCAACGGCTAGTCGACATCGTTTACGGCGTGGACTACCAGGGTATCTAATCCTGTTTGCTCCCCACGCTTTCGCACCTCAGTGTCAGTATCAGTCCAGGTGGTCGCCTTCGCCACTGGTGTTCCTTCCTATATCTACGCATTTCACCGCTACACAGGAAATTCCACCACCCTCTACCGTACTCTAGTCAGGCAGTTATGGATGCAGTTCCCAGGTTGAGCCCGGGGATTTCACATCCATCTTACCAAACCACCTACGCGCGCTTTACGCCCAGTAATTCCGATTAACGCTTGCACCCTTCGTATTACCGCGGCTGCTGGCACGAAGTTAGCCGGTGCTTATTCTGTTGGTAACGTCAAAACAGCAAGGTATTAACTTACTGCCCTTCCTCCCAACTTAAAGTGCTTTACAATCCGAAGACCTTCTTCACACACGCGGCATGGCTGGATCAGGCTTTCGCCCATTGTCCAATATTCCCCACTGCTGCCTCCCGTAGGAGTCTGGACCGTGTCTCAGTTCCAGTGTGACTGATCATCCTCTCAGACCAGTTACGGATCGTCGCCTTGGTAGGCCTTTACCCCACCAACTAGCTAATCCGACCTAGGCTCATCTGATAGCGCAAGGCCCGAAGGTCCCCTGCTTTCTCCCGTAGGACGTATGCGGTATTAGCGTTCCTTTCGAAACGTTGTCCCCCACTACCAGGCAGATTCCTAGGCATTACTCACCCGTCCGCCGCTGAATCCGGGAGCAAGCTCCCATCATCCGCTCGACTTGCATGTGTTAGGCCTGCCGCCAGCGTTCAATCTGAGCCATGATCAAACTCTTCAGTTCAATACTGCTTGGGTTTTGAGAAAACCCTAAACTTGGCTCAGCAATCGCATGCTCTATTTAAAGAGCTAAAACTCTCGAATTCACGAGTGTTACTTGCGTTGCTGATAATCAGTCGATCATCAGTCTTACATCACAAGCACCCACACGAATTGCTTGATTCGACTTGTTAAAGAGCAGTTGGTTAAGGCTTTCATCTCAACCGAGGCGCGCATTCTACGCCAACCTCATCTTCCGTCAAGCTTTATTTTTCGAAAATTTCTTTTCTACTCAATCGCTTGGGCTTCCGAGAAGTCAAACCTCTCATCAGCGGGAGGCGCATTCTACAGCGATCAAACTCGCTGTCAAGCACCTCGGCAATCTTCCTTTCAGCTCGCTGCCGGAGCAGCCAATGAAGAGCGACAAGTGAACCACCCGCCTGATCACCACCCTCAACTCCGAATCTCTGTAAGTACTTGATTTTCAAGTTCTTTCAGCGCTTCGTCGCTGGGAGTGGTGCGCATTATAGGGACTTAAAAATCCCCGTCAACGGCTTCTTTTAACTTTCCGCAAAAAACTGTCCGATTGATCAATTTACCGCCACACCCTGCCCCACCAGGCGGCGCTCCTGGCGCAGCAGATAGGTCCCCACCAGGAAGCCAACCATGCACAGCGCCACGACGTAGTAAGCCGGCCCCAGCGGGTCTTCCTTCATAAGGAGCGCAACCACCATGGGGGTCAGGCCGCCGAAGATGGCGTAGGCCAGGTTGTAGGAGAAGGACAGGCCGGTGAAGCGCACGACCGCCGGGAAGGCGTTCACCATGACGTAAGGCACCGCGCCGATGACGCCTACGCATAGGCCGGTCACCGCATACAGCGGGAACAGCCAGTCCGGGTGCGCCTTGAGGCTGGTGTAGAAGGTCCAGGAGGCGACGCCCAGCAGTACGCTGCCATATATAAAGGTGCGGCCGGCGCCGATGCGGTCCGCCAGACCTCCAGCAAGAATGCAGCCAACGCTGAGGAAGACGATGGCCAGGCTATTGGCCTTCAGGGCAGTCGCCGCACCGAAACCATATACCGTCTGCAGCACCGACGGGGTCATCAGGATCACCACCACGATAGCGGCCGACAGTACCCAGGTCAGCAGCATGGACAGCACCACCGCCGGGCGATGCTCGCGCACCACCACGCCCAGTGGCACCTCCTCGGCCAGTTGCTTGCGCAGTTGCAGCTCAGCGAATACCGGGGTCTCGTGCAGCCAGCGGCGCAGGTAAACGGAGAACAGGCCGAAGATGCCACCGAGCAGGAACGGAATCCGCCAGGCATAGGCCCGCACTTCTTCGGCGCTGAAGACACTGTTGATCAGCGTCGCCACCAGCGAACCGATCAGGATGCCCGCGGTCAGACCCGAGGTGAGCGTGCCGCAGGCATAGCCCACATGACGCTGCGGAACGTGCTCGGCGACGAAGACCCAGGCACCCGGCACTTCACCGCCGATGGCAGCGCCCTGGATGACGCGCAGCAGCAACAGGGCCAGCGGCGCCCAGATGCCGATCTGCTCGTAGGTGGGCAGCAAACCCATGATCAGTGTGGGAACGGCCATCAGAAAGATGCTCAGGGTGAACATCTTCTTGCGACCCAGCAGGTCGCCGAAGTGAGCCATGACCACCCCGCCCAGCGGACGAGCAAGGTAACCGGCAGCGAACAGGCCGAAAGTCTGCAGCTGGCGAAGCCACTCGGGCATGTCGGCGGGGAAGAACAGCTTGCCGACCACGGTGGCGAAGAACACGAAGATGATGAAGTCGTAGAACTCCAGGGCGCCGCCCAGGGCAGACAGGGACAGGGTCTTGTAGTCGCTGCGGGTCAACGGACGTGACGCGGGCGCGGCAGGAGCGTTCACAGAAGGCATTGTGATTATTCTCGGCATGCAAGGCAGATGACGGCGGCGTTGGGCCACCGGTGCCGAACCATAGCAAATTGCGCTTTGACGACACAGGCATGCGCAGACCCGGCAAAGTCGAATCCCTACGGTCGTCGTCGCGGGCCTTGCTCTATATAATGCAGAAAGGCCGATCAAAAGCTGTCCCAAGGCCTTGCACCGGCAGGTGTCTTGGGAGAGTTTTTCCATA
Source organism: Pseudomonas sp. SCB32 (assembly GCF_009189165.1). NCBI lineage: Bacteria > Pseudomonadati > Pseudomonadota > Gammaproteobacteria > Pseudomonadales > Pseudomonadaceae > Pseudomonas > Pseudomonas sp. SCB32. Next base: position 6,051,096 of record NZ_CP045118.1, read on the forward strand.
ACCTCACCATGAGTACGCCGGGGGCAAGAGGCCCTGAACTATGATCGAGCTCGAACAAGATGATCCCATCCCGCAGGGTGACCTTGCCCTGCAGATTACCGCCCTGCCGCGCGAGACCAACGGCTTTGGCGACATCTTCGGTGGTTGGCTGGTGGCGCAGATGGATCTCGCCGGTACCGCCATGGCCAGCCGCATCGCTGGCGGCCGCGTCGCCACCGTAGCCATCGACCGCATGGCCTTCCTGGTCCCGGTCGCCGTTGGCGCTCAGCTCTCCTTCTATACGCAATCGCTGGAAGTCGGCCGCAGCTCGATCCGCATGCTGGTCGAAGTGTGGAGCGATGATCCGCTCTCCAGCGAGTGGCGCAAGGTCACCGAGGCCGTATTCGTGTTCGTCGCCATCGACGGCAGCGGTCGCACCCGCCCGGTTCCGCCACGTCGTGGCTGAAAACTGAAACGCCGGCTATCAAGCCGGCGTTTTCGTCTTTGCCTTTCGGAATCAGCGCATCGATTTACCGCGCACCGGAGCGCCGTTGGCCTTGTAGTAGTCGGCGGTACTACGGGGCAGGGCCTGACGGCCACGGACCTTATCGGCGATCTTCTCGGCCATCATGATGGTGGTGGCATTGAGGTTGCCGGTGATGATCAGCGGCATGATCGAGGCATCGACCACACGCAGCCCCTGCATGCCGTGCACACGGCCTTCGCCATCGACCACCGCCATGTCGTCCTCGCCCATCTTGCAGGAGCAGGAGGGGTGGAAGGCGGTCTCCGCATGCTCGCGCACAAACGCATCCAGCTCGGCATCGCTCTGCTTGTCCAGGCCCGGGCTGAGCTCGCGGCCACGGAAGGGGTCGAGCGCCGGCTGGTTCATGATCTCGCGGGTAAGGCGGATGCCATCGCGGAACTCCTGCCAGTCCTGTTCGCTGGACATGTAGTTGAACAGGATGCTCGGGTGCTTGCGCGGGTCGCGGGAGACCGCATTGATCCGACCACGGCTGGGAGAGCGCATGGAGCCGACGTGGGCCTGGAATCCATGCTCCTTCACCGCATTGCTGCCGTTGTAGTTAATCGCCACCGGCAGGAAGTGGTACTGGATGTTCGGCCACTCGAATTCCGGGCGGGTGCGGATGAAGCCGCCGGCTTCGAACTGGTTGCTCGCACCCAGGCCGCTGCCGAGGAACATCCACTCCGCGCCAATCTGCGGCTGGTTCCACCATTGCAGCGCCGGGTACAGGGAGACCGGCTGTTTGCAGGCGTACTGCAGGTACATCTCCAGGTGGTCCTGGAGGTTCTGGCCGACGCCGGGCAGGTCGTGCACCACGTCGATGCCCAGGTCACGCAGCAGCGACGCGGGACCAACGCCGGAGCGTTGCAGCAGTTGCGGCGAGGCGATGGCACCAGAGCACACCAGCACTTCGCGACGGGCACGCACTTCCTTCAGGGCGTTGTCGTTGCCATGCAGGTAAGTGGCACCGATGGCGCGCTTGCCGCTGAACAGGATGCGGTCGGTCAGTGCGTGGGTGACGATGGTCAGGTTCGGGCGCTCGCGGGCCTGATCCAGGTAGCCGCGCGCGGTGCTGGAACGACGGCCCTGCGGGGTGACGGTACGGTCCATCGGACCGAAGCCTTCCTGCTGGTAGCCGTTGAGGTCTTCAGTGCGCGGATAGCCCGCCTGCACACCTGCCTCGACCATGGCGTGGAACAGCGGGTTGTTACCGGCCTTGGGCGTGGTCACGCTCACCGGGCCATTGCCGCCGTGGAAGTCGTTCGGCCCGATGTCGCGGGTCTCGGCCTTGCGGAAGTACGGCAGGCAGTCGAGGTAGGTCCAGTCTTCCAGGCCCTTGTCCTGCGCCCAGCCGTCGAAGTCCATGGCATTGCCGCGGATGTAGCACATGCCATTGATCAGCGAGGAACCGCCCAAGCCCTTGCCGCGACCGCACTCCATGCGGCGGTTGTTCATGTACGGCTCGGGATCGGTCACATAGGCCCAGTTATAGCGACGCCCCTGCAGCGGGTAGGCCAGCGCGGCCGGCATCTGGGTGCGGAAGTCGGCGCGGTAGTCCGGGCCGCCGGCTTCGAGCAGCAGGACGCTGACGTCGGGGTCTTCGGTCAGACGGGTAGCCAGTACGTTACCGGCCGAGCCGGCGCCGATGATGATGTAGTCGAATTCCTGGGACATGCAGGCCTTCCTCTTTTTCAGGCACGACACCGCCCGCGACGCGTGTGCGTCGGTGTCTGCGGATTCGGGATGGCCGGTGGTCAGGGAGTGGGGCCTGCGACCGGCCGTTCAGGGCTCGCTCGCGGCGGTCAGAACACCGAGGCGTAGTCGCCCAGCTCTACCTGCACAGATTTGATGCGAGTGTAGTGAGCCAGGGTGGTCAGACCGTTCTCACGACCGACGCCCGATTGCTTGTACCCGCCAACCGGCATCTCGGCCGGCGACTCGCCCCAGGTGTTGATCCAGCAGATGCCGGCTTCCAGGCGATGGATCGCACGGTGCGCGCGGGCCAGGTCCTGGGTGACGACGCCGGCGGCCAGGCCGTACTCGGAGTCGTTGGCGCGGCGGATGACCTCGTCTTCGGTGTCGTAGACAAGGATGCTCATGACCGGCCCGAAGATTTCCTCGCGGACGATGGTCATGTCGTCAGTGCAGTCGGTGAACACGGTCGGCGCGACGTAGGCACCCTTGGCGAACTCGCCCTGGGTGACGCGCTCGCCACCGCACAGCAGGCGGGCCTTCTGCTCTTTGCCCGACTCGATGTAGGAGAGCACGCTCTCCATGTGGGCGAAGCTGGTCAGCGGGCCGAAGTTGGTGTTTTCGTCCTGCGGGCTGCCCAGGCGGATGCGCTTCACGCGCTCGACGACTTTCGCCTCGAAGCGAGCCTGCAGGTTGCGCGGGATGAACACGCGGGTGCCGTTGGTGCACACCTGGCCGGAGCTGAAGAAGTTGGCCATGACGGCGATGTCGGCGGCGCGATCGAGGTTGGCGTCCTCGAAGATGATCAGCGGCGACTTGCCGCCCAGCTCCATGGTGACTTCCTTGAGCGAGGAGCTCGACGCGCTGGCCATGACTTTCTTACCGGTGGAGGTGCCGCCGGTGAAGGAGATCTTCTCGATCAGCGGGTGCTCGGTCAGCCACTGGCCGACTTCGCGGCCGCTACCGGTGAGGACGTTGAACACGCCATCGGGCAGGCCGGCCTCGGTGTAGATTTCAGCGAGCTTTAGTACAGTCAGCGGGGTGACTTCGCTGGGCTTGAAGATCATCGCGTTGCCGGCGGCCAGGGCCGGAGCGGACTTCCACAGGGCGATCTGCACCGGATAGTTCCAGGCGCCGATGCCGGCGACCACGCCCAGTGGCTCGCGGCGGGTGTAGACGAAGCTGGTCTCGCGCAGCGGGATTTGCTCGCCTTCGATGGCCGGAACCAGACCGGCGTAGTACTCGAGCACGTCGGCGCCGGTGACGATGTCGACGTTGCGGGTCTCGGCCAGCGGCTTGCCGGTGTCGAGGGTTTCCAGTTCGGCCAGCTCATCGTTGCGCTGACGGAGGATTTCCACGGCGCGACGCAGGATGCGCGAGCGCTGCATGGCGGTCATCGCCGCCCATACTTTCTGCCCTTCCACCGCGCTCTGCACGGCACGCTCGACGTCGTCTTTCGAGGCGCGCTGGACCTGGGCGAGGACTTCACCATTGGCCGGATTGATGGTTTCGAAGGTGGTGCCGCTGGTGGCTTCCACGTAGCGACCGCCGATGTAGAGCTTCTGTTCTTCGAATCGAGCCATGGTGCAGGTGTCCTCTCTTATAGGTGTCAGTGCGCAAGGCCGGCGCGGCGGGGCTAGCCCGTCTGTTTCGCCAGTTGTTGGTCGAGGTAGTCGTACGCGATGGCCAGTGCCTGCTCGGTGTCGAAGGCATCGCCGGAGAGCGCGCCGCGCAGCCACAACCCATCGATCAGTGCCGCCAGCCCACGGGCGGCCGCGCGCGCTTCGGCGATTGGCAACACCCGGCGGAACTCGCAGCACAGGTTCGAATACAACCTGTGGTCGTTGACCCGCTGCAGGCGGCGCAACGACGGCTGGTGCATGCTGGTAGCCCAGAACGCCAGCCAGGTTTTCATCGCCGGCCCGTTGACCTGGCTCGCATCGAAGTTGCCTTCGATGATCGCGCGCAGGTGCGAGCGCGGCTCGTCATCCCGCAAAGCCCGGCGGCGTTCGCCGACGGCCTTGTTCAGCGCCAGCATCAGATGGCGCATGGTCGCTTCCAGGAGCCCGTTCTTGTCCTGGAAGTAGTGGCTGATGATGCCGTTGGATACCCCCGCCAGACGGGCGATCAGGGCGATGCTGGCGTCGCCCATGCCCACCTGGTCCACCGCCTCTAGCGTGGCGTGGATCAACTGGGAACGGCGAATCGGCTGCATACCGACCTTGGGCATTTCGTATCTCCTCTTCGCCTGGACGTACCTATGCCGTCCGGCGACTTGTTGGCCAGTCTATTTTGTTTTTATTGAACGTTCAATCAACTAAGAATAAGCTGCGCTCCGTGAACCACTCCGAGCCTTGTGTGCAAGCGGGCCCGAGCCGTTCATCGCCGCATCTCTTCCCAACCTTCAAGGATCGCAGAATCCAGGCGGGAAGTGTCGTGCGGCTGTGCTGTGTCTGTGGTTTGCGGCCCGTCGCCGTGCCTTAGTCGCACCCGTCGCCGGCCGCCATGCGTTCACTGTCATGGGGTCATCCTCCAAATGAGTACTGCTTCGCCAATAAAAACAAACGAGCAGGTACGTCTGAATCCGGTCGTCTTCTACGGTTCCACCGTGCTGATCCTGGTTCTGACCGCCGCCCTCATTCTCTTTCCCGACGGCGCCGGTGCGGTCCTCAACCGTACGCAAGCGTGGCTTTCGCACAGTTTCGGCTGGTATTACATGCTGGCCATCGGCAGTTATCTGTTCTTCGTCATCTGGGTTGCGTTCTCTCGCTATGGCCAGCTGAAGCTCGGCGCCGATCACGAGAAACCGGACTTCAGCTACGGCGCCTGGGCCGGCATGCTGTTCTCCTCCGGCATCGGCATCTCGCTGCTGTACTTCGCCGCCTCCGAGCCCATCGACCACCTCTACCATCCGCCGGAAGGCGTGGCCGGCACCCCGCAAGCGGCACGCCAGGCGCTGCAACTGACCTTCCTGCACTGGGGCGTGCACGGCTGGGCGATCTATGCGCTGGTCGGCCTGGCCGTCGGCTACTTCGCCTACCGTCACCGCCAGCCGCTGGCCCTGCGTTCGGCGCTGCTGCCGATCCTCGGTGAGCGCTGGGTGAAGGGCGGCGCCGGCCACGCGGTGGACTGCTTCGGCATCTTCGTTACCCTGCTGGGCCTGGTGACCAACCTGGGCATCGGCGCACTGCAGGTATCCTCGGGCATCGAATACCTGACCGGCATGGAGCACTCCAAGACCACTCTGCTGATCGTGCTGCTGGTGATGAGCCTGGTGGCCACGCTGGCCGCGGTGTCGGGCATCGAGAAAGGCATCCGCCGGCTGTCCAACCTGAACATCGTGCTGTTCAGCTCGCTGCTGCTGTTCGTGCTGGTCTGCGGCTCCACCCTGGAGCTGCTCAACGGCTTCGTGCAGAACCTAGGCGACTACCTCAACGGCCTGGTGCTCAAGACCTTCGATCTCTACGTCTACACCGGCGGCGGCGCTGGCAAGAACGAAGAATGGCTGGGCCTGTGGACCCTGTTCTACTGGGCCTGGTGGATTTCCTGGGCGCCCTTCGTCGGCATGTTCATCGCGCGTATTTCCCGTGGCCGGACCGTGCGCGAACTGGTCATGGGTGTGCTGCTGATCCCGCTCGGCTTCACCCTCGCCTGGCTCTCGGTGTTCGGCAACAGCGCGGTGGACCTGGTGATGAACCACGGCGCCGCCGACCTGGGCAAGGCCGCCCTGGAGCAGCCGTCGATGTCGATCTACCTGCTGCTGGAGCACTACCCCTTCGCCAAGATCGTGATCGGCATGTCGATCTTCGTCGGCTTCGTGCTCTTCCTCACCCCCGCCGACTCCGGCTCGGTGATGCTGGCCAACCTGTCGCGCCAGGGCGGCGACCTCGACGAAGACGCCCCGCACTGGCTGCGTATCCTCTGGTCGGTGGTGATCACCCTGGTGACCATCGGCCTGCTGTTCGCCGGCAACTTCACCGCCATGCAGACCGTCGTGGTGCTGGCCGGCCTGCCGTTCTCGGCGGTTCTGATCCTGCTCATGTTCGGCCTCTACAAGGCCATGAAGACGGATTACGAGGCGCTGCACGGCCACGCCACGCCGCCAGCCCTGGCGCCGGCAGTCTGATCTCCCCGGCGGTGTCGCCCGACGCCGCCTGCCTGCTCCGGCAGGCCTTTTCGCCCGGCCCCGCGCCGGGCTTTTCTTTTTCCGCCACGGCCTCCGGGCCGCCCAGGCACCTGCGCTGGCGAACGGCTATGGTGTCAGCGAAGCCTTTCGCGGAGACAGTCATGAGCTACCGCCCCTTCGGCCGGCCCTGCAGCGGGCTCGCCGTGCGCAAGAACCCGACCGTCAATGCCTGAGCGGGACTGGTGCCTGGTGCGCCTGGACGACAACGGCAACCGCTTCGTCATGCGCCGCCAACTGTCCCGCGCCGAGGCAGAAGCCCTGGCGCGAGACTACCAGGCGCGTGGGCACAAGCAGACCTATTGGGCGGAGCGGGAAGAGTCGCCGTCTTCCCGGCTATGAGCTGCGCTCACCCTTCGGGCCGCACTGAAGTGCGTTCAGCACAAGCGCTGTCCCGCATTCGAGCGAGTGACGGGGTGCGCGAGCAGCCTCGCTCCTACGTCCGCCATGCCTTGCGCAATACCTTCAGCGCTTCGGCAATCCGCGCCTCGGGCACCGCTGCGAAACCCAGCACCAACCCGGCGCGCTGATCTTCCGGTTCGGTGGACTCCGGCAGCCAGTAGTCGCTCAGCGCATTCACTTCCACGCCAACGGCCAACGCTCGCTGCACCAGCTCACGTTCGCGCTCGCGGCTGTCGACCCGCACGCACAGGTGCAGCCCCGCCTCTACTGTCGGCATTCGAGCGCAACCGGCGACATCCGGCCAGCCACGCAGCAGGGCATCGCGACGGCTGCGGGCGGCGCGGCGCATGCGGCGGACGTGACGCTGGAAGTGTCCTTCGGCGATGAAGTCCGCCATCACCCGCTGGGTACCGACTTCCGAGTGCCGCACATCCAGCGCGCGACGCCGGGCGAAGGCCTGTGCCAGCGCCGGCGGAACCACCAGATATCCCAAGCGCAGCGCGGGGAAGGCGATCTTGCAGAAAGTGCCAACGTAGAGCACCCGGTCGTGTCGATCCAGCGCCGCCAGCGGCATCAGCGGCGTACCGCTGTAACGGTACTCGCCATCGTAGTCGTCCTCGACGATCCAGCCGCCGGTGCGCTCGGCCCACTCCAGCAGCTCCAGGCGCCTTGCCAGGGACAAGGTCACCCCGGTCGGATACTGGTGAGAAGGCGTGACATACACCAGCCGGCAGTCCAGCAATTGCTCCAACTGCGCCGTACATAGCCCGTCGGCATCCACGGACACGCCGTGCAGACGCGCACCGGCCGTGGCGAAGGCGTGGCCGGCGGCGCGGTAGCCGGGGTTCTCGATGGCCGCACCGTCGCCCTCGGCGAGCAATACCTGGGCGCACAGCGCGATGCCTTGCTGGGCGCCGCTGGTGATGATGATCTGCTGGGCATCGCAATGCAGGCCACGGGTGCTGCGCAGGTAGGCGGCCACCAGTTCGCGCAGGCGCCGCTCGCCCGCCGGGTCGCCGTAACCCAGGCAGTCCAGCGGCGGATCTCGCCAGAAGCGCGCCTGCAGCCGTGCCCAGGTATCGAAGGGGAACAGGTCGAAGGCCGGCACCCCTACCCGGAAGGCACGCGGCGCACCGGTGGGCGGCAGCGGCAGATGGTGCTTCGCCAGGCGCTCCATGGAGGGTGCATCCGCGCCGCGCGCTTCGCCACGCACGGCGTCCACCGATGGCTGAACCCGCTCCGCGACATAGGTGCCATCACCGGTGCGCCCCTCGATGTAACCCTCGGCGTAGAGCTGTTCGTAGGCGCGCACCACGGTATTGCGTGAAATGCCCAATGACGCCGCCAGATCGCGGCTCGCCGGCAGGCGTGAACGCGCCGCCAGGCGACCATCGAGGATGCGCTCGCGCAATGCCTGGAACAGTTGCACGCCGAGCGGCCGCGCAGGATCGAGGCGGATGCCGGAAGGATTGAAAGGCAGCGGGACACTCATGCGGGCGGATTCCGGGAGGACGGCAATGGCTCCCTTGATTTCACCATGAATGGCTCTTTAGTAGAACCAATTCCCAACCTAGGCTGTAACCATTCCAACACGCACAAGGCCGTCACTATGACTTCCGCTGTCGAGATCCGCCCGATCACCGCTGCTGATCACGCCGCCTGGCTGCCGCTCTGGCAGGGCTACCAGCGCTTCTACAAGACCACCATCGATGAGGCCACCAGCGCCGTGACCTGGAAGCGCTTCCTCGACCCCGCCGAACCGATGCACGCCGCCCTAGCCTGGCAGGGCGGCGAGGCCATCGGCATGGTGCACTTCATCTACCACCGTTCCTGCTGGACCCAGGGCGACTACGTCTACCTGCAGGACCTGTTCGTTGCCGAAGGCCAGCGTGGCGGCGGCATCGGTACGGCGCTGATCGAGCACGTCTACGCCGACGCCCGCGCCAACGGTGCCGCGCGGGTGCACTGGCTGACCCACGAGAGCAACACCGACGCCATGTTCCTCTACGACCGGATCGCCGACCGCTCCGGTTTCGTCCAGTACCGCAAGATCATCTGACCCGGAGCGCCCCATGAACGACCAGCCCCTGCTGAACTGGCGCCCCGCCGCCAGCCCCGAAAAGCGCACCCTGCCCGGCCGCTACGTCAATCTGGTTCCGCTGGATGTCGCCGCCCATGGCGACGATCTGTGGGAAGCCCTGCAAGGCCCGGACTCCGATTCGCTGCTCTGGGACTACCTGCCCTATGGCCCCTTCCCCGAGCGCGCGCCGTTCGATACCTGGCTCACCGGCAACGCCACCAGCACTGATCCGATGTTCTTCGCCGTGATCGACCGCATCAGCGGCCGCGCGGTTGGCCTGCTCAGCTTCCTGCGGATCTTCCCCAAGGACGGCAGTATCGAGATCGGCCACATTGCCTACGGCCGGGTGATGCAGCGTTCGCCTGCCTCCACCGAAGCCGTCTACCTGCTGGCCAAGCTGGCCTTCGAACTGGGCTACCGGCGCCTGGAATGGAAGTGCAATGCGCTCAATGCCCGCTCCATGCGCGCTGCGCAACGCCTGGGCTTCACCTTCGAGGGCACCTTCCGCCAGGCAACCGTGGTGAAGGACCGCAACCGCGACACCGCCTGGTTCTCGATCATCGACAGTGAGTGGCCGCGCTGCCAGCAGGCCTTCGAGGCCTGGTTGGACACCGCCAATCACGACGGCGCAGGGCGGCAGCGCAAGCGTCTGGAGGACCTGCGCCAGAGCTGATCTTTTCATTCTTCGGGAACTGCCCGACGGGCGGAGGATCGGTGATACTGACTCTTTCCCATCGCAGCCCCGGAGACCACCATGAGCAGCGATATCCAGACCCCTCGCGTCGAGCAGGTGCAGGTCGACGAACTGCCCTGCTGGCGCATCCACACCGCCCATGGTGAAGCCCTGATCGCCCAGCAGGGTGCGCAACTGCTGAGCTACCAGCCCCACGAGCAACCGCCGCTGGTGTGGCTGAGCGATACCGCCGAGTTCCGCCATGGCCAGTCCCAGCGGGGCGGCGTGCCGGTGTGCTGGCCCTGGTTCGGCAACCTGGAACGCAACCCGGTGGCAGTTCGCACCGCGTATACCGGCAACAACGCCCCGGCCCACGGCCTGGTGCGCACCGTGGACTGGCAACTGGACGACATCGCCGACGAGCAGGGCGAGCTGGCCGTGCACTTCAGCATCGACGCCCACCATGGCCTTCCCGGCTGGCCGCATTCGGCGCGCCTGGAGCTGGTGATGCGCTTCGGCGAACGCCTGACCCTGGAAATGACCACCCACAACCTCGGCGACAAGCCGCTTCCGATCAGCCAGGCGCTGCACACCTACTTCGCGGTGAGCAACAGCCGCGAGATCAGCATCGACGGCCTGCAGGGCTGCCGTTACATCGAGACCCTGGAGAACTGGGAAGAGCGCCAGCAGCACGGTCTGGTGCGCATCGCCGGGGAAACCGACCGCATCTACCTGGATGTAGAGAAGCCCCTGGTGATCCGTGACCCGCTCTGGGAGCGCGGTATCCACATCCTTGCCAGCGGCTCGCGCTCGGCGGTGGTGTGGAACCCCTGGATCGACAAGGCCGCGCGCCTGTCGCAATTCGCCAACGATGCCTGGGAGAACATGCTCTGCATCGAGACCGCGCGAGTCTGGGACGACGTGATGAGCGTCGCGCCGGGACGAAGCGAGACGATGAAGGTGGAAATCTGGAGTGAACCGCTGAAGGACTGAGGCCTGCTCTTCGCAGGAGCGGACTCCGTCCGCGATCCGTCGGCAAGGCCGGCGCCAGATCAGGTTCGCGAGCAAGCTCGCTCCTACGAAAGGCGCACCGGCACCATTCCAATCGCGGACAGAGTCCGCTCCTACGTTGTTTCTGGGTCCCCGCGTTCGCGGGGATGACGTGTGTGAAGGACGGTGCATAACACCGTCACTCCCGCGAACGCGGGAGCCCAAAAGACCGTTGCTCCTGCAAAAGCCGGCTCTTACAGATCGCTCTCCTCCACCGGCCGCACTTTGGCGTCGTCGATGGCATAGGCCGCGTCGGCCATTTCATTGCTGACCTTCTCGATCTTCAGAGTGCCGGTAACCCAGATCGGGCTGTAGATATCGGCGATCTTGATGCCCTTGGGGTAGCGCACCAGGACGATCTGGTTCGGCGGCGGTGGCGGCACGTGGATGCAGGCCCCCGGATAGGGCACCAGGAAGAACTCGGTGACGCGGCCCTTGGCGTCGTTTTCCAGCGGCACCGGGTAGCCGCCCAGGCGCAATGCCTTGCCATTGAGCGCGGCGACCGTCTTGGTCGAGTACATCACCGGCGGCAGCTTCTTGTCGGCCTGCTTCAGGCCGCCCTTGTTGGTAAAGGTGCCGTTGGCCTCGGGGCCGTTGTGGGTGATTTCCGGCATGTCTTCCAGCGCCTTGCGGTCGCTCGGCGGCATCAGGGACAGCCAGTCGGTTTCGGGAAGGTCGGCGGCGGATGCCAGGGAAGTCAGCAGCATCAGGCTGCAGGCAAGCAATGTACGGCGCATCGTGGACTCGAAAGGCCCGGTCGGGCAAAAGCGGGGGTTGTTCCAGCGCCCTCTCCCATCGCGGGAGAGGGCTGGAAATCACCGTCAATTCTTCTTGATCAGACCGTAAATGACCAGCAGGACGATGGCGCCGATCACTGCGCCGATGAAACCCGCGGCCTGCCCCGCGGCGTAGATGCCCAGTACCTGACCGCCATAGGTGGCCAACAGCGAGCCGCCGATGCCGATCAGGATGGTCATGATCCAGCCCATGCTGTCGTCGCCCGGCTTGATGAAGCGTGCGACGAGTCCGACGATCAGGCCGATGACGATGGTTCCGATGAAGCCCATGACGATCTCCTTGTGGATTGAGCGCGGAGAATGCGCGCCGGTCATCAGACAGTGTAGGAAAGCCTGGCGTTCCGTGTTCAGCCGCGCGCCAGAGCGACTGCGAGTGTTTCGTGAGCGTTACGCCAGTATGGAAAACAGGCAGAAAAAAGCCGCGTCAGTGATTGACGCGGCTCTCTCTCAAGCACCTTGCCCGGCGGACCGTCAGGCCTTGGCGATCAGTGCCTCGACCTCGGCGATGCGCGCCTGCAGGGTCGGCAGATCGGCACTGCGCAGGGTGGCGTGGCCAACCTTGCGCCCGGCCTTGAAGGCCTTGCCGTAGTGGTGCAGGTGGCAGTCGGCGATGTTCAGCACGTCAGACACTGGCGGCACCTCGCCGATGAAATTGAGCATGGCGCTCTCGCCCACTTTCGCGGTCGAGCCCAGCGGCAGACCGGCGATGGCCCGTACGTGGTTCTCGAACTGGCTGCACTGCGCGCCCTCGATGGTCCAGTGACCGGAGTTGTGCACGCGCGGAGCGATCTCGTTGGCCTTCAGGCCACCGTCGACTTCGAAGAACTCGAACGCCATCACGCCAACGTATTCCAGCTTGTCCAGCACGCGACCGACGTAGTCTTCGGCCAGCGCCTGCAGCGGATGGTCCGTGCTGGCCACGGAGAGGCGCAGGATGCCGTTCTCGTGGGTGTTGTGCACCAGCGGGTAGAAGCGGGTTTCACCGTCGCGGGCACGCACCGCCACCAGCGAGACTTCGCCGGTGAAAGGCACGAAACCTTCGAGGATGCAGGGCACGCTGCCGAGTTCGGCGAAGGCGCCGATCACGTCCTCGGGCTTGCGCAGGACCTTCTGGCCCTTGCCGTCGTAGCCCAGGGTGCGGGTCTTCATCACGGCCGGCAGGCCGATGCTGGCCACCGCGGCCTCGAGGTCGGCCTGGGACTGCACGTCGGCGAAGGCCGGGGTCGGGATGCCCAGGTCCTTGAACATGGACTTCTCGAACCAGCGGTCGCGGGCGATGCGCAGCGACTGGGCATTCGGGTAGACCGGCACGAACTGCGAGAGGAAGGCCACGGTCTCGGCCGGCACGCTCTCGAACTCGAAGGTCACCAGGTCGACTTCATCGGCCAGCTGACGCAGGTGTTCCTGGTCGCTGTAATCGGCGCGGATATGTTCGCCCAGCGCTTGCGCGCAGGCGTCCGGCGCCGGATCGAGGAAGGCGAAGTTCATGCCCAGCGGAGTACCCGCCAGGGACAACATGCGGCCGAGCTGACCGCCACCGATGACACCGATTTTCATGGTTCGAGCCTGTGCTTGCTGACACTGTTCGGGGGCGCCGCGCAGGCGCCCTATTGCTCACGCGTCGCGCGGGTCCGGGTTGTCCAGGACCGTTTCGGTCTGGATGGCACGGAACTCTTTCAGCGCTTCGTGATACTTCGGGTACTTACCGCCCAGGATGCTGGCGGCCAGCAATGCTGCGTTGGTGGCGCCGGCCTTGCCGATGGCCAGGGTGGCGACCGGGACGCCAGCGGGCATCTGCACGATGGACAGCAGCGAATCGACGCCCGAGAGCATGGAGGACTGCACCGGCACACCGAGCACCGGCAGGTGGGTCTTGGCGGCGCACATGCCCGGCAGGTGGGCGGCACCGCCGGCACCGGCGATGATCACTTCGATGCCGCGGCCGTCGGCCTCTTCGGCGTACTGGAACAGCAGGTCCGGGGTGCGGTGGGCGGAAACCACCTTCACTTCGTACGGAATGCCGAGCTTGTCCAGCATGTCCGCGGTGTGGCTCAGGGTGCTCCAGTCGGATTTGGAACCCATGATCACGCCAACCAGTGCGCTCATCGTCGTGCCTCTCTCAAGTGCGCTCTTGTGCGCGTCAGAAACCAACAAGCCACGCTCGTCGGAGGCGTGGCTTGTACGTGGCCAAACCGGCGGGCAGTGCCGGCTTGAAGGCGGCGCAGTATACCGCAAAGGGCGCACCGGGGTGCACCTGCCGTGACCGTCTGTCCCGATTTCGTCATTTCCCCCTACCGACGTGCCTGACGACTTCGGAAAAGCTTGCTTCAGCTCAAGGTGGCCTAGGCTCAGAGGCTCAGACTCTTCTGACACCTTCCTGCCCGGATGGGGCAGGCCCCTCACCCTTCAAGGAGCGAGCGCAATGTCCATGACCCTGCCCACGACCATGAAAGCCGCCGTCGTCCACGCCTTTGGCGAGCCACTGCGGATCGAGGAAGTCAAAGTCCCGCTGCCCGGCCCCGGGCAGATCCTGGTGAAGATCGAGGCCTCCGGCGTCTGCCACACCGACCTGCACGCCGCCGAAGGCGACTGGCCGGTGAAGCCGAGCCTGCCTTTCATTCCCGGCCATGAAGGCGTCGGTTTCGTCGCAGCGGTCGGCCCCGGCGTCACCCGCGTCAAGGAAGGCGACCGCGTAGGCGTGCCCTGGCTGTATACCGCCTGCGGCTGCTGCGAACACTGCCTGACCGGCTGGGAAACCCTCTGCGAGCACCAGCAGAACACCGGCTACTCGGTGAACGGCGGCTACGCCGAATATGTGCTGGCAGACCCGAACTTTGTCGGCATCCTGCCGAAAAATGTCGGCTTCACCGAGATCGCACCGATCCTCTGCGCGGGCGTCACCGTCTACAAGGGCCTGAAGGAAACCCAGGCGCGCCCCGGCCAATGGGTGGCAATTTCCGGAATCGGCGGGCTCGGCCACGTGGCCGTGCAATACGCCAAGGCCATGGGTCTGCACGTGGTGGCGGTCGATGTGGACGACGCCAAGCTGGAACTGGCCAGGAGCCTCGGCGCCAAGCTGACCATCAACGCGAAGAAGGAAGATCCGGTACACGTGGTGCAGCGCGATATCGGCGGCGCCCACGGCGTGCTGGTGACGGCCGTCTCCAACAGCGCCTTCGGCCAGGGCATCGGCATGGCCCGCCGGGGCGGCACCGTCTCGCTGGTCGGCCTGCCGCCGGGCGACTTCCCCACGCCGATCTTCGACGTGGTGCTCAAGGGCCTCCACATCACCGGCTCCATCGTCGGCACCCGTGCAGACCTGCAGGAAGCCCTGGACTTCGCAGGTGAAGGCTTGGTGAAGGCCACCGTCAGCGCCGGCAAGCTGGATGACATCAATGCCATCCTCGACCGGATGCGCGCCGGGCAGATCGAAGGACGGATCGTCGTCGAGATGTAAGCCCATTGCGCGGGGCGGCTCCCGTCCCGCGCCTATCCTCCACCTGTAGAAGCGGGCCATGCCCGCGATCCGGCCGCAAGGCCAGCGTTTTGCGCCTTCGCGGGCATGGCCCGCTCCTACGAAAGCACTGCATGCCGAGGTCAGGAACGCAGGGCGAAACAGCGTCTCAGAGGTTCTCGTCGGTCCCCATGCCGCCTTCCAGCTTGCGCCACAGCAGGCGGATCTGCGCCTTGCGCACCAGGGCGCAACGGTACAGGCGGATTTCCTGCGGCACGATCCAGTGCGGGCCGCCGCACACCGCCAGCTCGCCGCGTGCCAGCTCCGCCTCCATGCTCAGGCGCGGCACCCAGGCCACGCCGATGCCCTGCAGGGCCATGCTCTTGAGGCTGTCGGCCATCGCCGTTTCATAAACAGTGGTGTAGCGCAGGTTGCGCTGGCGCAGCAGCAGGTTGACCCCGCGACCGAGGAATGCGCCGGCGCTATAGGCCAGCAATGGCACGCTCTGGCCGCTGTCCAGGTCGTACAGCGGCACGCCGGCGGAGTTCACCGCGCAGACCGGGAGCATCTCGGTGCGCCCCATGTGCAGCGAAGGGAAAACCTCGGGATCCATCTGCAACGCGGCATCCGGGTCATAGAACGCCAGCATCAGGTCGCAGCCGCCTTCACGCAGCAGGTGCACCGCCTCGCCAACGTTGGTCGCCACCAGGCGGCTGGCGATGTTCAGGCCCTCGGAGCGCAAGCGCGAGATCCACGCCGGGAAGAAGCCCAGCGCCAGGGAGTGGGCGGCGGCGAACTGCAGCACTTCGCCCTGCCCGCCTTCCAGGTGGTGCAGGTGGCGCACCACCTGGCCGAGCTGCTCGACCACGGCGCGCGCGGTGACCAGGAACAGCTGGCCGGCCTCGGTCAGCTCGATGGGCGTGCGCTGGCGGTTCACCAGCGTCAGGCCCAGGGCATCCTCCAGGCTGCGGATGCGCCGGCTGAAGGCCGGCTGGGTGACGAAGCGCTTCTCGGCGGCCTGGGAAAAGCTGCGGGTGGTGGCCAGGGTGCTGAAGTCTTCCAGCCATTTGGTTTCGAGGTTCACGTCATCTCCAGCGCGGCGCAGCGCTTGATCGATTGGTCAGGAGCCGGACGCGCGTAACACAGCCATACGCTTGCCGTCACCATTTCGTCACAGGGTACATTATGCCGTTTGTGCATGAGGCAGCTTTTAACAGCATTGGCCGACGATCGGCGAAATGCCTAGTCTACCGGGCATCGCGGCACTGGCCGTGTTTCTCTGAGACAATCCCCGTCATGTCCCCTGTTGCATCGTTCCGCATCGAGAAAGACCTCCTCGGCACCCTCGAAGTACCTTCTGACGCCTACTACGGCATTCAGACCCTGCGCGCTGTGAACAACTTCCGCCTCTCGGGCGTGCCGCTGTCGCACTACCCGAAGCTGGTAGTCGGCCTGGCGATGGTCAAGCAGGCGGCAGCCGATGCCAACCACCAGCTCGGCCACCTGTCGACCGAGAAACACGCCGCCATCAGCGAGGCCTGTGCCCGCCTGATCCGTGGCGATTTCCACGACCAGTTCGTGGTGGACATGATCCAGGGTGGCGCCGGCACCTCGACCAACATGAACGCGAACGAAGTCATCGCGAACATCGCGCTCGAAGCCATGGGCCACGCCAAGGGTGAGTACAAGTACCTGCATCCGAACAACGATGTGAACATGGCGCAGTCGACCAACGACGCCTACCCGACCGCCATCCGCCTGGGCCTGCTGCTCGGCCACGACACCCTGCTGGCCAGCCTCGACAGCCTGATCCAGGCCTTCGCCGCCAAGGGCGTCGAGTTCGCCAGCGTACTGAAGATGGGCCGTACCCAGCTGCAGGACGCTGTGCCGATGACCCTCGGCCAGGAATTCAAAGCCTTCGCCACCACCCTGGGCGAAGACCTCGACCGCCTGCGTCGCCTGGCGCCGGAACTGCTGACCGAAGTAAACCTCGGCGGCACCGCCATCGGCACCGGCATCAACGCTGACCCCGGCTACCAGAAGCTGGCCGTCGAGCGCCTGGCAGCCATCAGTGGCCAGCCGGTCGTCCCGGCCGCCGACCTGATCGAAGCCACCTCCGACATGGGCGCCTTCGTGCTGTTCTCCGGCATGCTCAAGCGTACCGCGGTCAAGCTGTCGAAGATCTGCAACGACCTGCGCCTGCTGTCCAGCGGCCCGCGCACCGGCATCAACGAGATCAACCTGCCGGCTCGCCAGCCGGGCAGCTCGATCATGCCGGGCAAGGTCAACCCGGTGATCCCGGAGGCCGTGAACATGTGCGCCTTCGAAATCATGGGCAACGACCTGGCGCTGACCATCGCTGCCGAAGGCGGCCAGCTGCAGCTGAACGTGATGGAACCGCTGATCGCCTACAAGGTTCTCGACTCGATCCGCCTGCTCCAGCGCGCCATGGACATGCTGCGCGAGCATTGCATCACCGGCATCACCGCCAACGTCGAGCGCTGCCACCAGTTGGTGGAGCACAGCATCGGCCTGGTGACCGCGCTGAACCCCTACATCGGCTACGAGAACGCCACCCGCATCGCCAAGATCGCGCTGGAAACCGGCCGTGGCGTCCTGGAACTGGTACGCGAGGAGAAGCTGCTGGACGAGGACACCCTGGCCGACATCCTGAAGCCGGAAAACATGATCGCCCCGCGCCTGATTCCGCTGCGCGCCTGATCATCCGCCCGGCGCGAGCCGGGCACGTCTCACCGGTTGAGGGGGAGCACTCCTTCCTCACCATTCAGGGATTGGTTACCCCCGATCCCTTCTTTTATACCCGGCGCCACGGGATTTTTACCCGCCGCGCCACGTCTCACCGGTTGAGGGGCCTCTTGGCCCACTCTCCATTCGAAGGGACACCGCTTACCCGGTGTCCCTTTTTTTTCGCCTGTGATACGGGCACGCCAAAAACATCGCGGACGGAGTCCGCTCCTACGCAGGTTCAGGTTTCGTAGGAGCAACTGTCTATTGGGCTCCCGCGTTCGCGGGAGTGACGGTGTTATGCGCAATCCCCCGCACACGTCATCCCCGCGAACGCGGGGACCCAGAAAACAACGAAGGAGCAGACTTCAGTCCGCAATTGACATGGTTTGCGAGAAGAGACGCTCGGGATCAATCCTGCCGCTGCAGGTGATCGAGAATCCGGCGGTTGAGGGCGGCGATACGCGTTTCGGCGTCCGCCTCGTCGCACTCCTCGTCCTGCTGCGCGCCGAGCTGGCGGGCGCAGAGGTTGAGTGCGGAGAGCACCATCAATTCATTGCTGGTGACGTAGGGGAATTTCTTCTTGCTGGCGGCGATTTCCGCCTGCAAAAGCGCGGCCGCGTCCTGCAGCCGGCGCTCTTCACCGGCCGGCGCTCGGACGCTGTATTCGCGTCCCAGAATGCGCAGGACGCGGACGCCGTCGCCACTCATGCCTGGGCGCGGCTGTCGCTGACGCGGCGGATCAGCGCCTGCAGGCGGGTGGCGGTCGCGTTGTGCTTCTCTTCCTGCTCCATGAGGGACAGTTGCAGGCTGTCGTTTTCCTCACGGGCCTTGAGCAGCTCTTCACGCACCTGGGCGTTGTCCTGCACCAGCACGTCGTTCTGCTGCAGCAATTCAGCAACCAGCTGTTCAAGTTGTTCGAGGGTGGAATCGAGCATGGGAGCCTCCGCAAAGCCTTTCAAAGGGTGCGGAGGATAAAGAAAGGGGCGCCGCGGGGCCAGCGAAACCGGCGATCTTCGGACAAGCCGTATGCTGTCAATTCAATAGCTTACGGTGTAATTCTCGAGCTATTTCAATGATTTCCCGCTTGACCTGCGATTTGGACCGGAAAATCGCAGACAAAGTCCGCACCTACGGAAAATTCCCACCCACGCACGGAGGCTTTTTTGCAGGAGCGAACTTGCTCGCGAAAGGGGCGCGCCAGTAGTGGGCGGTTCGCGAGCAAGCTCGCTCCTACGAAGAGCGGTTCGGCGCAGTCAGACGCGAATGACGCCTTCCTCGCGCAACAGCTTGAAGATCGCCTCGGCCCCCGCCTCGGGCGACAGGTCCTTGAGCACCTGGCCGGTGCCGCCGGAAGCCTTGGCGGTGGCGGCCTTCATCCGCTCGGCGCCGGTCTTGGCCTTGATCACTTTCAGGCGCTTGGGACGCGGGCGTGCCGGTTGCAGGTTGCCCTCGGCGAGCAGCGGGTCGTCCACCACCTCCACCTCGGAGGCTTCCAGGTAGCCACGACGAGCCGGACCGAAGGCGCTTTGCCGGGCAACCGGCGCAGCGTTGTCGACGCTGGCGACGAAGGGCAGGCGCACCTTCAGCCGGCGCCGTTGGCCACGGGGCAATGCCTGCAATACCTGGGCGCTGCCGTTCTCCACTTTTTCCACTTCCGCGAGCCCCACCACCAGCGGCCAGCCGAGGCGTTCGGCGAGCAGGAAGGGCAGCATGCCGGAGCCTTCGCCGGTTTCCGCCTGGGTGCCGGTCAGCACCAGCTGGGCGTCGCTGTCGGCCAGGTAGGCGGCCAAGGGCGGCAGGGCGTCAGCCCCATCGGGTTGTTCCAGCACCGCCAGCTCGTCCAGGCCCATGCCAAGGTAGCCGCGCAGTGCCTCTTCCTCGGCATTGCCGGCGTGCACCACGCGCAGGCGCTTGCCCGCCAGGCGCAGGCCGAGCTCCACCGCGCGGGCATCCTGCTCGGCACGGCGCGCACGGCCGGAGGCCGGGTGGGCGCCGATGGAGACCAGGGTGACGATGTTCAGGTCGTTCATGATCGATCTCACATACCGCGTTTATTGGGTTCCCGCGTTCGCGGGAATGACGTGGGCAAAGAACTGCAGGACGCACGAACCGTCATCCCCGCGCACGCGGGGACCCAGGGAAATAGACTCAGGCCGCATCACGCGCCGCTCCGTTGCGATGGGCCTCGGCCAGTTCGATCAGCGCCTTGAGGATCGCGGTGGAGTCGCCGATCACCGAAAGGTCAGCGCGTTTGATCATGTCGCAGCCCGGGTCCATGTTGATCGCCACCACCTTGTCGCAGGAACCGATGCCCTGCAGGTGCTGGATCGCCCCGGAGATGCCCACCGCGAGGTAGACCCGCGCGGTGACCCAGGTGCCGGTGGCGCCGACCTGACGGGCACGCGGCATGTGGCCGTCGTCCACCGCCACGCGGGAGGCGCCTTCGGTGGCGCCCAGGGCAACGGCGGCGGCGTGGAACAGGTCCCAGTCCTTGACGCCGTTGCCGCCGGAGAGGATGAACTCCGCCTCGGCCATGGGAATCTGCGCCGGGTCCACGGCCACCGGGCCCAGGTCCTCGATGCGCGGCAGGTTGCGGGCGACGTTGCTGTCCAGTTCGACGGCCCGCGCTTCGTGACGGGTCTCGCTGATCGGCTCGGCGCATTCGGCTGCGGCCAGGATCAGGCGCGGCAGGTCGCGGTGCAGGTCCTGCTGGCCGGCACCGGCGCGACCGACGCAACGCTCGCCCTCGGCCTGCCAGACGCGGGTCGCCGGGCGCTCCCCCAGGCTTGCCGCCAGGCGACGGCCAAGCTCGCCGCCACCGGTGCGACTGTCGGGCAGCAGCCAGTGACGCGGAGCAAACTGGCTGTTCGCCGAACGCAGCGCCAGCACCCGTTGTTCCGGGGCGTAGCCGTCGTATTCGTTGCCTTCGATTTGCAGCAGGCGGTCGACGCCGGCGGTCTCGAAGGCGGTTTCCTTGTGCTCGCCGAACACCACGGCCAGCACTGCGCCGTCGCTGCCGGCGAGCTTGCGGGCCAGGCCCAGCAGGTCGCGGTCGTGGCTGGAGAGACGGCCGCCGACCATGTCCGGCACCACGGCGATGAGGAAGGCCGGTTGCTCGATCATCACCAGCGGCAGCTGGACCACTTCCGGCGTGCTGCTGCGCTTGCCGCCGGTGCCTTGCTGGCCACCGGAACGATCGATGCGCTTGACGCCATTGGGCCCGATGAATCCGACCGCATGGGGATTCTTGCGGATTACTCCGTTGGGGCCCATCCAGCGGCTCTCGCCGCCCTGGGCGGACTGCATGGCCGCGTGCAGCGGATGCAGGCGGTTGCGGGCGATCCACTCGACGCGGGGATCGCGGCGGATGATGTCGCTCATGACTGGACCTCCAGCGCGAAGGTGCTCTTCGTAGGAGCGAGGGGGACGCCCTCGTTATTGCTCGTGAACGGGTCAGCACCGAAGTTGGGGCGGTTCGCGAGCAAGCTCGCTCCTACAGGCCCGTGCTGCGTATGAGTCTGGAGATTCATCAGTGCACCTCCGCCATTTCGTCACGCTTGGCCAGCGACGGCTTTTTTGCCGCCACCTCGGTGGCCTCGATGAGGACCTCGGCGACCAGTTCGGCAATGTCCTTGATCTCCGGGCGCGGGGCGACCACGCCTTCGAGCATCGCGGTGCATTGCGGGCAGCCCACGGCTACCAGCTCGGCGCCGGTTTCCTTGATGTCGACCATGCGCATGTCGGGAATCCGCTGCTTGCCGGGGATGTCGGTGATCGGCGCGCCGCCGCCACCGCCGCAGCAGCGCGAGCGGAAGCCGGAGCGTTCCATTTCCTTGACCTGGATGCCGATGGCCTTGAGCACGTTGCGCGGCGCTTCGTACTCGCCGTTGTAGCGGCCGAGGTAGCACGGGTCGTGGTAGGTGACGCTGTCGGCCTTGCTCTGGCCGAGGTTCAGCGAACCCTTCTGCACCAGCTCGTCGATGAAGGTGGTGTGGTGCAGTACCTGGTAATTGCCGCCCAGCGCGCCGTACTCGTTCTTCAGCACGTGGAAGCTGTGCGGGTCGCAGCTGACGATGCGTTTGAAGCGATACTTGGACAGGGTGGCGATGTTGCGCTTGGCCAGGGTCTGGAAGGTCGCCTCGTCACCCAGGCGGCGAGCCACGTCGCCGCTGTCGCGCTCTTCCAGGCCGAGCACGGCGAAGTCGACGTTGGCGGCCTTGAGGATCTTCACGAAGGCGCGCAGGGTGCGCTGGTTGCGCATGTCGAAGGCACCGTCGCCCACCCAGAACAGCACGTCGGCCTGCTGCTTGTCGGCCAGCAGCGGGAGGTTCAGGTCCGCCGCCCAGTTCAGCCGGCCGCCGGGGGCGAAGCCGCCGGGGTTGTCGGTGGCGATGAGGTTTTCCAGCACCTCGGCGCCCTTGTTCGGGGTCGCGCCCTTCTCCAGGGTGAGGTGGCGGCGCATGTCGACGATGGCATCGACGTGCTCGATCATCATCGGGCACTCCTCGACGCAGGCGCGGCAGGTGGTGCAGGACCAGAGGGTCTCGGCGTCCACCAGGGCCTTGCCGTCCAGCGCGACGATCGGCTGGTGCGGGCCGCCGCTGTGTTCGCCCAGCGGTTTGCCAGGGTACGGGCTGCCGGCGAAGTTGGCGTCGCTGCCACCGGCCAGGCCGATGACCATGTCCTGGATCAGCTTCTTCGGGTTCAGCGGCTGGCCGGCGGCGAAGGCCGGGCACATGGCCTCGCACTTGCCGCACTGCACACAGGCGTCGAAGCCGAGCAGCTGGTTCCAGGTGAAATCAGTGGGCTTCTCGACGCCCAGCGGCGCCATGGGGTCGGCCAGGTCCAGCGGCTTCAGGCCGGTGGAACGGCCGCCACCGAAGCGCTCGGCGCGGCGGTGCCAGGCCAGGTGCAGGGCACCGGCGAAGGCGTGCTTCATCGGGCCGCCCCAGGTCATGCCGAAGAACAGCTCGGACACGCCCCAGGCCACGCCAATGGCGAGGATCGCCGCGAGGAACCAGCCGCCGAAGCCTTCCGGCAGGATGCCGGCCACCGGCAGGGTGGCGATGAAGAAGCTCGCCGAGAACATCAGCAGGCTTTTCGGCAGACGCATCCACGGGCCTTTCGACAGCCGCGCCGGCGGGTCGAGACGACGCTTGGCGACGAACAGCGCGCCACAGAACATCAGCGCGGTGGCGGCCAGCAGGGCGAAGCCGAGGATACGGCTGTGCAGGCCGAAACCGTGCACCAGGATGGCCAGCAGCGCGGCGGCGACGAAGCCGCCGGCGGTGGCCACGTGGGTCTTGGACATGTACTTGTCGCGCTCGACCACGTGGTGCAGGTCCACCAGGTAGCGGCGCGGCATCTTCAGCAGGCCACCGATCCAGTCGACCTGGGCGGGCCGGCCACGGCGCCACATCGAGAAGCGCTTCACGGCGCCCAGCACGGCAAGGCCGAGGGCGCTGAAGAGCAGGATGGGGAGGATGATGTTGAGCATTTCTGGTCTCCCTACGGGACCGGATGAACGCGGAAAGGACTCGTAGGATGGGTGGAGCGCAGCGATACCCATGCTGTCTCCGGGATCGATGGGTTTCGCTTCGCTCTACCCATCCTACGTTTGCCTGGAAGCGTCAGAAGTCCTTGCACAGACGCAGTGCGTCATAGATTGCAGCGTGGGTATTGCGCTGGGCCACGCAGTCGCCGATGCGGAACAGCAGGTAGCCATCACCCGGCTCGGAGAGACACGGCTGCGGCTTGATCGCGAACAGCGCCTCGACGTCGATCTGCCCCTTGTTGCGCGAGCCCTGCTTGAGCGCGTAGTACAGGCTCTCGTCCGGACGTACGCCGTTTTCCACGACGATCTGGTCGACCACCCTCTCCTCTTTGGCGCCGGTGTATTCGTTCTCCAGCACCGCCACCAGCTTGTCGCCCTCGCGGTAGACCTTCTCCAGCATCAGGTCCCCGGTCATGATCACTTCCTTGGGGTACATGCTGCGGTAGTAGGTCGGGAAGGTGGTGCCACCGATGGCCACGCCCGGCTTGATGTCGTCGGTGACGATCTCGACCTGGGCACCCTTGTCGGCGAGGAAGTCGGCCACCGACATGCCGCTGAATTCGCAGATGGTGTCGTAGACCAGCACGTTCTTGCCCGGCGCCACCTTGCCGTCGAGCACGTCCCAGCTGCTGACCACCAGCCCTTCGGCGGCGCCCCAGTGTTCGTTCTGCTCGAGGAACGGATGGCCACCGTTGGCCAGCACCACCACGTCGGGGCGCAGGTCCATGATGGTGTCGGCATCCGCGCCGGTGCCCAGGCGCAGGTCGACGTTCAGCCGCGCCAGTTCCAGCTGGTACCAGCGGGTGATGCCGGCGATCTGGTCGCGCTGCGGAGCCTTCGAGGCGGTGGTGATCTGCCCGCCCAGCTGGTCCTTCTTCTCGAACAGGGTCACGTCGTGGCCACGCTCGGCGGCGACGCGCGCCGCCTCCATGCCGGCCGGGCCGCCACCGACGACGACGACCTTGCGCTTCACGCCGGTGGTCTTCTCGATGATGTGCGGCACGCCCATGTATTCACGGCTGGTGGCGGCGTTCTGGATGCACAGCACGTCCAGGCCCTGGTACTGGCGGTCGATGCAGTAGTTGGCACCGACGCACTGCTTGATCTGGTCGATCTGGCCCATCTTGATCTTGGCGATCAGGTGCGGGTCGGCGATGTGCGCGCGGGTCATGCCGACCATGTCCACGTAGCCGCCTTCGAGGATGCGGGTGGCCTGGTTCGGGTCCTTGATGTTCTGCGCGTGCAGCACCGGCACGTTGACCACTTCCTTGATGCCGGCGGCCAGGTGCAGGAACGGCTCCGGCGGGTAGGTCATGTTCGGGATGACGTTGGCCAGGGTGTTGTGGGTGTCGCAACCCGAGCCGACCACACCGATGAAGTCGATCATGCCGGTGTCGCTGTAGTACTTGGCGATCTGCTTCATGTCTTCATGGGTCAGACCGTCCGGATGGAACTCGTCGCCGCAGATGCGCATGCCGACGCAGAAGTCGTCGCCGACTTCCTTGCGCACGGCCTTGAGCACTTCCAGGCCGAACTTCATGCGGCCTTCGAAGGTGCCGCCCCACTCGTCGGTACGCTTGTTGACGCGCGGGCTCCAGAACTGGTCGATCATGTGCTGGTGCACGGCGGACAGCTCGACGCCGTCCAGGCCGCCGGCTTTCGCGCGACGGGCCGCTTGCGCGTAGTTGCCGATCACGCGCCAGATCTCTTCCGGCTCGATGGTCTTGCAGGTGGCGCGGTGCACGGGCTCGCGGATGCCCGACGGGGACATCAGGGTCGGCCAGTTGAAGCCGTCCCAGCGCGAGCGGCGGCCCATGTGGGTAATCTGGATCATGATCTTGGCCCCATGCTTGTGCATGGCGTCGGCCAGGTTCTGGAAGTGCGGGATGATGCGGTCGGTGGACAGGTTCACCGAGCTCCACCATTCCTGCGGGCTGTCGATGGCAACCACGGAGGAACCGCCGCAGATGGCCAGGCCGATGCCGCCCTTGGCCTTCTCCTCGTAGTACTTCACGTAGCGCTCGGTGGTCATCCCGCCGTCGGTGGCGTAGACCTCGGCGTGGGCGGTGGAGAGTACGCGGTTGCGGATGGTCAGCTTGCCGATCTGGATCGGCTGGAACATTGCCTCGAAAGCCATTGCGGCATCCTCACGAATTCAGCTTGTTCTGGCAGGAACTGGTCAGTGTCCGTCCTGCTTTTTTGTTCTCTGGATTCCCGCGTTCGCGGGAACGACGTTCCGGCGTCATCCCCGCGCAGGCGGGGACCCAGCCGTCCGCCATCACGCCTGAATGGGTTTCACCACAAACAGGCCGTCGTCATGACCTTCCTCGGCACCGCTGTAGACCTGCTCGGCGACGGTGCGCAGCTTGCTGCCGCGCGCCTGGAGGATCTGGTCCATGGCACCGGCGAACCAGCCGGTGAACATGTAGTCGACCTTGCGGTTGACCTTGCCGTACACGTACACGAAGGCGGAGTGCTTCAGGCGCACTTCGGCGGTGCCCTTGTCCAGGTCGATGCTCTCGATCTGGAACAGGCCCCAGCCACGCTGGGACAGGCGCTTCATGTAGTGCTCGAAGACGGCGACGCCTTCCAGACCATGACACTCGGCCTCTTTCTCGCACCAGTGCCAGGCGGACTTGTAGCCGGCCTTGTAGAGGATTTCGGCATAGCGCTCGGCGCCCAGCTCTTCCTCGATGCCCATGTGGTTGTTGACGAAGAAGTGCCGCGGCACGTAGAGCATCGGCAGGGCGTCGGTGGTCCAGACTCCGGTTTCACTGTCGACTTCGATGGGCAGTTCGGGGGCGTGTTTGGCCATGTGTGCAGACTCCAGAATTTGCTGTTCCGGCAGGGCATAGCCCTGCTTTCAGTTATGAGAAGTGCCGATGAATGCCCCTGGGGCCGTCGCGAGCACATCGAGAGCAAGGAGTCCCGCAGCGACAAGCGAGAGCAGTACGACTGTACGGCGAGCTTGTCGCGAGGACACGACGCGGCTATCGGTGTGCGCAGCAGGTCCCGGGGGTATTCATCACTCGCCCCAGACGTCGGCGAGAATCCGTACCCAGTTCTCGCCCATGACCTTGCGCACCACGCGCTCGGGCATGCCGCGCTTGAGCAGGGTCTCGGTGAGGTTGGGGAACTCGCCCACGGTGCGGATGCCCAGCGGGTTGACGATCTTGCCGAAGCTGGTCAGGCGGCGTGCGTAACCCTTGTCGTGGGTCAGCCACTCGAAGAAGTCCTGGCCGTGACCCTGGGTGAAGTCGGTGCCGATGCCGATGGCGTCCTCGCCGACGATGTTCATCACGTACTCGATGGCCTCGGCGTAGTCGTCGATGGTCGAGTCGATGCCCTTGGCGAGGAAGGGCGCGAACATGGTCACGCCGACGAAGCCGCCGTGGTCGGCGATGAACTTCAGCTCTTCGTCGGACTTGTTGCGCGGGTGCTCTTTCAGGCCCGACGGCAGGCAGTGGGAGTAGCAGACCGGCTTCTTCGATTCGAGGATGACTTCCTCGGAAGTCTTGGAGCCGACGTGGGACAGGTCGCACATGACGCCGACGCGGTTCATCTCCGCGACGATCTCGCGACCGAAGCCGGAGAGGCCGCCGTCGCGCTCGTAGCAGCCGGTGCCGACCAGGTTCTGGGTGTTGTAGCACATCTGCACGATGCCCACGCCGAGCTGCTTGAAGATCTCCACGTAGCCGACCTGGTCCTCGAACGCATGGGCGTTCTGGAAGCCGAAGAGGATGCCGGTCTTGCCCTGCTCCTTGGCCTTGCGGATGTCGGCGGTGGAGCGCACCGGGATCACCAGGTCGCTGTTCTCGCGGATCAGCTTGTTGCTCGCGGCGATGTTGTTCACCGTGGCCTGGAAGCCTTCCCACACCGAGACGGTGCAGTTGGCGGCGGTCAGGCCACCCTTGCGCATGTCTTCGAACAGCTCGCGGTTCCACTTGGCGATGATCAGGCCATCGATGACGATGCTGTCGGCGTGAATTTCGGCTGGGCTCATCTTGGTGTCTCTCTAGTCAGGCAAGGCTTGTCAGGCGTGGCGCGCCGGGACTTGTGCCGACGCTTTGAGGCAGGATATCCTCGGCACCGGAGGGGACCCGCTTCGAAAACGACCAGGGTCGTACCGAAAGCGTCAACCTGGCGACATGGGCGACAGCGTTTGCGTCGCGCAGGAGAAAGTGCGCCGCAAGAAAGCCCGGAAGCCGCGAATTACAGTGTGAGGGGGGATTCGAAGCCGACATGTCGGATGGGGTGGAGCGAAGCGATACCCATCGATTCACGATCAGGCCGCACTGATGGGTATCGCAAGTTCCACCCATCCTACGACGAGTTCACCGGCAACCCTGGAGGCAGCCAATTTCAGGCGGAACAAAAGCGCGGAATCGCGGATGAGGCCAATCAGCGCTTGCGCCAGCAGGCAAAGATATTCCACGCCACCAGGCCGGTGACGAAGGCGGAGCTGCTATAGAAGAGCATGGCGTCCACGTGGAATCCTCCGAAATGACGGCGCCCCCGCAAGGGGGCGCCGGATGGAACCGTTACTCGCCAGCGACCAGACGGGCGTGGGCGGACTGCTCGCCCAGGTTGTTGAGCATGCGCTCGCTGTACCAGTCGAGGAAGTTGATCACGCCGAACTCGTAGGTCTTGGAATACGGACCCGGCTGATAGGCGGTGGAGTTGATGCCACGCTGGTTCTCTTCAGCCAGACGGCGGTCCTGGTCGTTGGTGGCATCCCAGACTTCGCGCAGGCGTGCCACGTCGTAGTCCTCGCCTTCCACCGCATCCTTGTGCACCAGCCACTTGGTGGTGACCACGGATTCCTGCGCGCTGATCGGCCACACGGTGAAGACGATCATGTGGTCGCCCATGCAGTGGTTCCAGGCATGGGGCAGGTGCAGGATGCGCATGGAGCCCAGGTCCGGGTTCTTGATGCGGCCCATCAGTTTCTTGCTGCCCTGCTTGCCGTCCATGGTCATGGACACGGTGCCGTCGAGCAGCGGCATGCGCACGATGCGGTTGCGCAGGCCGAAGCTTTCGTGGGCGTAGGGGATCTTCTCCTCGTCCCAGGCCTTGGTGCAGGCGGCGACCTGGTCCTTGAACGCCTGGCTGGCGCGCGGGTCGGTGACGTCGTCCCACTCCAGCAGGGTCTTGAGCAGCTCCGGGTGCGAACCGTTGCAGTGGTAGCACTCGCGGTTGTTCTCGAGCACCAGCTTCCAGTTGGCCTTCTCGCGGAGGGTGGTCTGCACCGCGACCTTGGCATTCTCCATGTCGTACGGCTCCATGTAGTGCTCGAGTGTACGCAGGAAATCGTCGATGGCCGGCGGGTTCTCGGCCAGGGAGATGAAGATGTAGCCGCCGGCGGTCTTCACGTTCACCGGTTTCAGGCTGTAGTCCTTCATGTCGAAGTCGGCGCCCATCTCGGTGCCGGCGAACAGCAGACGGCCGTCCAGCTCGTAGGTCCACTGGTGGTACGGGCAGACCAGCTTGGCGACCTTGCCCTTGTCGCTGACGCACAGGCGCGAGCCACGGTGGCGGCAGACGTTGTGGAAGGCATGGATCTTACCCTCGGCGCCGCGCAGCACGATGATCGGGTTGTCGCCGATCTGCAGGGTGAGGAAATTGCCCTTGGCCGGGATCTCGCAGGTCATGCCGGCGATCAGCCACTCCTTGTGGAAGATCTCCTGCATGTCGATCTGGAACAGGCGCTCGTCGCTGTAGAAAGGTTGCGGCAGCGAGAAACTGTGGTCGCGGCTGTGCAGCATCTCGGCGGTGGCCTTGCGGGCCGGTTCCAGCGGATCGCCCAGACTCAGCTTGGTGGTGACGTCCATCGGTGGGTCCTCATGCCGCAGCCAGGGGCTGCCGGCGGAAATTAAGTGGCTGATACGGTGTGCCACGCAGGGCAGTGGCGACAGGTGTCAGGCGCGCCGAGAGCGCCTTTGCCCGTCGTCCTCATACAACTGCGAAAGGTTGCTCGGCTGAGGCTGAGTGTGGGGCCGCGCGCCGACATCACCCTTATCCATGGGCGACACGACCGCATCCGTTTCCGACGCGCAGGCCCGCACGCCAGGCGGCAGGTCGCGATAAGCATGCAAATGTCGCTGGCAGGTAAATGGGCGCACGGGCTCCTGTACACAATCGGCTCCATCAGGCATGCCGAAAGGCCCGTGCTTCAGCCGTCGCCCACTCGCGACCCGCACCGGCCCCGGCGCTGCCCCTACAAGGCCGACGACGGCCCGCGTGCGCGGAGAGACAGCATGTCGACGAACAACTTCCTCAATCCGGTGAATACCCAGACCTGGGCCAACGGCCGCCACCTGGTGCGCTGCGTCAAAGCCATCCAGGAAACCTGGGACGTACGCACCTTCTGCTTCGCGGCCGACCAGCCACTGATGTTTTTCTTCAAGCCGGGGCAGTTCGTCACCCTGGAGCTGGAGATCGACGGCCTGCCGATCATGCGCTCCTACACCATTTCCAGCTCGCCCTCGGTGCCCTACAGCTTCTCCATCACCATCAAGCGCGTGCCGGGCGGCAAGGTCTCCAACTGGCTGCACGACAACCTCAAGGAAGGCGACGTGCTGCCGGTGCACGGTCCGGTGGGCAACTTCAACGCCATCGACTTCCAGGCCGACAAGGTGCTCTACCTTTCCGGCGGCGTCGGCATCACCCCGGTGATGTCCATGGCGCGCTGGTTCTTCGACACCAACGGCAATGTCGACATGATCTTCGTGCACAGCGCGCGCACGCCCAAGGACATCATCTACCACCGCGAGCTCGACCACATGACCTCGCGGATCAACAACTTCAAGCTGCACCTGATCTGCGAGAAATACGAAATCGGCGAGACCTGGGCCGGCTACCGTGGCTACCTGAACAAGGCGATGCTGCAGCTGATGGCCCCGGACTTCCTCGAGCGCGAGATCTTCTGCTGCGGCCCGACGCCCTACATGCACGCGGTCAAGCGCCTGCTCGAAGCCGAGGGCTTCGACATGTCGCGCTACCACGAGGAAGCCTTCGGCCCGACCCCGCCGGAAGTCCGCGAGGAAGTGAAGGAGCTGGCCGCCGAAGCCGCCGAGGCGCCGGAAGTGCCCGCTGCCGACCTGCACCAGGTGGACTTCTGCGAAACCGGCAAGAGCATCCGCGTGGCGCCGGGCGAAACCGTCCACGCCGCCGCCGCCAAGCTCGGCCTGCACATTCCCAAGGCCTGCGGCATGGGCATCTGCGGCACCTGCAAGGTGATGAAGCGCTCCGGCGAAGTCGACATGGAGCACAACGGTGGTATCACCGACGAAGACGTGGCCGAAGGCTACATCCTGTCCTGCTGCAGCGTGCCCAAGGGCGACGTGGTGATCGAGTACTAAGCACGCGACGCAAACGCCAGGCGCTCCCAGTAGTGCCTGCGCGACCACTCCTCCGCCGGCAGCCAGCGCGCGCCGCTGGCCTGCAACGGCTCGGCGGGCGCTTTCAACAAGGCGTCCAGACCGAGCACGAAGCGTCCCGCCCGCGCATCAGCGCTGCCGCTGCGTACCTGCAGATCGGAATCGAAAGCCTCGAAGCACGGCCACTCGCCCAGGTCGTCGCGATAGCGGCGGAGCGTACGCTCGCGCACATCGAGCAACAGCAGACGCCACTGGTCCGCCTCCAGGCCGCGCTCCTCGAAGCGCCCGACATGCCGGGTCAAGGCCAGGTAGCGTCCATCGGCGGACCAGATCATCGGCGCAGCCAGGTTGGAGACACCAATGCCTGACGCGGTGAGCAGGTAGCCATCGCGGCTGAAGCACGCCCGCCCCTCCTCGTCCTGGTGAGCGACCTCGTCGTGGAAGCCGAAGCCCCAGGCCGCATCCTCCGAGACCGGTGCCGGCAGGACGAAGCCGTCGCCGCTCCATGGCCGTGGCGGCGCATCGAGCCGGCGCGCCCTGGATAGCCGCCGCCAGGCCTGGCCGTCGAACGCCACCCGCTCCTGCTCGTAGTAGAGCCGCCAGTCATCCCGATAACGGCCGAAGTCGTGCCACGCCTGCGGTTCGGGCAGGGCCTCGTCGAAACGCCGGAGCAGGCCGGAATCGCCTTCCCCCGGCCCACTCGGCGGCTGGTAGCGATTGCGCCCGAGCAGGCGCACCAGGTGCACCTTGCCATCGACGAAGCCTTGCAGATGAAGGTCGGACAGTGGTTCGTCAAGCCAGTCCAGGCGTCGCTCCCGGCAATCGAGGATGGCCAGGCGTTGTGGCAGGGTGGGCGCCTCGGCGAAGGCGACCAGGGCCAGGTAGCGGCCGCAATCGGAAACCCGGTGGTCGATCAGCCACTCGCCTTCCGGCTGCCAGTCGCCGATGCGGAGTGCGTAGGCGCCCCGCTCTCCCTCAGTGTCATCGCGCAGCCATTCCCAGGTCGCCCGCTGGCCGTCGCTCAGCGGCGCGCTCTGCAACAGGCAACCCGACCGCCCGCCGGGGCCTTCGAGAGGCAGCAGGATTTCCAGTTGCGGCATGCCGGATTCGATCCAGCAGGGCCGATCGTCCGCGGCATGCCCCGTGAGCAGGTGGAGCGTCGAGTAGCTGTGCGACCCCAGGGTGCCGTAGCGCTCGTAGGACAGGCAGGGCTGAGCGAGCGTCAGGCCGAAGCGGGCCCGGCCCCCCTCCAGCGCCAGCAGCTCGGGGCCACCGGCGTAGGGTTCACGAGACAGCGAACTCCAGGGTTCGCCCAACGGCTGCGCGCCCACATCGCGCCGCCACAACCAGTAGCGATAGCGCCCAAGCGGTTCGTCCGCCGCCTGGAAGACCAACGCCTCTCCGTCAGCCCGCCAGGCCATCGGCGGCTGGCGGCCGGGCAGGTAGAAGCCGCTGGCTTCACCGTCTATCCATAGCTCCGCCTGGCCGGCGTGCAGCGGTGCGAAGGGATCGTCCAGCGCCAACAAGCTCCTTGGCAGCCAGGGATGGCTTTCCAGGCGCGGGCCTCCCACCGGCGTCGGGAGCGCCTGCGGCTGCTGATCCGCGGCCCAGCGCTTCCATTCGTCCTGCGGCAGCCAGAGGTCGCCGATGGCCACGAAGGGCTCAGCCTCGGTCGCGGCCTTGAGGGCCTGAAGATCAAGGCGGCGTGGCGCATTCGAGGTCAAGGGGCTGTGACGGCCGATCACCTCGGTTTCGGTGACGCTGTCCAGCTCCCAGAAATCGCTCACCGAGCAGCGGTAGAGCAAGCGCTCCTGGCGGTCGAAGATCAGCAGTCCCCAGGCGCCGCGGCTCGGCATCGGCGATACGAAATGGCGACCGTCGCTGGAGAATCGCGCCGAGGGATTACCGCCAGGGATGAAATAGCCGTCGGGCATCAGGTAGTCGCAGATGACCGGGCCGCCCATGGCGATCTCGCCGCCATCGATCACCCGGATCGGCTCGCCCTCCGGCGTGCACTGCAGCTCCCCGCTACCCCAGGCGCTGGCACCGGGCGGAAGCGGAACGTCCAGCGGCTTGGGGCTCTGCCGCTCCAGGCGTAAGCCGCGCTCGACGCGGATCTGTACCAGCATGCAGACAATGACCAGCACTAGGCCGGCGCCCAGACCCAGCCAGAAACCCGGCAAGGCCCGGCTCAGCCCAATGCCGCCGCCCAGGATCCAGAAGAACAGCGCCTGTTGCAGGCGGAACGGCACCTTGCCCCGCCAGCGGTCCGCCCCCCACTCCGCTCCCAGCAGCAGGAGCCAGCCCAGCGCCATCAACGGCAGTGGCAAGAGGGCCCCAAGCGCGACCAGGACGCCGATCCAGGCGATCTCCGGCACCGCTCGCAGCAACAGCTGCCCCAGGGACTTATCCGTCGTCCGCTCGTCCATGAACTTTCCCGCTCCGTTGGCAAAGCCCAAGGGTAATCAACCCCCCGGCCAGTCACCAGCGCAGTCCTCCCGCGCGGTATCGCCGACGAAGAGGTGGCCGAAAGCTGTCTCTGCCCTGCAGCAGGGTGTCCACGGACAATGGAATGAGCGAATTCCGATCACAGCCTGACCCCATCCGGCCCACACGTTACCCACTGAGTTATCCACAGGACGCAAGCGCCGTGGCGCACGCCCGGAGACACGTCTGGCCGGCCCGAATGGCCGCCCCGATCCCGACTGCAACCCGCATGCCACTTGGCTTTGACAGTCCATTGAAGTCCCGTCGCGATGGGCGCGCGAAAGCGCAACCGGAGCGTATTTCGCGCCCCGGCCGCGACGAATATCCACATTCGCTTCAGTCTTCTTCCGGTACCGCCTTGTAGCCGCTGGACAGGCGCTGCTGCATCTCCTGCGGCACCGCGCTGTAATGGCTGGGCGAAAGGTCGTAGAGGCCCTGCCCGGCGGTGATCGACTTGAGCCGGTTGGCGTAGCCCTCCATCTCCGCCAGCGGCACCTGTCCACGGATCAGCGCGACATGGGTCGACAGCGACTCGGTGCCCATCACCTGCCCGCGCCGTCCCGTCAGGTCGGCGGTGATATCGCCCAGGCGGACATTCGGCGCGGTCACCTCGATGCTCACCACCGGCTCCAGGACGATCCCGCCGGCGTTGCGCAGCGCATCGAGCATCGCCTTGCGCCCGGCGGCCTGGAAGGCGATGTCCTTGGAATCCACCGAGTGGCTCTTGCCGTCGTAGACGGTGACCCTGACATCGGCCACCGGGAAGCCCGCCAGCGGGCCCGCCGCCAGCGCCGAACGCACGCCCTTCTCCACCGAGAGGATGAACTGGCCGGGGATCACCCCGCCCTTCACCGCATCGATGAACTCGAAGCCACCGCCACGCGGCAGCGGTTCCACCCGCAGGAACACCTCGCCGAACTGCCCGGCGCCGCCGGTCTGCTTCTTGTGCCGGCTGTGTCCCTCGGCCATGCGTGTCGCGGTTTCCCGGTACGGCACGCTGGGCGCGCGGGTCTGCACCTCCAGCTTGTACTGGCCGGCCATGCGTTCGAGCAGATAGCGCAGGTGCAGCTCGCCCATGCCGCGCAGCACGGTTTCCTGGGTGGAGGCGTTGTAATCCAGGCGCACGCAGGGGTCCTCGGCCTGCAGGCGCTGGAGAATCTCCGCCAGACGCTGCTCGTCGCCGCGGCGGCTGGCTTCGATTGCCAGGCCCTGCATCGGTGTGGGGAAATTCAGGGGCTTGAGGCGGATATGGTCCTCGTCGTGGGAATCGTGTAGCACCACGCCGTACTCCAGCTCATCGACCTTGCTCAGGGCGCCGAAGTCGCCGGGGATCAGGCGCCCCACCTCCTCATGCTTCCTGCCTTGCAGGCGCAGCAGGTGGCCGACCTTGAACGACTTGCGGCCGTCGCCGGCGAACAGCTGCATGTCCCGCTGGATCGTGCCCTGGTGCACACGGAACACCGCCAGGCGACCGACGAAGGGGTCGATCACCACCTTGAATACATGGGCCAGGACGTGGCCCTTGGGTTCCGGGGTGGAATGGAAATCCTCCACGTCACCGCTGTCGTCGGTGCGCACGAACAGCGGCGGGTTGCCCTCGGCGGGGTTGGGCGCCAGCCGCGCCAGCACATTCAGCAGCTCAGGAATCCCGGCACCGGTGCGCGCCGAGACGAAGCACAGCGGAATCAGGTGGCCCTCGCGCAGCGCCCGCTCGAACGGCGCGTGCAGCGCCTCGGGTGCCACCTCGCCCTCCTCCAGGTAGTGCGCCATCAGCGCCTCGTCGACTTCCACCACCTGGTCCACCAGCGCCTGGTGCGCCTCGGCCACGGAGGAAAAGTCGGCCTCGCCCTCGGGCTCGAAGAAGCAGTCCACCACCCGCGTGCCGCCCCCAGCGGGCAGGTTCAGCGGCAGGACTTCCTTGCCGAACGATTCGCGCAGGTTCGCCAGCAGGCCCGGCAGGTCAACTCGCTCGGCATCGATCTTGTTCACTACCAGCATCCGGCACAGGCCGCGCTCGCCGGCCCAGTCCATCATGCGTCGGGTGGTCAGCTCGACGCCGTTCTGCGCGTTCACCACCACCAGGGCCGTTTCCACCGCCGCCAGCGCGGGCAGCGCGTGACCGATGAAGTCGGGATAGCCGGGCGTGTCGATCAGGCGGACGTGCGCACCTTCGTGCTCGAAGTGCACCAGGGCGGCGGAGAGGGAGTGATGGTAATCGCGCTCCATGGGGTCGGAGTCGCAAGCCGTATCGCCGCGCTCGAGCGACCCCATGCTGGTGATCACGCCGCTGCCTTGCAGCAGTGCTTCGGCGAGCAGCGTCTTGCCGCTGTCGCCATGGCCGACCAGGGCGACCGTGCGGATCTGTTCCACGGAGTAACTGGACATGCTGATCTCCCGCCCCCAGGGTTCCTGCCTCGCAGTTCATGGATTATAGGCAGTCACCTCCGGCGCCCATGGACGAAAATTGACCAGTTCGGCGCAGCCCAGCAGCCATCGGCGCTGCAGCGATCCATCCACAACCCGCCCACACCTTCCCGGCAGAACGCTGCACAGCCAATGTGGAAAACAACCCGCGAAAATCGCCGAAAGCCAGAATCCATCGGACTTCCAGCGATTGATCAAAAAACGATCTGAGATGACGAGCCCGCGCCCGGCAAGGCATCCAGCGATCTGGGTACAGGTTGTCCACACCTTCTGCGAGATTCGCCCCACAGGCATTGTGGAAAGTTTTACGCAGACCCCGCCGCTGGGGAAAACCTGCTGTGGATCAGTCGCTTGCATCTACCGCTGATCATTATTCGATCAAGCCCGCGCAAGCCTCGCAGAACGGGGCGCCGGCACTGTTTTCCACAGGCGACTCACAAGAGGGTCAACATAAACCGGGGATAGCGGTGGAAACTTCGTGCACAGAATTACCGCTGGAATCGATACACAGACCCGCAAGTGGCTGAAAATGCTTGCCTGATCAAAAAACATCCAGCTTCGCAGAAGCCACGGTACATCGGCCTTGCAGACGCCCGCCAACAGATTTTCCACAGGTTGGACAAGCTTGCCTCCACAGCACCTGTGGAGATCTTCACAACCCCACCCTAACGCCATGGAAGCCACGGACCACGGGCCTTTCGAAAAAAAGCACGAGCATTTTCCGCGGTTCATGAAAGCGCAACTGAGCTGTCATTTTCCACCAGTTTATCCACAGCTTTATCACAAGGCTGCCCCCAGGTTTCCGGTGAAATTCTGAAACACTGCCGGCACGGCCTTCGGGAGGGCGCGGGGCTATGCTGGATTTCCCCAATTCAAGGAGCCAGCCCATGATCCTCACCACCACCCCCGCCATCGAAGGCAAGACCATCCAGGAATACCGAGGCATCGTGGTCGGCGAGGCGATCCTCGGCGCCAACGTGTTCCGTGACCTGTTCGCCGGCCTGCGCGACATCATCGGCGGCCGTGCCGGTGCGTATGAGAAAGAGCTGGGGCGGGCGCGGGAGATCGCCTTCGAGGAGCTGCAGGAGCGCGCGCAGGAGCTGGGCGCCAACGCGGTGGTCGGCATCGACCTGGATTACGAAGTGGTGGGACAGAACGGCAGCATGCTGATGGTCAGTGTGAGCGGGACGGCAGTGCGGGTGTAGGCGTAGTCCATAACGGAGTGAGGGGCTCTTGTAGGAGCGCACCCTGCGCGCGATCGCGGGCATGGCCCGCTCCTACAGTTGAACGCGGAGCCGGCCGGCGAGCGCTGGTCAAAATTTGAGCAAGCCGCTGCAATCCACGCCATCCGTGGCCTGCAGGCATTCATCCACAGGTTGGGGACAGGTTGCGCGAACAACCGTCCCCAGCGCCTGGGGACAACTCAGGCGGCGCCCATCACCTTGCGAATGTCCGCCGCCAGCGCCTCGACACGGGCGATGTCGGTGTCCCAGGAGCACATGAAGCGCGCGCCGCCGGCGCCGATGAAGGTATAGAAGCGCCAGCCGTGCTGACGCAGGGCTTCCAGCGCCGGCTCGGACATCTGCAGGAACACCCCGTTGGCCTCCACCGGGAACATCAGGCTGACGCCCGGCACATCCGCCACGCGCTCGGCGAGCAGGCGCGCGCACTGGTTGGCGTGGTTGGCGTAGTGCAGCCAGGCGCCGTCCTGCAGCACGCCTACCCAGGGCGCGGCGAGGAAGCGCATCTTCGAGGCCAGCTGGCCGGCCTGCTTGCAGCGGTAATCGAAGCCTTCGGCCAGCTCACGGTTGAAGAACAGGATGGCCTCGCCCACCGCCATGCCGTTCTTGGTGCCGCCAAAGCACAGGACTTCGACGCCGGACTTCCAGGTCAGCTCCGCTGGGGTAGCGCCCAGAGAGGCGCAGGCGTTGGAGAAGCGTGCGCCATCCATGTGCAGGTGCAGCCCCAGCTCGCGGCAGGTGGCGCTGAGCGCCTGCAGCTCGTCGGGGCGGTAGACGGTGCCGACTTCGGTGGCCTGGGTAATGGTGACCACCCGCGCCTTGGGGTAGTGGATGTCCTGGCGCTTCAAGGCGATCTCGCGGATCGCCTCGGAGGTCAGCTTGCCCTCGGCGTCGGTACGCGCCAGCAGCAGCTTGGAGCCGTTGGAGAAGAACTCCGGCGCGCCGCACTCGTCAGTCTCGACGTGGGCGGTCTCGGCGCAGATCACGCTGTGGTAGCTCTGGCACAGCGACGCCAGGGCCAGGGAATTGGCCGCCGTGCCGTTGAAGGCGAAGAACACCTCGCAGTCGGTCTCGAACAGCTCCCGGAAGTAGTCGGAGGCGCGGGCGGTCCACTGGTCGTCGCCGTAGGCGCGCTCGTGGCCGCGGTTGGCCTCGGCCATGGCGGCCCAGGCTTCGGGGCAGATACCGGAATAGTTGTCGCTGGCGAACTGCTGGGTGTTGTCGGTCATGGGGCGGCCTCGAAAAACGTTGTACGTCTGGCAGCAGCGTAGCAACGGATGGTCGCTCGCCGCCGGAGGGAGCGCGGGGCCTCTCTATCCGAGAGGCCTTGCGGTGGATCAGGGCAGCTTGGTCAGCGCCATCTGTTCGGAGATGGGTACGAACAATTCGCGCAGGGCCTGGGCGGTGCCGCCGTTGGGCTTGTCCGGCGAGCTCATGTTGAGCACATAGCGCCCCTTGATCAGGCCGGTCAGGCTGGATTCGCCAGTCTTGTCGTCCGGCGCCGGCACGCTGATCGCCAGCGGGTCGCCCATGCGGGTGCTGTCGATCACCGGCAGGTACTGCTCGCCGCCGAACTGCGCGGCGGTGCCGTTCTGCAGTGCGGCCTGGCGCGCCTGGTTGAGCAGCGAGACGTTCTTGCTGGTGGTGTCGCGCAGCTTGGCCTGGGCGGCCAGGTAGCGCTTGGCGGCCTCGCCCTGCTGGTCGGCGCCCGGCGCCGGCATGCCAGTGTCGGTGAGGGTCACGACCAGGCGCTGGGTGCCGTCGGTCTTGCCATAGACGATGGTGGCGTCGTCATAGCCGCACTCGCGGGAGAGGTAGGGATAGCCGTAGATAGCCTTGGTCGGCGGCAGCGCCTTTTCCAGCACGTGGCCGGTGCAGCTGTCACCGGCCGGCGCGGCGGCGGCCGTGCTGGCGGCTTCGGGGGCCTGGGCCTTGGCGGGCTTGCTGTCGTCACCGCAGCCCTGCAGGGTCGCGGCGACCAGCAGGGCGGAAAGCAGAGTCAGGGAACGGTTCATGGCGTCCTCGCATTTCGGAGAGGCGCAGTTTAGTCCCTTGTCCTGACGGTTCCTATCGGCAGCTTCATTGCGAGGGTTTGCAGCGCCAGCGGCCCAGCTTCTCGTCATAGCCGGCGTCGATCACCGCCAGGCCATCCGCGCGCGATTCGAGGCAGAAGGTCTTCATGAAGGTGGCCCGTGCGCCGTCACCGGCGCTGTCGTGCCCACTGACGGTGACGCTGTACATGCCGGGCGTCAGCGGTCGCGCCGGCGCCTTTTCCTTGAAGCCGGCAATCGCCTGCCCGTAGGCGAAGCAGGTATCGCTGCGCAGCGGCGCGCCACGGGCAACGTCTACCCCGCCTGTCGCCCAATAGGATTCGTAGGGTTCGCGGGACACCTCGATGAAGTGCACCGCGACCTGCCGTTCATCGACCGCAAGCGTACGGTTGAAGAACAGGCCGGGCGACTTGAAGGCCACGTCGCCAAAGCACAGCGTCTCGCCGCGCATCCAGACCGTCGCCTCGCCGTCGAACAGCCGCGACATGCCCCACGCCGACACCTGGGGCAGCAGGGCAAGGCACAGCGACACAGGTAGAAGGAAGCGCTTCATCTCCAAAGCTCCGCAGGCGGCGCCGTCCTGGCGCGGGCATGTCGCATTCTGACCCGCTGCCTCGGGCAATTCCACGCGCCGGGTCGCTTCTGCGCCATCCGCGCCATGTCGCAAACGCACCTAGCCGTGGCGTACATAGGCATCTGGGTCCGCAGGGCCAGTCATACCATCGCAGTCAAGAGGGCCACTCGGCCCTGCACCAGCCATTGGCGCGCGTCCCGCGCCGCAGGGAGACCCAGCGATGTTCAGCAAGCACGACCAGATCCAGGGCTATGACGACGAACTGCTCGCGGCGATGGATGCCGAGGAGGCCCGCCAGGAGGACCACCTCGAGCTGATCGCCTCGGAGAACTACACCAGCAAGCGCGTCATGCAGGCCCAGGGCAGCGGGCTGACCAACAAGTACGCCGAAGGCTATCCGGGCAAGCGCTACTACGGTGGCTGCGAGCACGTCGATAAGGTCGAGCAGCTGGCCATCGACCGCGCCAAACAGCTGTTCGGCGCCGACTACGCCAACGTCCAGCCGCACTCCGGCTCCTCGGCCAACGCCGCCGTCTACCTGGCACTGCTCAATGCCGGCGACACCATCCTCGGCATGAGCCTGGCCCACGGCGGCCACCTGACCCACGGCGCCAAGGTCTCCTCCTCCGGCAAGCTGTACAACGCCGTGCAGTACGGCCTGAACACCGCCACCGGGCTGATCGACTACGACGAAGTCGAGCGCCTGGCCGTGGAGCACAAGCCGAAGATGATCGTCGCCGGCTTCTCCGCCTATTCGAAGACCCTCGACTTCCCGCGCTTCCGCGCCATCGCCGACAAGGTCGGGGCGCTGCTGTTCGTCGACATGGCCCACGTCGCCGGCCTGGTCGCCGCGGGCCTCTACCCGAACCCGCTGCCCTACGCCGACGTGGTCACCACCACCACCCACAAGACCCTGCGTGGTCCGCGTGGCGGCCTGATCCTGGCCAAGTCCAACGAAGAGATCGAGAAGAAGCTCAACTCCGCCGTCTTCCCCGGCGCCCAGGGCGGCCCGCTGATGCACGTGATCGCCGCCAAGGCGGTGTGCTTCAAGGAAGCGCTGGAACCCGGCTTCAAGGACTACCAGGCCCAGGTGATCCAGAACGCCAAGGCCATGGCCGAGGTATTCATCGGTCGCGGCTACGACGTGGTCTCCGGCGGCACCGACAACCACCTGATGCTGATCAGCCTGGTGAAGCAGGGCCTGACCGGCAAGGAAGCGGACGCCGCCCTCGGCCGCGTCGGCATCACCGTGAACAAGAACGCCGTGCCGAACGACCCGCAGAGCCCGTTCGTCACCTCCGGCATCCGCATCGGCACTCCGGCGGTCACCACCCGTGGCCTGCAGGAAAGCCAGTGCCGCGAGCTGGCCGGCTGGATCTGCGATGTGCTGGACCACCTGGGCGACGCCGACGTGGAGGCCAAGGTGGCCACCCAGGTCGCCGGCCTGTGCGCGGACTTCCCGGTCTACCGTTGAGTTTTCCCGTCTCCTCGCGGAGACGGCGCCCCAAGGGCAGGTGAGGGAAACATCGGTCCCGACCCCAGCGCCGCAACCCTCACCCTACCCCCTTCCCTCGGGAAGGGGAGCAAAAGATCAGGAGCATCGACATGCAACGCTATTCCGGCTTCGGCCTGCTCAAGCACTCCCTGAGCCACCACGAGAACTGGCAACGCATGTGGCGCACGCCCACGCCCAAGCCGGTCTACGACGTAGTCATCGTCGGCGGCGGCGGCCACGGCCTGGCCACGGCCTACTACCTGGCCAAGGAACACGGCATCACCAACGTCGCGGTGATCGAGAAGGGCTGGCTGGGCGGCGGCAACACCGCGCGCAACACCACCATCGTGCGTTCCAACTACCTGTGGGACGAGTCCGCGCTGCTCTATGAACACGCCATGAAGCTGTGGGAAGGCCTGTCCCAGGACCTGAACTACAACGTCATGTTCTCCCAGCGTGGCGTCTACAACCTCTGCCACACCCTGCAGGACATGCGTGACGGCGAACGCCGCGTCAGCGCCAACCGCCTGAACGGCGTGGACGGCGAACTGCTCAACGCGCAGCAGGTGGCCGAAGAGATTCCCTACCTGAACTGCACCAAGAGCGCCCGCTACCCGGTCATGGGCTCCACCGTGCAGCGTCGCGGCGGCGTGGCCCGTCACGATGCCGTGGCCTGGGGCTTCGCCCGTGCCGCCGACGCCCTGGGCGTGGACCTGATCCAGCAGACCGAAGTGATCGGCTTCCGCAAGCAGGATGGCGCGGTCATCGGCGTCGAGACCAACCGCGGCTTCATCGGCGCCAAGCGCGTCGGCGTGGTCACCGCCGGTAACTCCGGGCACATGGCCAAGCTCGCCGGCTTCCGCCTGCCGATCGAATCGCACCCGCTGCAGGCCCTGGTTTCCGAGCCGCTGAAACCCATCATCGACAGCGTGATCATGTCCAACGCCGTGCACGGCTACATCAGCCAGTCGGACAAGGGCGACCTGGTCATCGGCGCCGGCATCGACGGCTACAACGGCTACGGCCAGCGCGGCTCGTACCCGGTGATCGAGCACACCCTGCAGGCCATCGTCGAGATGTTCCCGGTGCTGTCCCGCGTACGCATGAACCGCCAGTGGGGCGGCATCGTCGACACCACCCCGGACGCCTGCCCGATCATCGGCAAGACCCCGGTGAAGAACCTGTTCTTCAACTGCGGCTGGGGCACCGGCGGCTTCAAGGCCACCCCCGGCTCGGGCAACGTCTTCGCCGCGACCCTGGCCAAGGGCGAGCCGCATCCGCTGGCCGCGCCCTTCTCCATCGAACGCTTCCACACCGGCGCGCTGATCGACGAACACGGCGCTGCCGCCGTAGCTCACTAAGAGGGCCTCACCATGCTTCATATCTTCTGCCCCCACTGCGGCGAGCTGCGTTCCGAAGAGGAATTCCACGCCAAGGGCCAGGCGCACATCCCGCGCCCGCTCGACCCC
Organism: Pseudomonas sp. SCB32; assembly: GCF_009189165.1. Taxonomy (NCBI): domain Bacteria; kingdom Pseudomonadati; phylum Pseudomonadota; class Gammaproteobacteria; order Pseudomonadales; family Pseudomonadaceae; genus Pseudomonas; species Pseudomonas sp. SCB32. The sequence goes on from NZ_CP045118.1 coordinate 6,093,354, forward strand.
TCTGCCTGCACCGACGCGGAATGGGGCGAGTACATGTTCTTCCGCGACAACCCGCGCGGTATCCACCACGAGCTGTGGGTACACGCCGCCGGTTGCCGCCAGTACTTCAACGTCACCCGTCACACGGTGACCTACGAAATTCTCGAAACCTACAAGATCGGCGAAAAACCCGGCGTGACCGCCGCTGATTCCGAGAAGAAATCCGCTTCCCAGCCCGCCGTGGAGAAGGCCTAATGAGCCAGATCAATCGCCTTTCCCGTGGCGGTCGCATCGACCGCAGCAAGTCGCTGACCTTCACCTTCAACGGCGAGACCTACCAGGGCTTCGCCGGTGACACCCTGGCCGCCGCGCTGCTGGCCAACGGCGTCGACATCCTCGGTCGCAGCTTCAAGTACTCCCGCCCGCGCGGCATCGTCGCCGCCGGCGCCGAAGAGCCCAACGCCATCCTGCAGATCGGCTCGCGCGAAGCGACCCAGGTACCCAACGTCCGCGCTACCCAGCAGGCGCTGTACAACGGCCTGGTGGCCAGCGCCACCAACGGCTGGCCGAACGTGCAGAACGACCTGATGGGGATCTTCGGCAAGGTCGGCGGCAAGATGATGCCGCCCGGCTTCTACTACAAGACCTTCATGTACCCGCAGTCCATGTGGCTGACCTACGAGAAGTACATCCGCAAGGCCGCGGGCCTGGGTCGCGCGCCCACCGAAGTGGACCCGGACAGCTACGACTGGATGAACCACCACGCCGACGTACTGATCGTCGGCGCAGGCCCGGCAGGCCTCGCCGCTGCCCTGGCCGCCTCGCGCAGTGGCGCGCGGGTGATCCTCGCCGATGAACAGGAAGAGTTCGGCGGCAGCCTGCTCGACACCCGCGAAACCCTCGACGGCAAGCCGGCCGAGGAGTGGGTGGGCAAGGCCATCGCCGAGCTGGAAGGCAACCCGGACGTGATCCTGCTGCCGCGCTCCACCGTCAACGGCTACCACGACCACAACTTCCTCACCATCCACGAGCGCCGTACCGACCACCTGGGCGAGACCGCCCCGCTGGGCCAGGTGCGCATGCGCGTGCACCGCGTCCGCGCCAAGCGCGTGGTGCTGGCCGCCGGCGCCCACGAGCGTCCGCTGGTCTACGCGAACAACGACGTGCCGGGCAACATGCTGGCCGGCGCCGTCTCCACCTATGTGCGCCGCTACGGCGTGGCACCGGGCAAGAAGCTGGTGCTGTCCACCAACAACGACTACGCCTACCGCGTCGCCCTGGACTGGCAGGAAGCCGGCCTGCAGGTGGTCGCCATCGCCGATGCGCGCCCCAACCCGCAGGGCCAGTGGGTCGAGGAAGTGCGCAAGCGCGGCATGCGCGTCATCACCGGCAGCTCGGTGATCGAAGCCCGCGGCAACAAGCGAGTGACCGGTGCCAAGGTCGCCTCGATCGATACCTTCCGCATGAAGGTCAACGCCCCAGGCGAATGGCTGGACTGCGACCTGATCGCCAGCTCCGGCGGCTACAGCCCGGTGGTGCACCTGGCGTCCCACCTGGGCGGCAAGCCGGAATGGCGTGAAGACATCCTCGCCTTCGTTCCCGGCCTGGCCTTCCAGAAGCGCATCTGCGCCGGCGCGGTGAACGGCGTGTTCCGTCTCGCCGACGCCCTGGCCGACGGCTACCAGGCCGGCAGCCAGGCGGCTGTCGATGCCGGCTTCAAGGCGATGGAAGGCGACCTGCCGGCCGCTTCCGAGCGCGCCGAGGAAGCCACCCTCGCGCTGTTCCAGGTGCCCCACGAGAAGTCCACCTCCCGCGCACCCAAGCAGTTCGTCGATACCCAGAACGACGTCACCGCCGCCGCCATCGAGCTGGCCTGCCGCGAGGGCTTCGAGTCCATCGAGCACGTCAAGCGCTACACCGCGCTGGGCTTCGGCACCGACCAGGGCAAGCTCGGCAACATCAACGGCCTGGCCATCGCCGCCCGCGCCCAGGGCAAGAGCATCGCCGACACCGGCACCACCATGTTCCGCCCGAACTACACCCCGGTGACCTTCGGCGCCGTCGCCGGCCGTCACTGCGGCCACCTGTTCGAACCCGTGCGCTTCACTGCCCTGCACGCCTGGCACGTGAAGAACGGCGCCGAATTCGAGGACGTCGGCCAGTGGAAGCGCCCGTGGTACTTCCCCAAGCGTGGCGAAGACATGCACGCCGCCGTGGCCCGCGAGTGCCGCGCTGTGCGTGAGAGCGTCGGCCTGCTGGACGCATCGACCCTGGGCAAGATCGACATCCAGGGCCCGGACGCCCGCGAGTTCCTCAACCGCGTCTACACCAACGCCTGGACCAAGCTGGACGTGGGCAAGGCCCGCTACGGCCTGATGTGCAAGGAAGACGGGATGGTCTTCGACGACGGCGTGACCGCATGCCTGGCCGACAACCACTTCGTCATGACCACCACCACCGGCGGCGCCGCCCGCGTGATGGAATGGCTGGAGCTGTACCACCAGACCGAATGGCCGGAGCTGAAGGTGTACTTCACCTCGGTCACCGACCACTGGGCCACCCTGACCCTGTCCGGCCCCAACAGCCGCAAGCTGCTGGGCGAGATCACCGACATCGACCTGGACAAGGACGCCTTCCCCTTCATGACCTGGAAGGAAGGCAAGGTCGCCGGCGTACCGGCGCGGGTGTTCCGCATCTCCTTCACCGGTGAGCTCTCCTACGAGGTGAACATCCAGGCCAACTACGCCATGGGTGTACTGGAAGCCATGGTCGCCGCCGGCGCCAAGTACAACCTGACTCCGTACGGCACCGAGACCATGCACGTCCTGCGCGCCGAGAAGGGTTTCATCATCGTCGGCCAGGACACCGACGCCTCGGTGACCCCGGACGACCTGAACATGGGTTGGGCGGTGGGTCGCACCAAGCCGTTCTCCTGGATCGGCTGGCGCGGCATGAACCGCGCCGACTGCCAGCGCGAGGACCGCAAGCAGCTGGTCGGCCTCAAGCCCACCAACCCGATGGACGTGCTGCCCGAGGGTGCGCAGTTGGTGTTCAACACCCAGCAATCGATCCCGATGAACATGGTCGGTCACGTCACCTCCAGCTACATGAGCAGCAGCCTCGGCTACGGCTTCGCCCTGGCGGTGGTCAAGGGCGGTCTCAAGCGCATGGGCGAGAAGGTCTACGCCCCGCTGGCCGATGGCCGTGTGATCGAGGCGGAAATCTGCGGCTCGGTGTTCTACGACCCGAAAGGGGAACGGCAGAACGTGGATTGATCGGAGGGGCACGCCCCTCCCGCGCCCGCTCCGTGATCGGAGCGGGCTGACCGATTTCCCAGGCGCGCCGCGCCCCAAGGTGAACAGAACATGAGCAAAGCCAATCTCTACGAACAGCGCCCCGAAGCCGGCATCCAGGCCGAATCGCCCCTGCACCACGCCGAGCTGGACAAGCTCGCCAACCGCAAGGTGGCCAACGCCGGTGTGACCTTGCGCGAGAAGAAATTCCTCGGCCACCTGACCCTGCGCGGCGACGCCCACGACCCGGCCTTCGCCGCCGGCGTGAAAAAAGCCCTGGGCCTGGAGCTGCCGGTAGCCCTGACCCTGGTGGCCAAGGGCGACACCTCGCTGCAGTGGCTCGGCCCGGACGAGTGGCTGCTGATCGTCCCCGGTGGCCAGGAGTTCGCCGTCGAACAGAGCCTGCGCAAGGCCCTGGGCGAAGACCTGCACTACTCGGTGATCAACGTCAGCGGCGGCCAGACCCTGCTGGAGCTGGAAGGCGCCAAGGTCCGCGAAGTGCTGATGAAGTCCACCAGCTACGACGTGCACCCGAGCAATTTCCCGGTGGGCAAGGCGGTCGGCACCATCTTCGCCAAGTCCCAGCTGGTGATCCGCCACACCGGCGAGAACACCTGGGAGCTGGTGGTGCGCCGCAGCTTCTCCGACTACTTCTGGCTGTGGCTGCAGGACTCCTGCGCCGAGTACGGCCTGCAAGTCGCCGCATAAGTGGTACCCAGGCCCCCTCTCCCACCGGGAGAGGGGGCACTCTCCGATCGGAGCCAGACCATGAGCCGCACACCCGATACCTGGATTCTCACCGCCGACAGTCCGAGCCTGCTGGGCACGGTCGACGTGGTCACGCGCTACCTGTTCGAACAGCGCTGCTACGTCACCGAGCACCACTCGTTCGATGACCGCCTGGCGCAGCGCTTCTTCATCCGCATCGAGTTCCGTGCCGGCGACGGCTTCGACGAAACGGCCTTCCGCGCCGGCCTCGCCGACCGCGTCTCGCCCTTCCAGATGAACGTCGAGCTGACCCCGCCGGGCTACCGCAGCAAGGTGGTGATCATGGTCTCCAAGGCCGACCACTGCCTGAACGACCTGCTCTACCGCCAGCGCATCGGCCAGTTGCCGATGGACGTAATGGCGGTGGTCTCCAACCACCCGGACCTGGAACCGCTCGCCCGCTGGCATGGCATCCCCTACCACCACTTCCCCCTCGACCCGAACGACAAGGGCGCGCAGGAGGCGAAGGTCTGGCAGGTGATCGAACAATCCGGTGCCGAACTGGTGATCCTCGCCCGCTACATGCAGGTGCTCTCCCCCGAGCTGTGCCGGCGTCTGGATGGCTGGGCGATCAATATCCACCACTCGCTGCTGCCCGGCTTCAAGGGCGCCAAGCCTTACCACCAGGCCTACCAGAAGGGCGTGAAGCTGGTCGGCGCCACCGCCCACTACATCAACAACGACCTCGACGAGGGTCCGATCATCGCCCAGGGCGTCGAGCCGGTGGATCACTCCCACTACCCCGAGGACCTGATCGCCAAGGGCCGCGACGTGGAGTGCCTGACCCTGGCGAAAGCCGTGGGCTACCACATCGAGAAACGTGTCTTCCTGAATGCCAACCGGACAGTGGTGCTGTAACCGCGCCACTCCCGTAGGGCGCATAACGCCGCAGGCGTTATCCGCCATGCCAACCCGGACAGCGGATGGAGTTCATCCGCCCTACGGTCCCCCGCTTACAGGGGAGACGCTCTTTTCACTGGGTCCCCGCGAACGCGGGGACCCAGAAACCCGAGCAACACCGACGGACCGCCGGCTGCCAGCAATCCCGGCCCTGTCGCGCAACACACGACATCCCAGTGCAAAACCGTGTGGCCGTAGTGCCCGCATTTGTACCCACAAACACAATGAGGAATGCGTATGTCTGGCAATCGTGGTGTGGTTTATCTCGGCCCGGGCAAGGTCGAAGTACAGAACATCCCCTATCCGAAGATGCAGGACCCACAGGGCAAGCAGATCGATCACGGGGTGATCCTGCGCGTCGTCTCCACCAACATCTGCGGCTCCGACCAGCACATGGTGCGCGGTCGTACCACCGCACCTGTCGGCCTGGTGCTGGGCCACGAGATCACCGGTGAGGTGGTGGAGATCGGCCGCGGCGTCGAAACCATGAAGATCGGCGACCTGGTCTCGGTGCCGTTCAACGTCGCCTGCGGCCACTGCCGTACCTGCAAGGAGCAGCACACCGGCGTCTGCCTGACGGTCAACCCGTCTCGTGCCGGCGGTGCCTACGGCTACGTCGACATGGGCGGCTGGGTCGGTGGCCAGGCCGAATACGTGATGGTCCCCTACGCCGACTTCAACCTGCTGAAGCTGCCGAACCGCGAGCTGGCGATGGAGAAGATCCGCGACCTGACCTGCCTCTCCGACATCCTGCCCACCGGTTACCACGGCGCGGTCACCGCCGGCGTTGGTCCGGGCAGCACCGTCTACGTCGCCGGCGCAGGTCCGGTGGGTCTTGCCGCCGCCGCCTCGGCCCGCCTGCTGGGCGCCGCCGTGGTGATCGTCGGTGACGTCAACCCGACCCGCCTGGCCCATGCCAAGGCCCAGGGCTTCGAAATCGCCGACCTGTCCAAGGACACCCCGCTGCACGAGCAGATCGCCGATCTGCTGGGCGAGCCGGAAGTGGACTGCGCGGTCGACGCGGTGGGCTTCGAAGCCCGTGGCCATGGCCATTCCGGATCGCAGCACGAGGCTCCGGCCACCGTGCTCAACTCGCTGATGGGCGTGGTTCGCGTTGCCGGCAAGATCGGCATTCCGGGCCTGTACGTCACCGAAGATCCGGGTGCGGTGGATGACGCCGCCAAGCACGGCGCGCTGAGCATCCGCTTCGGCCTGGGCTGGGCCAAGTCGCACACCTTCCACACCGGCCAGACCCCGGTGATGAAGTATAACCGTGCACTGATGCAGGCCATCATGTGGGATCGCATCAAGATCGCCGACATCGTCGGGGTGGAAGTCATCACCCTGGACGACGCGCCGAAGGGCTATGGCGAGTTCGATGCCGGCGTGCCGAAGAAATTCGTCATCGACCCGCACAACATTTTCCGCGCCGCCTGACGGCGCAACAGCCCCCGGCCGCGGTCCCACTACCGCGGTCGTCTCTCCAAGGGAGCCGCAAGGCTCCCTCTTTTTTGCCCGGATGCTACACCGCCGAAGGCGGATGACGCTTGAGGCGTCATGCGCCCTACGAAGGCGTTCGACGTCAGCCCAGCAGCTTCTCCGCCATCCGCGCCAGGGCCTGGCGCTGGAAGGCGCGGAAGTCCGCGTCCGGCTGCTGGCCTTCGAGCATCGGCAGGAAGGGATCGACCACTTCGGTGCGCACGCCGGCCATTTCCTCGATCACCGCGTGGCCGCAGAACGGCACGTAGGCTTCCGCGTAACCACCCTCGTGCACCACCACCAGGCGGCCATCGCACAGGCGCTCGGCGGCGTCACGCACGGCGGCGGTCATGAAGCGGAAGGTCTCGCTGTGGGCGAGCATGCGCGCCAGCGGGTCCACGCCGTTGGCGTCGAAGCCGCTGGCAACCACGATCAGCTCGGGCTGGAAGCGCTCCAGCGCCGGCACGATGATGGTTTCCATGGCCACGCGATAGGCGTCATCGCCACTGCCCGGATAGAGCGGCACGTTGAGGTTGTAGCCCTTGCCCGCACCCTCACCGATATCGTCCACCGCGCCGGTACCGGTGGGGTAGCAGTCGGCCTGGTGGATCGACAGGGTCAGCACGTCATCGCGGCCGTAGAAGATCGCCTCGGTGCCGTTGCCGTGGTGCACGTCCCAGTCCAGCACCGCCACGCGCTTGATGCCGTGGCGCGCCTTGGCCGTCTCCACCGCCACGGCGATATTCGCCAGGTAGCAGAAGCCCATGCCGCGATCGGGCAGGCAGTGGTGACCCGGCGGACGGGACAGCGCGTAGGCGTTGTCCAGCTCGCCGCGCAGCACCGCGTCAACCGCGGCGATGGTCAGGCCCGCCGACTGCCGGGCGATGTCGTAGGTGCCATGGCTGACCATGGTTTCCTCGCCCATGTCGCCGTGACCGACTTCGCTGTAGGCCTTGAAGCGTTCCAGGTAGCTCGCCGGATGCACTCGCAGCAGGTCTTCCTCGCTGGCCATGGGCGCGCTGGAAAGCGTGAGCTGGGCGCTGAGGCCGGAGACGTCCATCAGGCTCTTCAGCCGGCGCTTGCTCTCGGGCGATTCGGCATGGCCGCCGCTCACTGGAGGTTGCAACCAGCCACCGACCGGGAGGATCAGCGCGTGCAGCCCGGTGGCGTGCCAGAAGCAGCGTTCGTCGAAGAAGAATCCGGTACGGCGGCTCATGCGCGGGCCACCTTCAGGCTTTGTTGACGCTTGCGGCTGAACAGCCAGTAGACCGGCGAGACCACGCCCAGGCCGACCACCCAGGAGATGTCCGCACCGTTCATGGCCTGGGCGGCCGGGCCGGTGTAGAGCGCGGTGGACATGAAGGGAATCTGCACCAGGATGCCGAAGATGTAGCAGTTCACCGCGGTCCAGTTGAAGGTGCCGTAGATGCCGCCGTCGCGGCGGAAGAACGACAGCACGTCGTACTCGCCGTGGGCCACCAGGTAGTAGTCGACCAGGTTGATCGCGCTCCAGGGCACCAGCACGTAGAGCAGCAGCAGGATGAAGTTGGTGTAGTTGGCCATGAAATTGTCCTGGCCGAGCAGGGCGATGGCCAGCGAGCCACCGAACAGCGCCAGGGCGATCACCGCGCGCCAGCCGGCTTTCGCGGTCCAGGCCGGGATCAGGGTCTGGCCGACGGTGATGGTCGAGAGCGTGCCGCAATACAGGTTCATCGAGTTGGTGGCGGCGATGCCGAAGGAGAACACCGCGACCATCACGGCGCTGAAGCCGCCGGTCATCTCGATCAGGCCCGCGATCACGTCGCCCTCACCGACCGCCAGGCCGACCAACACACCGAGCAGCATCGGCAGGATCGAACCCAGGCAGCAGCCCCAGTAGCTGGACCAGAAGGCCGTGCGCGAACCGGTGCCCTGCGGCATGTAGCGCGAGTAGTCGGAAACGTAGGGCGCATAGGCCAGCTGCCAGAGGGCGGCGATGGACAGCGCGCCGAGGAAGCCGGGGATGGTGGTCTGGTTACGCTGCAGCAGGTCCGCCGGCAGGCCGTGGACGAATAGCAGCCAGACGAAGCAGACCAGCAGCACCGCACCGGACAGCCAGCACATCAGCCGGGTGTAACCGTGGATCAGGCGGTAACCGAAGATGGTTGCGATGACGCTCAGAGCACCGACCGCGAGGATGCCCTCGTTGGTGCTGATCGCCGGGAAGCGCGCGCTCAGGGTCTGGCCGCCGAGCACCAGGTTGGAGGCGAAGAAGCCCAGGTACATGATCACCACCAGGGCGACCACCAGCAGCGAACCGAAGGAGCCGAACTGGCCGCGGGTCTGCACCATCTGCGGCACGCCCAGTTGCGGGCCCTGGGCCGAGTGCAGGGCCATGAAGATCCCGCCGACCAGGTGGCCGAGCACCAGCGCCAGCACGGCGCTGAAGAACGGCAGCTTGAACACGGTGACGGCCAGCGCACCGGTGACCACGGTGAGCAGCATGATGTTGCTGCCGAACCAGATGGTGAAAAGATCACGGGCACGGCCGTGACGTTCATGGGCGGCAATGGGCTGAATGGTGCTCAGCTCCAGAGTCGCCGACGAGTTTTGCGTCGTTGTCATTGGAGTTCTCACGCGGGTGATGCAGGGCAAGTGCCCGGCGCGGACGCCGGGCACGAGTCAGGACGGGATCAGTGCGCCGCCCAGGCGTTGAAGCGCTGTTCCAGTTCCTCGCCGTGGTCGACCCAGAATGCGGAATCGACGGCGCGGGCGCCTTCCAGGTTGGCCGGCGCGGTGGGCAGTGCGTTGCGCACGTCAGCCGGCAGCAGGTCCAGGGTGCCCTTGTTGACCGGGCCGTAGGGGATGTTGTCGGAGAAGACCTTCTGGGTCTGCGGCTGGCTGGCGAAGGCGATGAACTTCTCGGCCAGCGCCTTGTTCGGGGTGCCCTTCACCACGGCCCAGTATTCCGGGTCGTACAGGCTGCCCGGCCAGACGATGCCGAGCTTCACGCCCTCTTTCTGGGCGGCGGCGATACGGCCGTTGTAAGCGGCGCTCATCACCACGTCACCGGCGGTCAGCCACTGCGGCGGTTGCGCGCCGGCTTCCCACCACTGAATGTTGGACTTGAGCTGGTCGAGCTTGGCGAAGGCGCGGTCGACGCCTTCCTTAGTACCCAGCACCTTGTACAGGTCTTCCTGCTTCACGCCGTCGGCCAGCAAGGCGATTTCCAGGGTGTACTTGGCGCCCTTGCGCAGGCCGCGCTTGCCCGGATATTCGGTGGTGTTCCAGAAGTCGGCCCAGGTCTGCGGAGCCTTGGCGACCTTGGCGCTGTTGTAGGCCATCACCATCGACCAGACGTAGGTGGCCACGCCGCACTCGCTCAGGGTGCCGGGGACGAACTGCGCCTCGTCACCGATGGCCTTCGGATCGATGTGCTCGAACAGGCCCTCGTCGCAGCCGCGCAGCAGCTCGGGGCTTTCTACTTCAACCACATCCCATGTGACCTTGCCGACGTCAACCATGGCCTTCACCTTGGCCATCTCGCCGTTGTACTCGCCGGCGACGATCTTTCCGGCACCGCTGGCTTCGAAAGGTTTGAAATAGGCCTGTTCCTGGGCAGCCTTGGTGGCGCCGCCAAAAGAGATCACGGTCAGGCTTTGCGATTGCGCCTGGGCACTGCCGGCAATGGCAGTGGCGAGCAGGGCGCAGGACAGGGTTGCGTGTTTAAGCAAGGACGGATACATGGAACGAACTCCCACAGCCGATTGGCGTTGTTGTGTTGCTGGGCAGCAGCCGGCCAGAAGCCGGCCTTAAGGGGTTCCATCGCGCGGGCGTCGTTGCGCTCGCGGCGTTGTTGTTGGAATAGCTTTTTGCGGGCCCCGGCTTGCTCGCGAGCAAGCCGGGGCCCACGGGGCGCCTTAGAGCACGCCGATTTCCTGGGCAGTGCGGTCGACCGCGCGGCGGGTCTTCTCGACCAGCTCGTCGATCTCGGCACGGCCTGCGACCAGCGCCGGCGCCATGATCATGCGGCCGAGGGTGGAGCGAATGATCAGGCCCTCCTCGAAGCCGATGGTGCGGCAGCGCCAGGCGATGTCGTTTTCGTTGTCGAAGCGCTTGCGGGTGGCCTTGTCCTGGACGAACTGCAGCGCGGCGACGAAGCCGGCGCCCTGGATGTCGCCCACCAGCGGGTGGTTGCCGAAGACTTCGCGCAGGCACTGCTGCAGGTACGGACCGGTGTCGTTCTTCACCTGGTTGACCCAGCCCTCGTCACGCAGCGCGCGCAGGTTGGCCACGGCTACCGCCGCCGCCACCGGGTGGCCGGAGTAGGTCAGGCCGTGGGCGAACACGCCGCCCTCTTCCACCAGGGTCTGGGCAATGCGCTTGCTCAGCACCAGGCCGCCCATGGGGATGTAGCCGGAGGTCAGGCCCTTGGCGATGGACAGGGTGTCGGGCTGGAAGCCGAAGTGCTGGTGGGCGAACCACTCGCCGGTACGGCCGAAGCCGCCGATCACTTCGTCGGCGCACAGCAGCACGTCGTACTGACGGCAGATGCGCTGGATTTCCGGCCAGTAGCTTTCCGGCGGGAAGATCATGCCGCCGGCGCCCTGGAACGGCTCGGCGATGAAGCCGGCGACGTTTTCCGCGCCCAGTTCGAGGATCTTCTCTTCCAGCTGCAGCGCGCAGCGACGGCCGAACTCGGCCGGGGTCAGGTCACCGCCGGCAGCGAAGAAGTAGGGCTCGTCGATGTGCGCGATGTCCGGGATCAGGCCGCCCATCTCGTGCATGAACTTCATGCCGCCCAGGGCGGTGGCCGCCAGGGTGGAGCCGTGGTAGCCGTTCCAGCGGCCGATCATGATCTTCTTCTGCGGCTTGCCGGCAACCTGCCAGAAGCGGCGCACGGTACGGATCAGCACCTCGTTGGCCTCGGAGCCGGAGTTGGTGTAGATCGCGTGGCTGTAGTGGTCGGGCAGCAGGCTGAAGAGGGTCTCGGAGAGCTCGATCACCGCCGGGTGGGTGGTGTGGAAGAACATGTTGTAGTAGGGCAGTTCATCCAGCTGCGCGGTGGCGGCGGCGGTCAGGTCCTTGCGGCCGTAGCCCAGGTTGGTGCACCACAGGCCGGACATGCCGTCGAGGTAACGGTTGCCGTCGTTGTCCCACAGGTGCAGGCCTTCACCACGCACCATTACGCGCGGGCCTTCGGCGTTCAGCGCCTTCTGGTCGAGGAAGGCATGAATGTGGTGAGCCGCGTCCGCTTTCTGATAATCGCGGGTTTCACGTTGCGGTCTGATCTGGTCGGTCATCGACGTTCTCCAAGTTCCCGAGGCGTACGTCTGGCCATCGGGGATTGCAGGGGATCGAGGGCGACGGACTTACCTGGGCAGTCTCACCGGCCGTCTCGAGCGGTTCGGGTACGAAAACAGGGTAGAGCATCTCTCGCTTGATCCGCCGGACCACAACCCGCAACGGGTGTGCGGGTCGGGTCCGGGCCGGAATCAGCGCAGCTGGAACCAGGTGGTCTTCAGCTGGGTGTATTTGTCGAACGAGTGCAGCGACAGGTCGCGGCCAAAACCGGACTGCTTGCCACCGCCGAACGGAATCGCCGGGTCCAGGGCGTCCACGGTGTTCACCGACACGGTGCCGGCGTTCAGGCGGCGCGCCACGCGGTGGGCACGGTGCAGGTCGTCGCTCCACAGGGAGGCGGCCAGGCCGTAGATGCTGTCGTTGGCCATGCGCACGGCGTCGTCTTCGCTGTCGAACGGAATCACCGCCAGCACCGGGCCGAACACCTCGTCGCGGGCCAGGCTCTGCTCCGGGCGCACGCCGGTGAAGATGGTCGGCTCGATGAAGTTGTCGGAACCGTTGAAGCTCAGCTGGCGGCCACCGCAAGCGAGCGTGGCGCCGTCGCTGGCGGCCTGGTCGATGCAGCGCATGATGCCGGCGGTCTGCTTGCCGTCGACGATGGCGCCGGCACGGCTGGCCGGGTTCAGCGGGTCGCCCGGCGCCCAGTTGCGGGCCTTGGCGATCAGGCGCTCGACGAATTCGTCGTGGATCGAACGCTCCACCAGCAGGCGCGAGTTGGCCGAGCAGACTTCGCCCTGGTTGAAGAAGATGCCGAAGGCGGCTTTTTCAGCGGCCAGATCGAGGTCGCGGCAGTCGGCGAACACCAGGTTCGGGCTCTTGCCGCCGCACTCCAGCCAGACCTGCTTGAGGTTGGACTGGGCGGAATACTGCATGAAGTACTTGCCGACCTGGGTCGAGCCGGTGAACACCAGGGCGTCTACGTCCGGGTGCAGACCCAGCGCCTTGCCGGCGGCTTCGCCCAGGCCGGTGACCACGTTCAGCACGCCTTCGGGCAGGCCGGCTTCCAGCGCCAGCTCGGCCAGGCGCAGGGCGGAGAACGGCGACTGCTCGGCAGGCTTGAGCACCACGGAGTTGCCGGCGGCCAGGGCCGGCGCCAGCTTCCAGGCGGCCATGTCGAGGGGGAAGTTCCACGGCACCACGGCACCGATCACGCCCAGCGGGGTGCGGGTGATGGTGGCCAGGGCGTCCTGCGCGGTCGGCGCAACCTGGTCGTAGAGCTTGTCGAGGCTTTCGGCGTACCAGGAGAACACGCCAGCGGCGCCGGGCACGTCGATGTTCCAGGCATCCATGACCGGCTTGCCCATGTTCAGGGTGTCCAGCAGGGCCAGCTCGTCGCGATGAACCATCATCAGCTCGGCGAGCTTGAGCAGCACGGCCTTGCGCTCGCGCGGCGCCATGCGCGCCCAGGGACCGGTCTCGAAGGCCTGGCGGGCGACACGCACGGCGGCGTCGACTTCGGCCTCGCCGCAAGCGGCGACATTCGCCAGCAGACGGTTGGTCGCCGGGTCGACGGATGCGAAGGTGGCACCGTCACGAGCGGCCACGCGGCGGCCGCCGATCAGGGCGCTGTCGATGAAGGTCTGCCGGGCAGCGCGCTGCTGCCAGTCGTTGAGCTCGTACACCAAGGCACTCCTGCTTCAAGTCGCATCACGGGGCGACTTTGTTGTTCTGGATATGCAATCGATGGTCGCCCAAGCCCCGGCCTAGGAAAATTATTAAATTTGTCTTCGGGGTATATGAAAAAGCTGGGCAGCCCGCACCAGCCTGGTTCGAGGCGCACCGCTACGGGGCTCCCCGTCAGCGGGTGAGCGCGCTGTACAGCTCCGGGCGGCGGCCTGGCAGGTAGGGGAAGGTCTCCGTCAGATGGGTCCGCTGGTGCGGGTCCAGGTCCACCAGCAGCATGCTCTCACCCGAGCCGGCCACCGCCAGCCGCTGGCCGTCGGGCGCGGCGATGCAGGAGCCGCCGAGGAACTGCAGCCCCTCCTCCACCCCGCTACGGCTGCAGCAGGCGACGAACAGCTGATTCTCCAGCGCCCGCGCCGGGGCGATCACGCTCGACACCACGGCGTATTCCGGGGTCAGCGCGGTGGGAATCAGGACCAGTCCGGCGCCGTTCAGGGCATGGGTGCGCACCGCCTCGGGGTATTCCAGGTCTACGCCATTGAGCAGCCCGATGCGCCAGCCGGCGTACTCGAAGGGCAGCCCCAGGCGATCACCGGCGCTGAACAGCTCCGCTTCCATGGCGCCGAACAGGTGGGTCTTGCGGTAATGCGCGATGGGTTCGCCGCTCGGGCCGATCACCTGCACCGAGTTGTACGGCTTGCCGCCCTGGGGATGGCGCTCGGCGTAGCCATAGGCGATGGCGATGCCCAGGCGCCGCGCCACCAGCTCGCCGATGCAGCGCGCCGATGGGCCATCCGCCGCCTCGGCCAGCTCGGCCATGCGCTGCGGGACGTTGTAGCCGCCCAACCACAGCTCCGGGCACAGCAGTAGCTGCGCGCCGGCCGCCGCGGCGGCGTCGGCCTGGCGTTCCAGCTGTTCGAGATTGCCGGCGATGTCACCGGGAAGTCCGCAGGTCTGCCACAGGGCGATGCGCATGAGCTTTACTCCGAGCTGCGTGTAGGGGAATTGCGCGGTCGCCGGAGTATGCCCGTGCCCGGCGGGACGCAGCAGACGGTCAAGGCCATGAAAAATGTGGTCGCCAGCGAGGAAAATCTTCGCCATGGCCCATCCCCGCGGGCCGGCGCAACACGGTATCTTGTATAAAAAAGCATCAACGAGGCGTGCAGTGGCTTCCTATACCTTGCGGCAATTGAAGTATTTCGTGACCACCGTGGAATGCGGCAGCGTGGCCGAGGCGTCGCGCAAGCTGTACATCGCGCAGCCGTCCATCTCCACGGCGATCAAGGGCCTGGAGGAGAGCTTCGGCGTGCAGCTGTTCATCCGCCACCACGCCCAGGGCGTCTCCCTGACCCCCAGCGGCGCGCGCTTCTACCGCAAGGCGCAGGAGCTGCTGCGCATGGCCCATGAGTTCGAGCAGAACGCCCTGGCGGACAACGACGTGGTGGCCGGGCAGATCGACATCGGCTGCTTCGAGACCGTCGCCCCGCTCTACCTGCCGCGCCTGATCGCGGGCTTCCGTGAACGCTATCCGGGCGTGGAGATCCGCATCAGCGACGGTGAACAGCAGGAGCTGGTGCAGGGCCTGACCGCCGGCCGCTTCGACCTTGCGCTGCTCTACGACCACGACCTGGACGGCACCATCGCCACCGATCCACTGATGCAGGCCCAGCGCCCCTATGCGCTGCTGCCGGCAGACCATCGCTTCGCCCAGCAGGAGAAGGTATCCCTGCGCGACCTGGCGCTGGAGCCGATGATCCTGCTCGATGTGCAGCCAAGTCGTACCTATTTCGTGAGCATCTTCGAGGAACTGGGGCTGAACCCGCACATCGCCTTCAGCTCGCCATCGATCGAGATGGTGCGCGGCATGGTCGGCCAGGGCTTCGGCTTCTCGGTGCTGGTGACCCGCCCGCACTCGGAGTGCACCTACGACGGCAAGAAGGTAGTGATGGTGAACATCGCCGAGGACGTCAGCGCCTCCGGCCTGGTCGCCGCCTGGCTCAAGCGCGCCCAGCTGACCAAGCCGGCGCAGCTGTTCGTCGATTACGCACGGGAAGAGTTGAGCGGGCAGCACTGAGGCCGCTTTTCGCTTTTCGCTTTTCGCTTTTCGCTTTTCGTAGGAGCGAGCGTGCTCGCGAACCCGCCCAGCTGCGAGTCCTGTTCGCGAGCAAGCTCGCTCCTACAAGAGCCGCATGGCCACCGGTGCAATCCTGTAGGCAGGCTCCCAAGCCCAGGACCATCCCCTCCCATCACTCCCCGTGCCCCGCGCCGACCTCCGGGGTTACAATCTCGCCCCCTTTCGTTTTCGTTGTCCCGCCCCGCCCCATGCTCATCTGGAAAGAGCGCGCGCAGCGCCTGATCACCCTCGTCCTCGGCCTGCTGCAGCGCTACCCGCACATCGTCGCCCTGTTCGGCTTCTGCTCCGGGGTGTTCAGCTTCATCATGGTGGACCGTCACCGCGCCGGCTTCGCCCGGGTGATGGCCATCGTCATGCTGGTGAGCTGGGTCTGGCTGATGCTGGAAAACCTGCTCACCGACCGCTTCAAGCGCCGCTTCGGCTGGGAGGTGCCACCGGGGCTGCTGCGCTACGCGACCCAGCTGATCCACCAGGAGAGCCTGTTCTTCTGCCTGCCGTTCTTCTTCATCACCACCACCTGGAACAGCGGCCAGGCCCTGTTCACCGGCGCGCTGGCGCTCGCCGGGGTGATGGCGATCACCGACCCGATCTACTACAAGTGGCTGTCGGTGCGGCGCTGGACCTTCCTCGGCTACCACACCCTGACGCTGTTCGCGGTGCTGCTAACCGCGCTGCCGATCATCCTTCACCTGAGCACCCCGCAGAGCTACCAGGCGGCGCTGGGCATCGCCGTGCTGCTGTCCTTCCCGAGCCTGGCGGTGACCGTGAAGATCCACAAATGGTGGCGCTGGCTCGCCCTGGTCGGGCTGACCCTGTCGATCGGTGCGGTGGGCTGGTTCGCCCGCGCCTGGGTGCCGCCCTCGACCCTGTGGATGACCGAGATGGCGGTCACCGAAAGCTTCGACAACAGCCAGCGCACCCCCGGCGACAGCCTGGAGAAGGTGAGTCTCGCGCAGATCAGGAGCCAGGGCCTCTACGCCTACACCGCGATCAATGCGCCGCGCGGTCTCAACGAGCGCATCTACCACGCCTGGCGCAAGGACGGCCAGGAGGTCGACCGCATCGCCCTGGATATCAAGGGCGGCCGCGAGCTCGGCTACCGCGCCTGGACGCACAAGCAGAACTTCCCGTCCGATCCGGTCGGCGACTGGCAGGTTCAGGTGCTCACCGAAGCCGGCCAGGTGATCGGCACCCTGCGTTTCGAGGTCACACCCTGACCCATCGGTTCGCTTGACCCACCTCGGCGCTTTCCCCTAAAAGTTCCTCTCCCGAGAACAGAAAGCGCCGAGAGAGTCATGACCGATACCGCCCTGCACCCGTTCGACCGCGCCGTCGCCCTGCGCCCCGTGGAAGGCCAGCCCGGCCTCTACGAAGGTCACACCAGCCAGGACTACTGGAACATGGTCGGCCCCTTCGGTGGCATCACTGCGGCGATCCTCCTGCAGGGCGCACTACGCCATCCGCAACTGCTCGGCAGCCCGCTCTCGCTGACGGTCAACTACGCCAGCGCCGTGGTGGCCGGTGCCTTCCAGGTGCAGGCCACGCCGGTCCGCACCAACCGCTCCACCCAGCACTGGCTGCTGCAACTGCTGCAGGCCGACGAGAACGGCGAGCAGCAGATCACCACCACCGCCACCCTGGTCACCGCCCTGCGCCGCGAGACCTGGAGCCAGAGCGACCTGCCCATGCCGCAGGCTCCCGCAGCCGGCGAACTGGAGCGGATGACCATGCCGGGCAAAGCCGTGGCCTGGGTGCAGCAGTACGAGCTGCGCGCCGTCAGCGGCGCGCTTCCGACCCACTGGGACGGCCGTGGCGACCACAGCCGCAGCCAGCTCTGGCTGCGCGACGCCCAGGCCCGCCCGCTGGACTTCCTGTCCCTGGCGGCGATGAGCGACATCTTCTACCCGCGCATCTGGCTGCGCCGCGCCACCCCGGTGCCGGCGGGCACCGTGTCGATCACCACCTACTTCCACACCGACCTCGCGCAACTGGCGGAAGTCGGCACCGGCTACCTGCTCGGTGACGCCCGTGGCCAGGCCTTCAGCAATGGCTTCTTCGACCAGTCGGCGGAGCTGTGGAGCGAGGCGGGCGAGCTGCTGGCGACCAGCAACCAGATCGTTTACTACAAGGAATGACCCGCGTCGCTCCACGCAGGATGGCGCGGAACGGAGCGAATCTGTAGGAGCGCGCCATGCGCGCGATCGCGGGCATGGCCCGCTCCTACAAGGGAACCCCAGAACAAAAAGCCCGGCACATGGTCGGCCCTGTTTTAATCCATCTATTTTTACAGAAATCTCTAATCCCTTTTGCCACGTGGCTATAAATCAGATTCACAGAGGGTTATCGTCCAGACTCGTTTGATTTTGCTTGACTCTATCCAGCTCAAAGTGGGGGAATAAGTGGGGGTATAAATCACTCCGCTACATCCCCCACAGGAGCCAAGCAATGGGAAAGCTGAACGCAAAGCTGGTCGATAACCTCGACAAGCCCGGCACATACGAGGACGGCGATGGCCTACGCCTGGTGGTGCAAGCCTCGGGCCGCAAATCCTGGGTGCTGCGGTTTCAGCTCACAGGTCGGCGCAGGGAAATGGGGCTCGGTGGCTTTCCCCAGGTCAGCCTCAAAGATGCGCGCCTCAAGACCGCCACCTATCGCCGCCAGCTTCTTGATGGCATTGATCCTCTCGCAGCCAGAGATGCTGAGCGCGAGGCCCTGCAAACCGCCCAGAAGAGCAGCAAGGAAAAGAACGCCACTTTTGAGGAGGTTGCCAGGGAGTATTTCGAAGCTCACAGCCCAGGCTGGTCGGCCAGTTGGGCGCGAGGTTGGATTCGTAAGCTAGAAATCCATGTGTTCAGCCGCATCGGAAAAGTCCCGGTAGCGAAAGTCGGAACCGATGAAGTACTCGCCGTCCTTCGCCCTATTTGGGCCACGAAGAACCGCACTGCTGATGAGGTGCGCTCGCAAATAGAGCAGATCCTCGACGCTGCGAAAGCACGAGGCCGGCGTACGGGTGAAAACCCTGCTCGCTGGCGCGGCCATCTGGATAACCTGTTGAGCCGAGCCGACAAGAAAAAAGCCAGGAAGCAAACCAGCTTTGCCGCAATATCTTGGCAAGACGTTCCGAAGTTAATTCAGCAACTCCAAGCAATGAATACTCGTGACGCTCAAGCAATGCAGTTGTTAATCATGACTGGATCGCGCTCGCACATGGTCCGGCAAGCTCGGTGGGATGAGTTCGACTTTAAAGATCGTACCTGGTCCCTTTCCGCTGAACGAATGAAGGCCCGCGCTGCGTTTGTAATTCCGCTACCAGAACAGGTTATTGAGTTTCTGCGATCAATCCCGAAGGTTGATGAAAGTTCTTACTTATTTCCAGGTCAAGGCCGCTCCGGAGTAATGCACGCTGACGCCATGCGAAAGCTACTTCAAGAAGAGCTTCAATACGACGGCGTTACTTGTCACGGCTTCCGCTCTACCTTCCGCGACTGGGCTGGAGAGTGCACAAACTACCCACGAGAAATATGCGAACTAGCACTCGCACACGATGAGCGAGGGCAAACCGAGAGCGCCTACTCTCGATCCAATTTTCTGGAGAAACGTCGCGCTTTGATGACTGACTGGGCGGGCTATCTAGCCAGTGGTAAATAATGATATCTCGGAGGCGCTTAGCGCCTCCGCATATCAATTCATCAAGATTCAATTTCGCGTAGAATTCGAAGCCGCTCCGCAATGTAGAGCCCCTTTTCCTCCTCCATCATGAGAAGCACTTCGAGCACCTTGGAGCGCGACAGTTCATGCTTTTTGCAGAACTTATCTAGACGCCCTATTGCCTTTTTGCTCAGAGTGACATTTAGCTGATCCTTGCCTGTATCTGAACTCCTGCGAATATCCTGCCGCCATAACTTTCTGGCAGAGGCTATGCAGTGCTTTTTCTCAATATCGCTCATGTCGCACGCATCAAAAAACATCAGCATGCTTTGGTGATCTGTTGGCTCGTTACGCATGAATGTTCGAGTTAGCTGGTGCTTACGAAGCCAATCCCAGATATAGCCGCAGGCCTTTCTCTCGTCCCCTTCCTTGATCCAATCTAGCTGCTTGTCTTGTCGTAATTGCTCGTTCCACTCCCGGCGAAGCCCCTCTATAGAGAGGAATTTAGAAAATATATCCCAGCAATCAATCATCGCCAGGACGTGCTCCTTGCCAATAAAGCTCTGCGGAATCCCGAAGCTCGCATTATTCGAGTATTGAATTATTTTTCGCTCTATCCACTCGTGCTGCCTTTTGCAGTCGCCTATCCACTCTAGGTCACTATCCGGAAGCAGGAATTTTTTCTCTGCCTCAGCTATGTCGTAAGAGCTGATACCAGCTTGCTCAATGGTATCCGCCATCACATCTCGCATGGTCTTCCTGTCAATTACTGTCCAGTCATACCGGGCGACTCTAATGCTCGAAAGATAGAGCCAAAGCCAGTTATCCCAGCGGACGCTCCAAGGCCTATCTCCTATTAGTTTTGACAGCCTGTCTTCAACACAAAAAGAGGAGGAAGTATTCCGATTACTAACCATTAGGATATCCTAGAAAATGCCAGAAACCTCAGGAGGAAAGCTAGAGTCGATTGAGCGGCAAAAACGAGTAGATCACGACTGGGGTGAGAGGGCCTCTAGAAGCATTCGTGAATCCAGATTACTACGGGCACCCCAGAATCACTTGGCTTTGCTCTGCCGAAAGCATGCTTTAAGCCCTGTTCTCGGTCAAGCATCTGAAAGCTGGCGCCAGCCTCTAGCAGCCGCTCCCTGCTACCTCCCCATCGACCACAGGGCCCCATCTGCCTCTGCCTATAGAGGCAAGAGGCTGCCTATGCGGTAAAAATCTACTGCCCCTCCCAATCCTTTGGACAAACCAAAGGAATCGCTGCCATGAAACTTCTTCGCCAAAAGAAAGTACTTGAAATGACCGGTCTCAAGCGCTCGTCGCTGTATAACTACATCGCACTGGGCCTATTCCCCCGCCCTGTAGCACTCGGTCGTCGCGCAGTAGCCTGGGTGGAAAGCGAGATCATCGAATGGATCGAGTCTCGCATTAAGGAGCGTGATGAGCGGGCGGCTACTAGTCGCTACTAGCGGAGCCTGGACATACGACATAAAGGCCGCCCTAAGGCGGCCTGATATACCAGATGGAAAATGATATTTATCCGGAATAGACACTTGATACTTTTCCCAAGCATCCCCCCAGCCATTACTGGGAGTGTGCACGGCAATTCAGCCTGGACAGGCCAGCTTGAGTCTCGGTATTAGTATTATATCTTCCAGTCATCTCAAGCTAGACACTCACCTAACTCACTAATTCCTATCTAGATACTTATCTCACCTAAGCACTCATCTACATCTAGATATCCCTCTCATCCAGACACCTATCTCTATCTAGACAATTACCCCCTGTCTATACCCTTCAGATAATCCTCTATCTAACCTTACCCAGTAACACATACTCTCCAAGAGAGTACTCATTGCTCATGTGATGAGTATTGCTGATTGCATGTATTACGACTAACGAGTAGATGCATTCATCTAGAGATGACTCATCTCCAGTGGTGAGTAATTGGCTTCCCCTATCTAGTCAGCCACAGAAGCACTCTCTCACAGACTACAGTCCATTGCTGCTGGATGGTCATTGAATTCTGAGTGGCCAACATTAGTACTGAATCTGAGCATCAATCCGCACACTACGCAGTCCTTTGACTGCTCATCGTAAATAAGTACTGAGCCGCACAAGAGTATGCGAGCAGAGTCAGTGCTCGCCTTCACCATCTAAACAATCATTCCCATACACAGCATGCGCTACGCCGCACAGGTGCTGTATCGTCATCGAGCATCTAAATCATGCAATCCATTCGACTACCTAAAAGACACCCCCAGAACACTAACCTGCGCTTGCACTACGAGTCTCAATACAACGGCTTGCCTGTCATGCATCAGCATGCCCCATTGATTCGGGAATACCTGCAGGCGCTACAGCGTATTACTGAGCGATCATTGGCTGATCATCGTGAAGTATTTGCCGTACGGTTTGACCTGCGACTTCCTGATGTGGAGTTCACACCGTGGCACTGGATGACCAATGAAGTCGTCAGTCGCTTCGTTGAATACTTGGAAGACCGCATCCAGGCTGCTCGTAAGAAGGCCGCTATAGGCAATGCCAAGGCCCACAAGACAACAGTGCGCTGGATGTGGGTAAAGGAGTACGGCGATGAGAGCGGGCAGATGAAGCCGCATTACCACTGCCTATTACTGCTTAATCGAGATGCGTTTAATGCGCTGGGGAAGTTCGAGCTAGGCAGGGATAACCTTTACAGCCGCTTGGTGGGCGCTTGGGCGAGTGCTCTGGGTGTGGAGGGCTGGCAGGCCATGGGGCTGGTGCAGATCCCGGAGAATGCCTGCTACAGCATCACGGCAGAGGGCTACTCGGCGTATTTCTATCGCATGAGCTACCTCTGCAAGGCCAGGAGCAAGGTCTACGGCGATGGGCAGCATGCCTGCGGGTACAGCAGAGAGTAGTTGGCTTTCAAGGCCCGTGTTGGGCATTCGCTTCGCCCTCAACAAGAATGAGATCGAGGCTGCTCGTCATCGATGCACTGAAGGAGCTCAGCAAGACCGGCAGCCAGGTTCTGGGGAACTTGCGATAGGCAAAGGGTCTATAGATTCGACCTGCTCGCCTCGCTGGCATCGGGCGATGCGTCAGCGGCGGGGTGGGCAGGTCTCAGGACGCCTCTCACTGCTCAATCTTGTAACATCAGTACCTTTCTGCCCGACCGCGCGAAACTGCCTCGATGCCCCACTACCAGCCCGATCATGACTATTCGCTGCGCCGCATTGGCGAAGACGGTGTGCTGTACCCGATGGCAGCTTACTATCTGCGTGGTGTAGAGCTATTCCGCGCCGTGCAACTGCGGCTCAGCAATCCCCTCGAGCGTTTCGAGGGACCGCCAATAGGGATGGTGGAGCAGGGCGTTGGCTCCAGCATGCGTGTCTTCGCCGGGCAGACCGAGCTGGGCGACATCAACGTTGTGTCGGGTGTTTACACGAGCCGTATCGGACTGCGTTTCCAGTTGGAAGCAATCCAGCTCTAGTTCAGCATTCGGATCACTGGAGCATCGAGGCCCAATGTCTGCCCCTGTTGTCCTAAAGTCCGTCTGGCCCACTCCCATGACCCTGCCTTTACGATGACCATCCACCCCGATGGCAAAGAGCTAACGGCAGGTACGCCGCTGAGTCGCCGTACCTGGCACCTCAAGCCGCTGTACGACTTCATCATGGCGCGGGACGGGCACGGGCTGAGCAAGCAGCTGCGGGGCTTTCAGGAGGCTTGCCAGGACTCGGAGTCGAGTTCAGCCCCTTGGTAGGCGTCACCAGCTTGGATGGCGAAAGCACCTACCTGGACCCGGAGGGCACGGTGTGCCGACTGGTGGCACGCATACGGGAGCTGACGTGCAACCCCTGGTATCAGCGTAAGCGCCATGGCCGTGCAGTCGTCGGCTATCCGGCCAGGATGCTGGCGCGTTACGGACGGAAGGAGGATGCGGACCTACACCAGGTCCGCTGACGGTCGAGTGTGCATCGTCTTGAGGGAGGCTGCGCTATATGCCTAGTCGAGCCAATCGGGGCCGCCGACGCTGTAATTCTCCGGATGCACTCCGAACCAACGATCCTGAGCGGTACAGGCCAGGGCCTCGGCATAGTTAAGCCCGAACTCGGCGCTCGGTCCTGTCGATGCATTCATGGTCGGTGGCTTACGGTCAGGATTTCATCGGGGTCAGCGAACCCATGCCGTGAGGCGTCTTGATCGAGGTGCAGGTGCCGGCTGGGACGCTCTTCCAGTGCATACCGTCGTAGTCCTTCTTCGCACTGCCCGCACAGGTGGTGCCGGCCCCGGCCTTGCAGTCGTTCTTGCCGGCAAGGGCAACGCCGTAGCATTTCTCCATAGCCGCGCCGGAGCTGTTCATGTCGTCGGCTTGGGCTGCGCTGGCGAGAGTGGCGAGTGCGATGGCGGCGGTAGCGAGGGTAAGGCTTTTCATTGTGTGGTCTCCATTTCGATTGAGGGGCCGCCGAGTGTTTTGCGACGACTTGACGAGTAGTTCGCCGGCACAGGCGATGCGGTTACAGCGCCGCGAATTTTTTTGAGAATTCTTTGCCGCGCCCCTAACGTATTGCGCGGAGGCCTGTTCTCCTTCGGGCCGAGGGTTCGCTAGCAGGATGGGGTGAACCTGGAAAATTTTTCCCGTGGTGTAACCAGGACGGCCAATGCAACGAACCACCAGTCAGGAAGTGTTGATCGCGCGTGAAGCGCAATTGCAGGCTTTGCTGCTTCGCGGCATGCAGGGCGATTCGGCGACCTACCGCGAGTTTCTTGCTTTGCTCAGTACACACTTGCGCGCCTTCCTGTGGCGGCGCCTGAGCCAGCGTCCTGGCGAAGTCGAGGACCTGCTGCAGGAGGTCCTGCTTGCCGTGCACAACGCCCGTCATACCTACCGTGCCGAACAGCCGCTGACCGCTTGGGTGCAGGCTATCGCGCGCTACAAGCTGGCCGATCATTTCCGTTCCTTCGCCCGTCGCGAGGCGCTACACGATCCGCTGGGAGATGACGATGACGAGCTGTTCGCAGTCGAGGACGACGAACCGACGCAAGCCAGCCGAGATATCGGCAAGCTGCTGCAGCAGTTGCCCGACAAGCAACGTTTGCCGATCGTCCACGTCAAGCTGGAGGGCCTGTCGGTAGAGGAAGCCGCCAGCCGGACCGGGCTTTCCACTTCTGCCGTGAAGGTCGGTATCCACCGCGGATTGAAAGCTCTAGCGCGAATGATTCAAGGACAGTGAAACGATGAAGACCAATGAACTGATCAACCTGTTGGTGGCTGGCGAAAGCCCAGTGGACCGGCATGCGATGGGTAAGCGCTTTGCTGTGGCGTGGGTTGGCGGTGTTCTAGGCGCGCTATTGCTAATGGCCATGGTCTTCGGCGTGCGTCCGGACCTCGCCGAAGTCTCGCGCACCCCGCTGTTCTGGGCCAAAGTCGCTTTGCCAGGAAGCTTGATGACACTCTCTCTGTGGCTGAGCAGTCGCCTGGCGCGACCAGGCGTACGCGGCGGAGTGGCTTGGCTGTTATTGGGGCTGCCGGTGCTGCTAGTCTGGCTCGGCGGCGTGCTAGAGCTGGTCGCGGCACCCAATGGGGATCGTGCAGGGCTGATCCTGGGTCAGACCTGGCGCACCTGCCCGCTGAACATCGCGCTGCTTTCCGTGCCAACCTTCATTTCAGTGTTTTGGGCCCTGCGCGGCCTCGCGCCAACCCGCTTGCGTCTGGCCGGTGGTGCTGGCGGCCTGCTCGCCGGGGCAACAGCAACGTTGGCTTACTCCCTGCACTGCCCGGAAATGGGGATGTCGTTCTGGGGCGTCTGGTATGTGCTTGGTATTTTGATCCCGACACTGCTGGGCGCTGCAATGGGGCCGCGCTTGCTGCGCTGGTAACCGGGCTGACCGTGAATGCAAGATGTTTGCCATTGGGGAGGCCGTCCTTTGCCGGGGCGATAATGGCGAATGTCAGATGATGGGTGGCCGACCTGCTCGGCCTGCGCTACGCGGGTGCGACACTAGAAGACCGATCAGCAGATGGTCGAATGCCAGAATCACAGGCTCAGGGCTAAGCGCGAGTTTGAAGAGAAATGGGCTGCTGGGGAGATCGCTTCAGGAAACTGACAGAGGGATTGAGATTGAATCCGAATCTGCTTTTGGTAAGTTTTCCCGCCATGTGGCTCGGAGAGCGCGGCTGCATGGCAAAAGACCGTATCGATGGAGTGTGGCTTTTTGTATTCGCCTGTAAGTCTGCGCAATGCCCACCAAGAGTTGGCCTACCCGCCCCACCGCTGACGCATCGCCCGGTGCCAGCGAGGCGGATAAGCTGGCTCAGTATATCCCATCCCCCTGACAGGTTCCGTGCCTGCAGGCGCGCTAGCTAGTGGCCGTAGAGCGTTGCTGCGCAAGTCAGATGATGCAATACAGGCAGGTTCGTGGGGATTGAATGTGCTCGAAGGGAGAACTATGCGGGACAGCTTGCGGCGAAAAGTGATTGAGGTCTGCAGTAGAAAAATCGAGCAGAAGGGGCCCGATGTGGGGCTTTCGTTCTATGCCTTTTTTGCAAATAAAAACGAGGATCCCGAGCTTTTGATGGAGGCCGCCCATTGGTGGATCGCTGAGCATCAGCTTGACCATTTTGAGAAGGCTTCAAAGATCAAGTTGATGGTGGAACGGGGAGATTAGGCAGCATCCATCCCAGCGGCCGATATCCACGATTTCAGGGTGTGCCGGTCTAGCGGTAGCGTGCTGAATATTTGACTGTTTCGGCTGCTTTCAGCAGTTCGGCTGAAAGCCCTGTGCGCAAGGCCTGTTGCCGTGCGAGGTGTACCTGCCAGGTCTGCCGAGCGGTCTGAACGACAATCAATAGTCCAACGAGTACGGCCAGTGTGCTCAGGGGCCAGAGTAAGGTCGTGGAGATCGGTGCCCCAGGAAGCGCTTGCATGGCGAGCAAACCACCCAGCAGCACCATGAGAACGCTCAGTCCCGCGTGGAAAATACGCTGCAAAGCATCGCGGCAGGCCAGGTAATTAGCCACGGCCCAAAGCTGTTCCTCAGTGGGCTCGACGGAGTGCGGGTTGGCCATCGGTTCGCCTTGCATGGAGCCTCGTCAGGAGGGATCGGCCGGTGCGCTACGTCGTTGTTCGCTCCGGTAGATCAGCACCACCAGTCTGGCAGCTATGAATGGGGATAGGCCTACTTGATCTGCCATGTGGCAAAGTTCGGTCCAAGCCTTTTGCTGCCGATGCAGTTGTACTTCCGCAATCGCTGCCGCCAAGGGAATGCTGCGTTCGATGACATCAGCTAGGGCCGGTAAGAGAGCCAAGAAGGCATCGGTTGTTTCCTCAAGCGAATCTGTCTCGCGATCATCCACGATTGAGCCCCCGCCAACAGATTGAGCAATGCAGTTGCCGGGTATGAAGCGGCTGCAGGTGCGTAGTACGGCGGTGAACCAGTACTGAGCCTCCACAAGTCGCAGGATGCCCATCCGTTGCAACTCAGCGGTGTTATGCCGATGGCCTGATCATGAATGTGGCCGCGCGAAGGCGGGCCCCCATTGATCGGGGGGGAGATGACTGGCGAAGACCTGATTGTCCGGGAGGGGGCCCATCCGTTTCTGCTCCGAAACGGCCTTGGGCGTGCGAGCCCGTTCATTACTGCTAGCGCGGAACTGTGCGTGCGCCTTCTGATTTGCTGCTTTGCAGCCTGCTCGGCTCGGCCTTCTATCAATCCGCCCGGAAACTGCTTACGGGCAGATCAGAAAACCTTTGCGTGCATTGCGGAAGCGCCCGATACCGCAAGTATCTAGCACTTCTGTAGCGTGAGTTTGCAGTCCATTTCGCGCTGTGGGCTGTAGCTTGAGTGAACTCCACCCTCTTGCCTGTCCCCGTATCACCCTGCTCGGGCAAGAGGGTCTTTTTACTCACTCGCTTTGATTGAGATTTGTCTCAAATTGCAGTCGCAACGCCAGCAACAGACTGCACTAAGTCGGGAGTGACTCTGGGTGCTCACTGACTTCGCAGCGAATAGCGCCATGGATGCTCGTGTATTGAGGAGTCAGGGAGACCCACTCGCATGCTGAATCAGCTCCGCAAGTTTCTCGACCATGGTAGGTATCGCCTGCATGGAGAAGAGTGACGTCGCCACCTGAAGGTTGTAGCTAGGGGGTGCGGCTGGTCGGAATCATTACTGCAAGAATCTGATTGTCTTGTAGGGAATTTCCCAAATTGCCTTGTATTTGAATTTCTCTATTGAGGAACTCAAGCGAGTTCGCAATCATTAAATCTGAAAGTGACGCGACCTATTGGGGTGGCTGGCTCCTATCATTTTCAGACAAAACCTATAGAGCGCTCCGTCGGTAATGGGATATTTGTCGGATGAAAGAGGTTGCAATTTGAGATATCTCGCGCGCATCGGCTGTGGTTGAGTATCGATGGCGGTGCGTGCTTGCATTAACAAAGGAATTGTAAGGCAGGATCACGATGGCATCTGATAGTTTCCAGAATGAAGTGCCCAAGGCTCGGGTCAATATTAAACTTGACCTGCATACCGGCGGGGCGCAGAAGAAAGTCGAATTGCCGCTCAAGCTCATGGTCATGGGTGACTACAGCAACGGCAGCGAACAGCGCCCGCTGTCTGAGCGCAGCAAAGTCGATATCAACAAGAACAACTTCAACAGCGTCCTGGCCGAATTTCACCCGAGTGTGAAGCTGGCTGTAGCCAACACCCTGGCTGATGATGGCTCCGACGCCTCCGTCGAGCTGACCTTCCGCGACATGAAAGACTTCGAGCCCGAACAAGTGGCTCGGCAGATTCCTGAGCTGCGCGCCATGCTGGCCATGCGCAATCTGTTGCGCGACCTCAAGTCCAACCTGCTCGATAACGCCACCTTCCGCCGAGAGCTGGAGCGCATCCTCAAGGATGACGCCCTGAGCGACAAGCTGCGCGCCGAATTGGCCCAGTTGGCACCTCAAGACCGCTAATCAATTATCAAGGAGTGATTTATGTCTGCGTCTGCGGAAGGAATTGTTGCGCACGCTGGAAGTGCTAGCGTTGTGGCTCACGAAGGCCAAGGTATTTATGCCAGCCTGTTCGACAAGATCAATCTCAGCCCGGTATCGCAACTGTCGGATATCGAGGTGTACCAGAATAGCGACGCGCTCTCCGAAGCCTCCGCTGATGAGCGTGTGACGGCGGCGGTCAGTGTTTTTCTGGGCTTGTTGAAGCAGTCTTCGCAGAAAGTTGAGCGCCTCGATAAGACTTTGCTAGATGAGCACATTGCTTCCTTGGACGCGCAAATCAGCCGCCAGTTGGATGCGGTCATGCACCACGAAGATTTCCAGCGCGTCGAATCGACTTGGCGCGGGGTCAAGTCACTCATTGATCAGACTGATTTTCGTCGCAACGTGCGTATCGAGCTGCTGGACATCAGCAAGGATCACTTGGTGCAGGATTTCGAGGATGCACCAGAGATATCGCAGAGCGGCTTGTACATCCACACCTACACCCAGGAATACGACACCCCCGGTGGCGAGCCGATCGCAGCGGCTATTTCCAACTACGAGTTCGGTCGTGGACCGCAGGATATTGCCCTGCTGCGCAACATCTCCAAGGTCGCGGCAGCAGCGCACATGCCCTTCATTGGCTCCGTCGGCCCGGCCTTCTTCGGCAAGGAGTCGATGGAGGAAGTGGCGGCCATCAAGGACATCGGCAACTACTTCGATCGTGCCGAATACCTGAAGTGGAAGTCTTTCCGTGACAGCGATGACTCCCGCTACATCGGCCTGACCATGCCCCGTGTATTGGGTCGCCTGCCCTACGGTCCGGACACCATTCCGGTGCGCAGCTTCAATTATGTCGAGAGCGTGAAGGGCCCGGACCACGACAAGTACCTGTGGACCAACGCGACCTTCGCCTTCGCCGCCAACATGGTGAAGAGCTTCATCAACAATGGCTGGTGCGTGCAGATCCGCGGCCCGCAAGCTGGTGGTGCGGTGACCGACCTGCCGATCCATCTCTACGATCTGGGCACCGGCAACCAGGTGAAGATCCCCTCCGAGGTGATGATTCCGGAAACCCGCGAGTTCGAGTTCGCCAACCTGGGCTTCATCCCGCTGTCGTATTACAAAAACCGGGACTACGCCTGCTTTTTCAGTGCCAATAGCGCCCAGAAGCCCGCGCTCTACGAAACCGCCGATGCGACAGCCAACAGCCGCATCAACGCGCGCCTGCCGTACATCTTCCTGCTCTCGCGTATCGCCCATTACCTGAAGCTGATCCAACGCGAAAACATTGGTACCACCAAGGATCGCCGCGTCCTGGAGCTGGAGCTGAATAATTGGATTCGTGGGCTGGTGACCGAGATGACCGACCCCAGTGATGACCTGCAGGCCTCGCACCCGCTGCGTGATGCCAAGGTCACGGTGGAAGACATCGAAGACAACCCAGGCTTCTTCCGCGTGAAGCTCTATGCCGTTCCCCACTTCCAGGTGGAAGGCATGGACGTGAACCTGTCTCTGGTCTCGCAGATGCCCAAGGCCAAAGCCTAAGCATTCACACGGAAGTCAGTCATGAAGATCGACCGCCCCTTATGGGGGGCGGGGGCTTTGTTGTCCCCGCAGCAATTCCAGCAGCAGGCCCGGTGGGAAGCTTGGACCAACGAATGTCTAGCACGTATCGCGCGCGCCCACCCCTGGGGCGTGCAGGTCGCAGCGTTTGATCAGGATGCGCTCAGGCTCGGCAAACTCAAGGCCACGCACCTGCGTGTGCGGATGCCGGATGGCACGCTGATCGACAGTGATGCGTCCGACCGACTACCGCCAGCGCTGGAGCTTGGTCGCTTGGCTGAGGAGGGAGTTTCTGCCGTCACCCTACTGGTGGCGTTGCCGCTCGAACATGCCAATGGCGACAACTGTCTGCTTGATGAAGGCAAAGCCTCCAAACCTACGCGTTATCGCCGTGACTGGCGCGAAGTGCAGGACCTCTACGGCGATGAAACCCAATCCATTGCGGTGCTGGAGCATGTCCTGTCATTGCGCCTCGACAGCGACGAAAACGCAGAGTATCTGACTTGTCCGGTGGCGCGTGTAGTCCGCGACGTGCAGGGCATCTGGACGCTGGATTCGCGGTTCGTTCCGCCGCTGCTGAGCTTCGATGCTCAGCCTCAGTTGCTCAGTCAGCTGGACAACCTGATGACCCAACTGGCTGCCAAGCGCAGTCGCTTGATGGGCATGCGCCGCGAAAGCAACCAACGCATGGCCGACTTCGCCGTGGCGGATGTCTCGCTGTTCTGGCTGCTCAACGCCCTGAACAGCTACCAACCCGTATTGGCAGATCTGCTGGCCCACCCCGCAAGACATCCCGAGGTGGTGTACCTGGAACTGGTCAAGCTGGCGGGTAGCCTACTGACCTTCTCCCTGGAACACGATATCGGTGCCATACCGGGATACCGGCATGAGCAGTTGGAAGCCGTCTTTCCGCCGCTGTTCACGCTGATCTCCATCCTGCTCGAGGCCAGCCTGCCGTCCCGCGTCATTGCGCTGGATCTCGAACATCCCAACGCCCACCGTTGGCAGGTGGCCTTGCACGATGGCCGACTGCGCGATGCCGAAGGCGTTGATTTCTACCTGTCGGTGCGCTCCAGCCTTCCCGCCGCCCAAGTGCAAAGTCAGTTCCCGCGCCTGTGCAAGGTCGGTTCTCCGGACGATGTTGATCATCTGGTCAACGTCGCCCTCGACGGCGTCCCCCTGGTGCCGCTCGGCCATGTACCGGCTGCGGTTCCTGTCCGCCTGGGCAACCTGTACTTCGCCTTCGACCTGAGCCATCCCAAGGCGCGCGACATGCTGGCTTCCGGCACCTGTGCCCTCTACGCTCCCGGCACGCTCGGGGACGTTCAGTTGGATCTGTTCGCGGTGCTGCGCTCATGAGCAAGGTCTTTGGAAAGTCGCCGGTCGTGGATATCGATGCCCTGCTGCAGAACAGCTACCTGCTGGTCGTGGAGCTGCAACAAAAAGCCGTACCGAAAGATGGTGAAGAGCTGTGGAAGCATTGTGTGGTGCAGGTCGAGCAGTGCCGTAACAGCCTCATCGATGCCGGCGTCAGCCAACGTGCGGTCAACCAGATCTGCTACACGCAATGCGCCCTGCTCGATGAGACCGTGCTGCGTAATGCCTCGGAGCAGGCGCATGCGGTGTGGGCCGCAAAACCGCTGCAGGCGCACTTCTTCAGCCGCCACCAGGCCGGTGAGCAACTGTACGAGGACATGCGTGAGGCGCTGGCGGAGCCTGCTCCTGACCTGCGGGTGCTGACCTGTTACCACCGTGTGTTGATGCTGGGCTTTCTTGGACGCTACCGCTCTGCGAGCGCACCGGAGCGCGAGCAACTGCTCGCTGCCCTCAACGAGCATGTCGAACCTTTCGCTGCTGCGGGAGCGATGCCGGTGCTGGTAAGCGCCCCTGGCGGCAGCTGGCGTCGCTGGCTCAGCCGGCCCTGGCTACATCTGGCAACCGCTGCGGTACTGTTGGTCGGTCTTTGGTGGGTATTGCACCGAGTCCTTGGCGATACCGTCACGTCCCTGTTGTCGGGTCAGGTCTAGCGATGGCCACGTCGCTCAAAGGGACACGTGGCCTTTGGCTTTGGACAGGCCTGTTGGGTCTCGTGCTGGTACTGGCCATTCTGCCGCTGTCCCTGCGCGCACAAGTGCTGTGGGCACTCGCGGTGCTCAGCTTGGTTGCCCTCGGCTGGCTCCTCAACAGCAGAGCCGCTGCTCGCCAACGCCAATCGCTGGTGTTGGCCAGCGACTGTGCCCTGCCGGCGGACGGCTACCGCCAACCGGTGGTGGCAGTCTGTGGTGATGGAATGCACTCGCTGTTTGGCGCCGCGCCCGAGGATCAACTGGTACTGCGGGTCACTGAGCAGGGTTGCTACCTGCGTGTGCCGAGCCTGGACCGGCTGCCCACGATCATCGATGACGTGTTGGCCAATCGACCGCACTGGGCTGGCCAACTGGGCGTGTTCTACATCGTCAATCCTGCCGAGCAGACCGACAGTGCCCAACTGGCCGGCACCCTCCAGACGTTCCGGCATCAAGTCGCCCACATCCGCAGAAGTGGTGTGGCCTTGCCCATCCTGCTGGGCAGCTACCTGCCATCCACGCAGGAACACGGTAGTTGGTTCACCTGGGAGGCAGAACAACCGGGGATGACGGTGCGCGATGGCATCAGCCACCTGGCAGTAGGGCAATGGCAACAGCGTGCAGCGGATCTCGCCAGCCGCTCTGCGCGCCTGCGAGCTTGTGTGCAAATCGAGAGCCTGGGCCGCTGGCTGACCACCTCGGTACTGCCGCACCTGGTATCACGAGACTCTCGGGATGCCCCCTGTCCAGCGACGGCCTGCGCCATGGCTCTGGCCTCCGGTTCCACGGCAAGCACATCTGGCAATTTGTGGTCGCAATGGCTGCATGATCGAACAGCCCTTGAGCCAGCATCAGCATTGGGACAGGCATCGTTGCCGTTCCCCGATCCGCTGTTGAGCTTGCTGCCGCGCCAGACGGGTCTCACACCTGCTCGCCGAGCGGCGGTGCTCGGCCTTTGGCTGTTCGTCCTCGCCGCCGGCATCGCGCTGTGCAGTTCGGCCTGGCAGAACCGCACACTGTTGCGCCAGGTGAACGACGACCTGCGGCGCTATCAGGCAATTCCTGAGCCGACCACGCTTGAACAGCCTGAATATCAGTTGCGTGAGCAAGCGGTCACCCTCCTGCGCGGTGATGCCGCGACGCTGGACCGCTACTACCGAGAAGGCGAACCACTGTCATTGGGGCTGGGCCTGTACAGCGCAGAGCAAATCCGTCCGCCGATCCTGGCTGCGCTAGCTGCCCACCGAGTTCCGACGCCGAAACCAGTGCTGGCGAAAATCCCCGATCCGGTTCGCCTGGACAGCTTGTCGCTGTTCGCCAGCGGTAGCGCCGAACTCAAGCCCGGCTCGACCAAGGTACTGATCAATGCATTGGTGGACATCAAGGCCCAGCCGGGCTGGCTGATCGTCATCGCGGGGCATACCGACGCCACCGGTGATCCGCAGCGCAACCTGCTGTTATCGCGTGCTCGCGCCGGCGCCGTGCGCGACTGGATGCAACGCATGGGCGACATCCCTGACAGCTGTTTTGCCGTCCAGGGCTTTGGCGCCGACCAACCGCTCAGCAGTAACGACACACCGGAGGGGCGAGCAGCCAACCGCCGGGTCGACATCCGCCTGGTACCGGAGTCGGGGGCCTGTGCGCTTCCCTCTCAGGTATCCGGCGGCCAACCCCAGCCGCGGCAACGGCCAGCGGCGAGTTTTTATCTGTAGAAGGAACTTCACATGGCAATTCCCGTTTACCTGTGGCTCAAAGATGACGGCGGTGCGGACATCAAAGGTTCGGTCGACGTCCAGAAGCGCGAAGGCAGCGTTGAAGTGGTGGCGCAGGATCACAGCCTGTACATCCCCACCGATAACAACACGGGCAAGCTGACCGGTACCCGCATCCACACGCCGTTCGTCTTCACCAAGGAAATCGATGCCTCCAGCCCCTACCTGTACAAGGCCGTGAGCTCGGGCCAGACCCTGAAAAGCGCCGAGTTCAAGTGGTACCGCATCGATGACGCCGGCCAGGAAGTCGAGTACTTCAACACCCTCCTGGAGAACGTCAAGGTCGTGAAAGTCGCGCCGAAAATGCACGACGTGAAAGACCCGAGCAAAGAGAAGCACAACCACCTGGAACTGGTTGAGCTGCGCTACGAGAAGATCACCTGGACCTACAAGGACGGCAACATCATCCACTCCGACGCCTGGAACGAGCGTCAGAGCGCGTAATCGCGTCCCATCGACCGGCGGGACGCCTGCCGGTCGATGTTCGCGCTGACCTATTTCCCGCCTTGCTGCCGAGCATGCATCGGAGCAAGACGAATGCCTCAGCAAGGATCGCCCCATGGCCCAGCCCACCCACCTGCTTCGCCGCCTCAATCCCTATTGCGCCCAGGCCCTGAGTGCCGCCGCGTCGTTGTGCCAGACCCGTGCCCACGCCAGCATCAGCGTGGAACACTGGCTGCTCAAGTTGCTGGAGCAGGGGGAAGGCGACCTGACCCTAATCGCCCGTCGCTACGAATGGGATCTGGATGCGCTCTGGCAGGGCTTACTGGACCACCTCGATACGTTGCCGCGCAGTGTGCGCGACAAACCTCGGTTGTCGCCCAAGCTCGAACAACTGATCAAGGACGCCTGGTTGATGGCCTCGTTGCAGGGCGATATCGAAACCTTGCGCTCGGCGCATCTGCTCAGCGCCCTGCGAGAAACGCCGCAACTGCTGGAGTGCGACGCCGCCTGGCCGTTACTCAGCGTCGGCGACACCCAAATCGAGCGCCTGCTCCCGGTGCTGGATGAACAGTCCCAGGAGCGCCACACAGTTCAGCAAGAAGCGGCCCTGGCTGAGGTACCACGCCCTTCGGCGACCAAGCCTGCCGCGAAAGCTGAAGCTAACACCGCGATCCTCGACAAATTCACCCAGGACGTCACCGCCAAAGCATGGGCGGGGGGTATCGACCCGGTCTTTGGCCGCGACAACGAAATCCGCCAAGTCATCGACATCCTCGGTCGCCGGCGCAAGAACAATCCCATCCTCGTCGGCGAGCCGGGCGTTGGAAAAACGGCGCTGGTTGAAGGCCTGGCCCTGCAGATTGTCGGCGGCAACGTGCCGGACAGCCTCAAGCAAGTCAGTGTGCGCACCCTGGATCTCGGCCTGCTGCAAGCCGGTGCCGGCGTCAAAGGCGAGTTCGAACAGCGCCTGAAGAATGTCATCGATGCCGTCCAGCAATCGCCCACGCCGATCCTGCTGTTCATTGACGAAGCCCACACCCTGATCGGCGCCGGTAACCAGGCCGGCGGCGCCGACGCGGCCAACCTGCTCAAGCCCGCCCTGGCTCGTGGCGAGTTGCGCACCATTGCCGCCACCACCTGGTCCGAATACAAACAGTACTTCGAGCGTGACGCCGCCCTGGAACGTCGCTTCCAAATGGTCAAAGTGGACGAGCCAGACGACGCCAGTGCCTGCCTCATGTTGCGCGGCCTGAAGGCTCGCTATGCCAGCCACCATGGCGTGCATATCCAGGACGCCGCCGTGCAGGCCGCCGTCACCCTGTCACGCCGCTACCTCACCGGGCGCCAACTGCCGGACAAGGCCGTTGACCTGCTCGACACCGCCAGCGCCCGCGTGCGCATGAGCCTGGATTGCGAGCCGCAGCCGCTGGTGCAACTCAAGGCGGAACAGCAAGCGCTGCTGCTCGAGCGCCAGGCCCTTGAAGAGGACGCCAGGCTCAGTGGCGCCATGGCGATTGATCGCTTGTCGGCTATCAGCCTGCGCGAGCACCAAGTGCAGGAAAGCCTCAAGCATCTGCAGCAGCAGTACCAGAAAGAACTGGCTCTAACCCGTGATCTGCTAGAGGCCCGGAATAGCACGCCGGAGACGTGTGCCGCCTTACAGGAACGACTTTCCACGCTGCAGGGCGACCATCCACTGCTGTCGCTGGACGTTGACGCCCGTTGTGTGGCCGAAGTGATCGCTGACTGGACCGGCGTCCCCCTAGGCAGCCTGCTCAAGGACGAACAGACCAACCTCCTCGAGCTGGAACAGCAGCTCGGCCAGCGAGTCATCGGCCAGGACAGTGCCCTCGCCGACATGGCGCAACGACTGCGTGCGGCCAAGACCGGCCTTACCTCAGAGAATGCCCCGCTGGGCGTCTTCCTGCTGGTGGGCACCAGCGGCGTCGGCAAGACCGAAACCGCCTTGGCCCTGGCCGATTGCCTGTTCGGCGGTGAAAAGTCTCTGGTCACCATCAATCTCTCCGAGTACCAGGAAGCGCACACCGTCAGCCAGCTCAAGGGCTCGCCGCCGGGTTACGTCGGCTATGGCCAAGGCGGCGTGCTGACCGAGGCCGTCCGCCAACGCCCCTACAGCGTCGTCCTGCTCGACGAGGTGGAAAAGGCCCACCGTGACGTGCTCGACCTGTTCTACCAAGTCTTCGATCGCGGCTTCATGCGCGACGGTGAAGGGCGCGAGATCGACTTCCGCAACACCGTCATCCTGATGACCTCCAACCTGGGTAGCGACCGCCTGCAAGCACTGCTGGATGAGCGCCCCGAGGCCACCGACAGCGACCTGCAAGAACTGCTGCGCCCGGTGCTGCGCGACCACTTCCAGCCCGCGCTGCTCGCACGCTTCCAGACTCTGATCTACCGGTCGCTGGATGCTGCCGCACTGAGCCGCATCGTCGCCATCAAGCTCGGCCAGGTCGCCAAGCGCCTGCAGCGCCACTACGGCATTACTTGTCGTATCGACAATGGCCTCAACCAGGTACTGGTCGATGCCTGCCTGCTGCCCGACAGCGGTGCCCGCAACATCGACAGCCTGCTCAACCAGCAAATCCTGCCGGTGCTCAGCCAGCAACTGCTGCAGCGCCAGGCCAACCAGCGCAAAGCCAAAGCCGTCACCCTCGGCTACAGCGCTGACGACGGCATCGCCCTGGAATTCAGCGAAGAGCCTTCGGCTCTTGAAAGCGCGGAGGTCTGACCATGCTCAACGAGATACGCACCTTCTTCGATCACAGCCGGCACACCGTCACCGTGGATGGCCAGAGTGCCTTACTGGATGTCTTGGCATTTTCCGGAACCGAGGCACTCAGCGAGACGTTTTGCTACGCCATCGAGGTGACCAGCCCGAACCTCGATATCGCCGCTGACACCATGCTCGGCAAAGACGCCAGCTTCATTCTGCGTGCTGCGCCGCCGTCAGTGGCGATTCGCGGCTTCACGCCGCCCCCGGTCGCGCCGCTGCGCACTCTGCATGGGGTGATTACGCAGTTCAAGCGACTCTCGGCCTCCCGCGATGAGGCACGCTATGAGCTGACCCTGGAGCCGCGTCTGGCCCTGCTGGATAAAGGTTGTCAGTACCGCATCTACCAGAACCAGAGCGTGCCCGAGGTAGTGGAAACTATCCTGCGTCGCCATGGCATGCGCGGGCAGGATTTCCTGATCGATCTCGGTCGTACCTACAAGCAGCATGACCAACTGCTCCAGTACGGCGAATCAGACTTTTCCTACATAAAACGCATCTGCGCGGAGAGGGGCATCTGGTTTAGCTTCGTTATGGACTTGAGGCTAAAAATCGATGTCGTCGAGCTGCATGACGCCCCCATGCACTATGAACGCGACTTCACCTTGCCGCTGCGCCCGCTGAGCGGGCTGGAAACCAGTGGCCAGGATGCTGTCTGGGATCTGCAAGCCAGCCACCAGATCGTGCAGCAGTTGGTCAGCACCCGGGCCTACTACTCGCGTGACGCCGGTGCCAACCTCGACGGTCAGGTCGATCTGACCCGAGGGGCAACCACTACCTACGGCGAGGCTTATCACTACGCCGACGAGCCTTACCAGACGCTAGGGGATTCCCTGGCGCGTGGCGATGAAGAAGGCCACGCCGAAAGCGGCGTCTTCTATGCGCAGCTAGCCCACGAGCGCTACCTGAATGACCAACTCCGGCTGAGTGGAGTCAGCAGCAGCGCCGAACTGGCTCCGGGCCTGGTGCTCAAGGTCGAGGGCGGGGCACCTTCAGCTTTCACCGAAGGCGCATTGATTGTCCGCACCCACTGCACCGCCGCCCGTGATCGCAGCTTCGAGGTGCGCTTCGAAGCCATTCCCGACGGCAACATCGCTTTCCGCCCGCCAGTACCGGCCAAGCCACGCATCGCTGGCACGGTCCCGGCACGCGTCACCAACCCGCAGCGGAACGATCCTTACGCCCACATTGACGGAGAAGGACGCTACCGCGTCAACTTCCTCTTCGACCGGGACGTCTGGCCGGCAGGCCGCGAAAGCATGTGGCTGCGTCTGGCGCGGCCTTATGCCGGCGACACCTACGGTCTGCATATGCCCTTGCTGGCCGGTACCGAAGTGGCCGTGGCCTTCGAACAGGGCGACCCGGACCGCCCCTTCATCGCCCATGCCCTGCATGACAGCCTGCACCCCGATCACGTCACCATCCGGAACGACCGACGGAATATTTTAAGAACGCCCGCGAACAACAAGATTCGCCTGGACGATACGCGGGGTCAGGAACATCTCAAGCTCAGCACTGAATACGCCGGCAAGAGCCAGCTCAACCTCGGCCACCTAGTGGATGCGCAGCGCAAGAAACGCGGAGAAGGCTTTGAGCTGAGAACTGATGACTGGGGCGCACTGCGCGCAGGTAAAGGTGTGTTCATCAGTGCTGATGAGCAGCACAAGGCAGAGGGCGTGGTACTGCAGATGGATGCGGCCATTGAGCAGTTGGACAGTGCTCTTTCTCTAGCGCGCTCCATGCGCGCGGCTGCGCTAGGCGCCCAAGTGAAGCCAGGCGACCTCGACAGCCAGATTCGGCTGAACAAAGCCCTGAATACGCTGGCCAAACCGGGCGTGCTAGTACACGCCCCTGGGGGCGTTGGCATCCTCAGCCCCGAAACGATCTGCATCTCATCCGGTGGCGAAAGTGTGGGAATCATGGCTGGTCGGAACCTCGACCTCAGCTCCGGCCGGGACTTCACCGCGGTGGCCGAGGACTCTGTCAGCGTCCTGGCACAGTCCTCGGGCATGCAACTCAAGGCGGCTCACGGCAAGGTCGAGCTGCACGCCCAAGATGGTGACCTGCATGCACTGGCCAGCAATGAGGTCAAGGTTGAAAGCACTGGCGGTCGGGTAGAGATAACAGCCCCGGAAGAAGTAGTGCTGCACTGTGCCGGCGCCTATATCCGCATCAAGGGCGGAGATATCGAACTCGGTGCTCCCGGCAATATTTATCTGAAAGCTGCCAATGTGCAGAAGCTCGGCAGTACAAACCTGAATATCCCGCCAACGCCTTTGCCAGGCGGCTACAGCGCACGTTATGTGCTGAAGGATGATGCACAAGCACCGATGACGTTTACCAGTTATCGAGTGACGACTGCCTCGGGCGAGATGTTCAACGGTGTCACGGACAGGGAAGGCAAGACTATGCCTCTCCATACTTTAACACCAGATAATTTGAAGATTGACTTCCCTGAGTCCGAAAGGTGGATCGGCTTTACTGGTCCATCTGATATGAGCTACGAGGGCATTCGTTGCACCGCAACAATGGATGATGGCGCAAAGCTGGAGGGGGTTTTTGAAGCTGATAACTCCGTGCGCTTTAACTCGATCAGTGGGAATGCCTGTGTAAACCTAGAGTTGGAAAATCTTGATCAGCCCGAAGAACTGCCAAGCATGGCTGTTGCAATTCTCAAGCGTTACGGAGCTTAAGGAATGGATTCATTCTATCGCTATTATCTGGCAGAAAAAATGCATCCTGCTGACGACGACGCGCTTGAGCGGGCTCTCAGCCTATACGAAGGAGCGGCATTAAAATTCTCTTCCGATTTTATCAGTGATGCCAAGCAGCGGGAAAATTATAACCGAAACGTTAAGAGAGTGAAGGAATTAGTGCTCGAAGAGGTCAGGTCTAAAAGAACCACTGTAAAAGATGCGGCCGAATATTGTAGTGAAATGCGAAATAAGATTATGGCCGAAATTCGAGCAAAGACTTCGGTGCATGGCCTGGCCATTGCTGAGCAAGAAAAGAGAATCCCCAAAACGCTTGAGCAGCTGCTTGATAAATATGCCGTTGAAAAATTTGGCAAGAAGTTCCTGGAGCTTAGTGAGCAGCAAAGAAATGCGGTTCATTACGAAATAATAGAGGCTTCCGCAAGGCCTCAAACGAAATTCAACACCCTTAATAAAAATTTGAGGATTGCCGGCAAGGTAATGATTGTCGTAACAATTGCCTACGCCGCTTATGAAATTGCCAATGCAGACAACAAAGCCAAGGAAACCATAAAACAAGGCGCTGCCATTGGTGGCGGGATCGCTGGAACTGCATTAGCTGGATTGGCTGTTAGTACCGTGTGCGGGCCAGGGGCTCCGGTTTGCGCTATTGCGTTACTAATTGCTGGTGGAATGGCAGGTGGTTTGTTGGCTTCAGGGACGGCGGATTACTTTGCTGAAGAGCTAGAGGAATTTACAAAGTGGTCCGTGAGTTAAAAATTATTCCATTGGCGTTAATGGCTGATAGGGAATAAAAATGATACAGGTAATTTAAATTGAGCCTCACAATTGCCGCCCTATTTGCCCCATTCATTATTTTAATTTTTCCTTTTGCTCTGGTTGCATATATGGCGAAAGTGGACATGGAAGAGATCGATAAAGCCTTCAGGCAAAGCAGGATTATTCACTCCTATTTGGAGGGATGGCGCGGCGGATCAATTCCAAGTCGCTGCACCCCGCTTCTGATTGTTATCGGAGCAATTGTCTGGCCAAACGTTCATGTTTCTAGAGGCGATCTATTGCCGGAAGAACTCCACAACCTCCCAAGAGGCGTTTTGCTCCGTATGCGATGGGTGGCGGGACTTATATGTCTCAGTTGTGCGTGGCTTGTTGCGTTATTTGTCTGGGGCAAGTATTTCAAATAGAGCGTGATCTGTATTGCCATCGGACGGTGGAGAATAAACATGGAGGGCGTGAGATTTAATGAAAAGAACCGGCGAAATTGAAATTTCTCAAGCTGGCCAAAGCGGTCGGCAAGGGCGCAACTCTTATCTAGTCCTTTCATGGATGATTGATCATGTCCGATAGAAATCACCGTACCGACACGCTTTGCCCGCTGAAAGATGTTCAAGCAGGCAAACAGATTAAGCACTGGCTTGAGTTTCAGCTCATCGACGAGCGCGGCGAGCCCCTGGCTAACCAGCGGTACCGGGTAATCAACGAGGCTGTGCGAAGCGGTGAGGTTCCGGAGTTTAGGGGAAAGAGTGACGCTAAAGGAGTAGTCCGTCTGGATGGCCTTAAGTCTCTCGCTGTCACATTATTTATTGCTGCCGATCCATTCGCTAAAGAATTGCAAACTCGACGCTTGCGCCCGATCCGGGCTGAAACCCCAATTGAGAAGGTCCATGCGTATACCTACGAGCCTTCACCTTCTGGCTTCTCGCCGCGCGAGAAGGATGCGCGGGCGGCGGGGAATCTGTATCACTACTTACGTATTGGGCAACTGAGCGACCGGCTGCCGAAGCTCGATCCTCCTTTGGCTGACCCGAAAAAATTACCCAGCTTCCATTTCCCAGACCCTGACTTCAAAGGTTTCACTGTCCCGGCCGAGCAATTGGATCGCCGTCATGTGTTGGAGGTTTGCCCCTTCCGCGCTTGGCAACTGGTGCTGCACCACCAGCCCGAGTACAGCATGGTCAACGGTTACAACCTGGGGCTGATGGCCAACCTTTCGTACAGCACGCTAGTGCAGAAACAGCGCAAGGCGGCGAAGAAGACGAGGAAAGAGGTGGACCTGGCAGTGGTATTCGGTGGGGTGGAGGAACTGTTCTTCCGCCAGTGCCTGGACCTGTCGCGTACACCGACGATGCTAGATCCAAAAGGGCAGGCGTTCCCGGCTGTAGTGGTAGATGTGCCGTTCGACGAGCGTTACACCACCGCGATCATGCTGGATTCGACCGAAGCGGAAACCCTGCCGAGTGACCCACGCACGCCATTCCGCATCATCGAGAACACCCAGTTGTTCTACTTCAGCAACAAGAAGCAGGTAGTGGTGGCGTGGCGTGGCACCCAGGAACCAATGGACTGGCTTACGGATCTCCAGTATCGGCCACGCCCCACCAATGGCACTGGTTGTGACATTAAGAGGCCTGGGAACCAATGCACATTTCTGACTTCGGCTGGGAGCGTACATGATGGTTTTTTGCAGGCGTTTGAGATAGCGAAAAAGTTATTTCCAACTCGTTTTTTAGAAATTGAGCAGGAGATTACCAACAAGAAGCTATTCATTTGTGGGCACAGCCTTGGCGGTGCGTTGGCGTTAATTCATTCAGCGGAACTGAAAAATGCCAACCCTCTGCTCTATACATACGGTATGCCGCGCACTTTCACGCGAAAGGCTGTGGAAAGTCTCGGTGCCGTCACTCACTTCAGGCATGTAAACGACGCCGACACCATTACCAGCGTTCCGCCTGAGGCCGAGTTGAATAACTGGCTGTACGGCGTTTTCGGCCCGCTTGGGCCGGACCTGGGCTATGTCTGGTCGGTGCCCGAGTTGCTGGTCAGCAAACTCACGGGGTTCGGTGATCCCTATTGGCACCACGGCAAGATCGCCATGCACTATCGCGCCGACCAGCACATCGCTATCCCCGCGTCAGCTTACCCGGCCTACAAGAGCAAGGACGGCCTCGGTGCTCCCTACTACAACACCATCCGTGCGCCGCTGCCCGAGCGCGCCTTCCTCTATCTGGTGCCCAGTCTGAACGATGCCGCCAGCCGTTACGCCGGGGAGGAACAAAAGGCGCTGATGAAGTCGTTGTCGAAAGAAAGCATGCAACGCTACTTCCCGCCGCACACCAACCCTGACCGCAGTAACAGCCGTACCAACCCGATGGATCACTCCATGATCAATGCGTATCTGCCGTTCCTGCACAACCAATTGCTGGAACTAAGCGACCCTACTCGAGCGTTGGTACGGAAGGAACAGCGCAAGTGCTTCGAAGAGCAGATGGGCCACAAGGATATCCCCAAGGCGGAACTGCAGCGCAACCAGCATTTCCTTGCCTTGCAGAAACTGATGCCTATGACCCTGCGCATGACCCAGGATATGGAGGGAGGCAGCGAAGCATTGCAGCGCTTCTGCCGCGAACAGGAAGCTGGCGTACCCATCGAGATCATGCGGGCACGCTCGCACTGTCGAGTACCGCCCCAGGCTGCCACCAGCAAGGTGGAGGAACTGACACCATGAATCAGCGTTTCATCCTTTCCTCCGCATTGGGCGGACTGGTGTTGTTGGCCAGCCTTAGCGGTTGCGCACAGAGCCAAGCGCTTACGCCTCCGCCTGGTGGCGCGCAGGTGGTCTTTCGCATCAAGGTTCCGCAGGACCTTGCGGCAGACCCGATGCGCGTGATGTATCGCTCAGAAAAATGCCCGGTTCAGCGGTCCGATGGCAGCGGAGGGCGTTTCGAAGTAGACGGTTATCACGCTATCGAAGTGGTTCCGCAACGCCAGGGGCAGAGTGATCTGTATTTGGCGAATGTAGCCCGTGATGGTGGCGGTGCCTGTCATTGGCAGTTGAGCAACGTGACTTTCGGTGTGCACTACCAAAATACTTTACGCTTTGGTTCAAACGTTCTGCCCGGAGGTGGCGGGGGGGTTATTGTATTGTTTGACGATAATCAACCGCAGCAACGCTCTTTGCTGGAGGATCCCGAAGAAGTTAGTGGGGATCTATTAGTCTCTAAGGACTATTATCCCTGGATCGATGAGCAATTTCTTATCCGCCATGAAACACGCGCATGGCTTTTTGGAGATGGTGACATTTATCCAACTTACAAAGCATTAAAGGCAAATATCGTAATATTCGAGCCAAGGCTACATACAGATGGCGTGGTGCATTCAGTAGGCCCAAGATTTAAGAAGGAAGGAGTTTATACCCAGTTTACTTACCCAGATGGCAGCAAAGAGGCTGATGGCAGCAGCAAGCCAAGCTTCGAGAAGTTACAAGCTATTCGGCTAGGGCGTGGCGAATAACAACGCATTCGGTACTGCTATCAGTAGTTCTTTGGAAGTGGAGCCGAAGCCGTGATGTATTTCGCTTCCCGGTACTCATGG
This sequence comes from Pseudomonas sp. SCB32, assembly GCF_009189165.1. Classification (NCBI taxonomy): domain Bacteria; kingdom Pseudomonadati; phylum Pseudomonadota; class Gammaproteobacteria; order Pseudomonadales; family Pseudomonadaceae; genus Pseudomonas; species Pseudomonas sp. SCB32. The sequence continues at coordinate 6,137,217 of NZ_CP045118.1, forward strand.
AATTTATTGTCGAAGGAAGGGACTCTTGATGTCTCGAGGATTCGTTTTGCTGGGTGACAAGACCACTCACGGTGGTCAGGTCATTTCCGCGACCTCTGCCTATGAAATGCACGGCAAGTTCGTGGCGCTGGTGGGGGATCTCGTCAGTTGCCCCATCCCTGGCCACGGTGTGAATGCCATTGTCGAAGGCTGTCCGGACTGGTCCGAGAACGGCCGTGCGCTGGTTGTCGATGGCTGTCGTAGTGCTTGTGGCTGCCAGGTGATATCCAGCGCCCCAGACTGCTCGGTGTTGTAAACCATGGCATGGAATCGTCGTGCGCCCGACGTCATAGAGGCCCCTGCGCCGCTGTCGCTGATCCGCTGGTTGGGGGCTGCTCTGCTGGCGGTAGTCATAGGCATCGGACTGTTCGTGCTGGTGGTGTCGGGACGCCTGCCTGAACTCGGGAGCCTCAATGTCTGGATGCTGGCCGCTTCGCCGTTATTAGTGTGGCTGCTGGCATTCGCGGTACGCAGCTACACCTACGGCGGAGCACTGAGCCACTTCCAGTTTCTGGAGGAGCAGGCAGATGAGGCCAAAGTTGCATGGAGCCAGTGGGCGCAGCGTCACTTTGGGGTGCAGGCGAGTTGCGTGGTATTGCCGGAGCGGGTGTCTGCGGCACTAATCGCCCAGGGAGTTCCTGGTCAGCCTCGCCGTCCAGGCGAGGTTTGCCGCATTGCCGAACTGCCTGCGGCGGGCGATGCGCGTGTGCGGGTTGCGTTGCAGAAGCTGTTCGCGGGGGTAGGGGCTGCTCTTATGGTGCTGCCTGCCGATCGAGCATTGCGAGTGACCGTGCTAAGCGACCTTGATGCTGAAGGCCTGGAATCACTTCGCACGGTGTGGGGCAAGGATTGGTCCAAAGCCATCCCTAACTATTTGCAGGTAGCAGTGAGCTTCGTCAGCGAGCTCTCGCTGCAATGGCTGGAAGACAGCCTGAAGGCCCCCGGTGCGGCGGTCGAGCTATTGGTGGTCCTGCAAATCAATGGGCAGGGCGCCTATTCCGATGGATTGGCTGCCTTGTTGCTGTGCCCGGATGCCCTGGTGCAGGAATGGGAGCTGCCCGTTCAAGGCCGGCTGCTGCGGCCGATGCCACTGGATGCCGGTAAGTTGGACACGGAGCTGCCGCTTTTCCTGGAAACCCAACTGGCGGCACGAAACGCCACCGGCATTCTCGCCGACAGTGCGCAATGGCAACCGAGCCTGGGAACCCTTCTCGCGATGGGCGAGGCGCAGCAGGCGAAGTTCCAGGTAGGGCAGCAGTGGATACAGGAGGCGTTCTGTGGCGTGCCGGGGCCGTTCAGTGCCTGGCTGCTGGCGGGGTTGGGCCTAGAGATGAGCCGGCACTTCCAACAACCGCTGGTGTTGCTCAGTCAGGAGCCCTCGCAGCGTTGGATCAGTACTGTCGCCACGGGAGAATTGGCATGAAGACCTATAGCAACCCGTGGCGCCGCGTCGGCGGCGGAATGTTGATCGGCGCGGCGCTGGCGGTAGTGGGCGGGTTGATCTGGCGTTATGGCGATCGGATAGGTTTGGTCGAGAATCGCGACAAGGTGTTCGTCTTCCTGCTACTCACGGTCATTGTCCTCATCCTGCGTTCGGCCCCTAAGCTGCTGGCCCATATAAAACGCCAGCAGTATCAGGATCAGGGCGTGGCGACGGGTGTTCGTCCCGCATCGGATGGGGCTCTACTGCCTTCCAGCAAGCGTGCTTCGTCGAAGGATGAGATCCCCCAACAGTTGCGGGCTCAGTACGGTTTTTTCTGGAAACGTAAAGTCCGCCTGCTGCTGGTGGTCGGTGAGCTGGAGCAGATCGAGGCCGTAGCGCCGGGGTTGTCCAAACAGCAATGGCTGGAAGGGCAGGACACCGTGCTGTTGTATGGCGGTTCGTTGAACAGCCAATGGCAGACCGATGTGGCTGCACTGCTGAAGACGTTGCGCCGCTCGCGCCCGGTAGATGGCATCGTCTGGGCGCTGAGCGAGGCGCAGGGCAATGACGTGGCCACCGTCAGCACGGGGGTGCGCCAGTTACGCGACCTGGGTCAGGTGTTGTGCTGGCAGGCGCCGTTGTACCTGTGGCAGGTGTGCACAAGCCCGTGGAGCCAGGCTGACCGCGAGGGGCAACCGGTCGGTTGCCTGCTGCCGGCGAAAGCCTCGGCAGAGCAGATCGAGGCGTCGCTGCGCAAGCTGGTGGTGCCACTGCGCGCGCGCGGGATGAGCCAACTCGCGGAGCACTCTAACCATGATTTCCTGCTACGCCTGTCCCGTGACCTGGAGCATTCTGGCATTAGCCAATGGCGCCAAGCGCTGAGCCCTTTCCTGGCACAGCTCAACTGCTCGGTGCCGCTACGTGGTTTGTTGTTCAGCCCGAAGCTCGCCGGTATCGCTATCGGCACACCGAATGCGTGGTGGCCGGAGGCGAGTTGGAGAGCGGTGCTGGGGGACAAGCAAATCCGGGGCCGCCGTTTGGCCTGGTCCTGGGTACGTGGGGCCTATATCGCGGGATTGGCGCTTGCCGGCCTCTGCGCCCTGGCATTCCTGTTGTCCTTCGCCAGCAACCGCAACCAGATCGCCACCGTGGAGTCGGTTTTGGCGACCCTCAACACCCAAGGCGACGCGAATGCGCAGCTCAAGGCCTTGCACGAACTGACCCGCGAGATGTCCCGCCTGGATTACCGGCGCGAGCATGGCGAGCCCTGGTATTTGCGCTTTGGCCTGAGCCAGAACGACGCCCTGCTGGCCGTGCTGTGGCCGCGCTATGCCCAGGCCAACAATCGCTTGATGCGCGATGTGGCGGCCAAGCACCTGGAGCAACAACTGACGGACCTGGCCGCCTTGCCGGCGGACAGCCCCAAGCGTGCGGCACGGGCGGAAGAAGCACACGCCGAGCTCAAGGCTTACCTGATGATGGCCCGCCCGGAAAAGACCGATCCGGAGTTCCTGACCAAGGTGCTGGCCCGCGAGGAAACCGACCGTCCCGGTGTCACGCCGGGTCTCTGGCAAGACCTGTCGCCCAACCTCTGGGCGTTCTACGCACAGCACCTGGCGGCACACCCCGAATGGCGCACGGAGCCCCAGCCCGACCTTGTGGCCCAAGCCCGACAAGTGCTACTGAGCCAACTGGGCCAACGCAACGGCATGGCCAACCTGTACCAGCAGGTGATCGACCGGGCGAGCAACAACTACGCGGCGATGACCTTGCTGGATATGGTCGGCGAAACCGATGCATCGATGCTGTTCGACACCCCCAACAGCGTGCCGGGAGTGTTCACTCGCCAAGCCTGGGAGGGGCAGGTCCGCAAAGCCATCGACGAAGTAGCCGAGGCCCGTCGCGAAGAAATCGACTGGGTGCTGAGCGATCAGCAGAGCACGATCGACAGCGAGCTGACGCCCGAGGTGCTCAAGGCGCAGTTGACCGAGCGCTACTTCCAGGCGTTCAGCGACGCCTGGCTGGCCTTCCTCAACAGTATCCGTTGGCGTCAGGCGGACAGTCTGTCCGACGCGATCAGCCAGCTCACCCTGCTCAGCGATGTACGCCAGTCACCGCTGATTGCCCTGATGAACACCCTGGCCTACCAGGGCAAGACCGAAGTCAAAGGCGAAGCCCTCTCCGATTCGCTGATGAAGTCCGCGCAGCAGATGCTGGACAAGGACAAGCAGCCGGTGATCGACCAGAAGGCCGCCGGTCCACAGGGGCCATTGGACGGCACCTTCGGTCCGCTCCTCGCTTTGCTGGGCAAGGAAAAATCCGCTGCCACCACCGGTGGTGACAACCTGAGCCTGCAAGCCTTCCTCACCCGCGTCACGCGCGTGCGCCTGAAGCTGCAACAGATCACCACCGCCACCGATCCGCAGGCGATGACCCAGGCCCTGGCGCAGACGGTGTTCCAGGGCAAGAGCGTGGACCTGACCGACACCCTCGACTACGGCAGCCTGATCGCCGCCAGCCTCGGGGCGGAATGGAGCGGCTTTGGCCAGAACCTCTTCGTGCAACCGCTCAACCAAGCCTGGGAAGGCGTGCTCCAGCCCTCCGCTGCAAGCCTAAATCGCCAGTGGCAGCGAGCAATCGTCGGCAACTGGCAGCGCTCCTTCAATGGCCGCTATCCGTTCGCCGCCACCGGCAGCGATGCGTCGCTGCCGATGCTAGGTCAGATGATCCGTTCCGGTACCGGTCGCATTGACCAATTCATCAGCTCGCAACTGAGTGGTGTGCTGCACAAGGAAGGCAATCGCTGGGTACCGGACAGCGCCAATACTCAGGGGCTGCACTTCAATCCACAGTTTCTCAAAGCGGTCAATCAACTGGGTGAGCTGGCGGACATCCTCTACACCGATGGCGGCATGGGGATGACCTTCCAGCTCCAGGCCAAGCCCGTGCGCAATGTGGTGGAGACCACCTTCATCCTCGATGGCGTGAAGCTGGAGTACTTCAACCAGATGGAGAGCTGGCAGCAGTTCACTTGGCCGGGGGGAACCGACCATCCAGGCGCCTCCTTGAGCTGGACCAGTATTAATGCCGGGGCCCGCTTGTTCGGCGACTACTCCGGTACCTGGGGCCTGATCCGCCTGCTCGAACAGGCCAAGGTCACCACTCTGGACGACAGCAACACACGCTTTGAATTGGTGCTGACCGCGCCGGACAAGTTGCCATTGACCTGGTACCTGCGTACCGAGCTGGGCAACGGCCCGCTGGCGGTGCTGCAGCTGCGGGGTTTCACACTGCCCACGAACATCTTCGTCACGGGGGCCGGGGCCTCCGATCCCTATGCCGTGATCGAGCCGTTTGAGTAGCTCTTGCCATGATCAAGTGTCCACCTGCCATTCAACGCGAGCTGGATCGTTTGCACCTGACGTGTCTCGATCCGCGATGGCAAACGCGAAAGTCTACCTATCGTTTCTATTGCCAGGAGGGCCACGAGTTTGAGTGGTTGGCGGACTCGTTGTTTGCGCTCAAGGCGTGCCCTGAGTGTCGGAACGCCAGAAAGCTCGATCACTTACGGCAACAAGCAGCCCAGGAGGGCAGTGAGTGCCTCGATGTGTGGCTCGGCTCCAAAGCGCAGTACCGGTTTCGCTGCCTGAACGACCCCGGCCACGAATGGTCGCGCTCCTACCCATTCGCGCGGCGTACCGCACGCTGCCCACACTGCAGCGTGGCCAAGGCTGCGCAGAATCAGATGATCGTAGATGGGCTGCAAAAGTTGCAGGCATATGCCCGGAGTCGGGGTGGGGAATGTCTCTCACAGACATACCTGGGCGTGGAGCGCAGGCATCAATTTCGTTGTGCCCAAGGCCACATTTGGGCTGCACGGGCCGGCAGTATGCTCCGCCTTGGACAATGGTGCTCTCAGTGCCGCAATGACCAGCAGCGCGCTGAGTTGGAGGCGGTTCGTATCACTGCTACGGCTCGAGGTGGGAAGTTTCTGTCCGCCGATTACTTCAACAACCGTACGCCCTATGAATGGGCCTGTGCCCGTGGGCATACCTGGACGACTACCTACGCCTCAATTCGTGCCGGCACCTGGTGCCCAACCTGCTACTACATGAGCCGAACCAAACCTGGCTCAGCCGCCTGGCGACGCTACCAGACGCACCAACCCCGAGATTGACGATGTGCCGTACATGAAGGGATTTAAGACACACCGATGAGTTTGCAAGGACTGATTTCCACCTGCCTGGATGGGCAAGAAGCCGTGGCGCTGGCCAAGGCTCAGGCGAGCCAGTGGGAAACCTGGTTGGCGCCGATCAGCAAGGCGTCGCCGACCGGTGAAGACCCCGGTTACGACGATGATTTCCAGCACATGCGCGAGGAGGTCAACAAGCTCTCCGGCGCGGACGTGGAAAAGGTCATCGAGCTGGCGGAGCAGTTGCTCAAGCAGCGCTGCAAGGACCTGCGGATCGCGACTTACTACCTCTGGGCGCGCACGCAGCGAGATGGCGAGGTGGGGCTCGCCGATGGTCTGGAACTGGTGGCGGCGCTGCTCGAACGCTTCGCCAAGCAGGTACTGCCGGCTCGCCCGAACAGCCGGCGCACCGCACTGGAGTGGGTGGCCAGCGGTAAGGTGCTGGACAGCCTGTCGCTGTTCCCCGAGGTGGTGAAGGCGGAGGCGCAGCGCACAGTGGCAGCGCTCGCCTGGCTGGAGCAGATCGTCTCCTCCTGGCCGAAAAGCGAGCGACCAGGGTTGGGTTCTCTGTATGCGGCCCTGACTGCTCGTATGACGCAATCAGGCGGGGTGAATGCCCTGGTGCCACAAAACAGTGCCGCGCACAGCGAGCCGACGTCGCACTCGGCGGCCCCGGTCCTGGCGGCAATCAAGTCCGGCCGCGACCTGCTGGACAGCGGCAAGGCGCTGGCCGGCTACCTGCGCGACCAGCCGCAGGGCTGGCTGGCCGCCCATCGCCTGCTGACCAGCCTGCGCTGGGACACCGTGCACCAGTTGCCGGTGCAGGAGGCCAACGGCAATACCCGCCTGGCCCCGCCGCGCACGGAGTATCGCGCCCAGCTCAAACGCCTCTGCCTGCAGCAGAGCTGGATCGAGCTGCTGGACCAGGTGGAGCGCATGTACGCCGAAGGGGTGAACCACTTCTGGCTGGACCTGCAGTGGTACCTCTGCCAGAGCCTGAGCAAGCTGGGCGTCCCCTATGAAGGCTGGGCGGACATCATCAAGCGCGACCTGGGCATGTTCCTCGATCGCCTGCCGGGCATCGAACAGTTGCGCTGGAGCGATGGCACGCCCTTCGCCGATGAGCCCACGCGCGAATGGATCACTCAGCAGGTGAGCGGCAATCAGCCCGCTCCGTGGATGTCCACGCCCGTCGCGACCTCCGCCGTGGTGGACGACATCCTGGCGCTGGAGAGCGAAGCCCTGGCCCAGGCCGACAGCGATGGTGTCGAGGCGGCCCTGGCCTGGCTGGCCGCGCGCCCGGATGCGACGACCGGGCGGCAGCGTTGGCTGCTGCGCCTGCTGATGGCGCGGGTGGCCGAGCAGTACGGTAAGAGCGACCTGGCGATCCACCTGCTGGGCGAGCTGGATGCCGTTGCACAGCAGCAGGGCCTGAGTACCTGGGAGCCGGAGCTGGGCTTCGAGGTCAAGGCGCGCCTGCTCAAGCTGTTGCGGCAGAAATCCCAGCGCAGCGATGCCGACAAGACCACCCTGGCGCGACGCATGGAAGGCCTGCTGGCCGCCCTGGTCGCGATCGACCCTGTTCGCTCGGCCGTGCTGTGCGGCTGAGCGACTTCGCGGATTCATAACGGTGAGCATGGACAATCTGACACTGCGTTATTTCGATGCCGAAATGCGCTACCTGCGCGAAGCGGGCAAGGAGTTCGCCGAGGCGTTCCCTGACCGGGCCGCGCAGCTCAACCTGGACAAGGCCGGCGCCCGCGATCCCTTCGTGGAGCGGCTGTTCGAGGGCTTCGCATTCCTCATGGGGCGTCTGCGCGAGAAGCTCGATGACGACCTGCCGGAGCTGACCGAGGGCCTGGTGAGCCTGCTGTGGCCGCATTACCTGCGCACTATCCCCTCGCTGTCGGTGGTCGAGCTGACGCCGGACATTCGCGAGATGAAGCGCTGCGAAACCATCGCCCAGGGATTCGAGGTGCTGTCGCAGCCGGTAGGCCCCAAGCGCACGCGCTGCCATTACACCACTACCCAGGACGTCACGCTGAACCCGCTGTCCATCGAGTCAGTACGGGTAACCAGCGAGCCGGATGGCCGCTCTGTGCTGCGCCTGCGCTTTGTCTGTAGCCCGATGGCGAATTGGTCCGAAATCGATCTGAGCCGCCTGCCGCTCTACCTCAATGCCGACGCCCCCCTGGCCTGCGCACTGCACCGTGCCCTGACGCTCAATGCCCAGGCGCTCTATGTGCAGGTGCCAGGGCATACGGGTCGGTTGAAGCTGGACGGTCACTTCTCGCCGAAGGGATTTGGCGATGAGGACCGGCTTTGGCCCAAGGGGGACAGTGCCTTCAGCGGCTATCAACTGCTACTGGAGTACTTCACCTTCCGCGAAAAATTCATGTTCGTCACGCTGCGCGGCCTGGAGCAGATGCCGATCCCAGCGGAGCTGTCGAGCTTCGAGCTGGACGTGGTGCTGAGCGAGCAATGGCCGCATGAGTTCGTGGTGAGCGCCGAACATGTACGGCTGCATGCGGTGCCGGTGATCAACCTGTTCCCGCTCGAGGCCGACCCCCTGACACTATTGCCGCTGCAGACCGATTACCTGCTACGGCCGATGCGCCTGCAGGACGGGCACACCGAGATCTACTCGGTGGACAACGTGTCTTCGTCCAAGCACTCGTCGAAACGCGACTACGTGCCGTTCACCAGTTTCCGCCACAAGGGCGGCATGCTGCGTGACGAAGCGCCGGAGCGCTACTTTCATACGCGGATGAAGCGCGGGGCGAATGGCATGCACGACACCTGGTTGATTCTCGGCGGTGAAGGCTTCGACGCCGATCGTCTGAGCCAGAGCGAAAGCCTGTCCCTGCGCCTCACCGGCACCAACGGCCAACTGCCGCGCAAGGCGCTGCAGAGCACCCTGCTGGACTCACTGGTGAAGACGCCGCTGATGGGCTTGAAGGTGCGCAATCTCTGTGCGCCGACCCTGCCGTGCTATCCGCCCAACCAGGACCGCTTCCACTGGCGCGTGCTTAGTCACCTGGGCTCCAACTTCCTGCCGATGCTGGACAACGCCGAAGTGCTGCGTGGCACCCTGGCGCTGTACGACTGGACCCACAGCGAGCTGAATCGCAGGCGGCTGGCGGCCATCGTCGAGGTGCGCCATCACCTGATCCAGCGCTTCGAGAAGGGCTTCCTGCTGCGCGGCGTGGACATCGAGGTGACGCTGGATGCCAACGGTTTCTGCGGCGAGGGCGACATCAGTCTGTTCGGCGAGATGCTTAATCGCTTCTTTGCCCTGTACGCCGATATCCACCTGTTCAACCAGCTCACGCTGGTCCTGCAACCTACTGGTAAGAGCCTGCGATGGACCGAGAACCACAGTCAGCGTATTCCCGGCTGAAGGCCAGCGGTCTGCTGGAGAGGCTGGCGGGGCGGGTGTCCGAAGCGAACCTGTACCGCTTCTGCCAGCTGATCGAAGCGGCGGCTCCGGACAATCCCCCCTTGGGGACCACAACACGGCCCAGCGACGATGCCGTGCGTTTTCGTCCGCACCCCGGCATGGCGTTTCCCGCCGGCGAGCTCAAGGCCATCGAGTTCGACGAGGAGTATCCCGAGCGCCCCGCCACGGTGCGTACCCGGTTGCTTGGTTTGTACGGTGTCGATTCCCCGTTGCCCACTGCCTACCTGGACGACATTACCCAGCGCCGGGAGGGGCACGAGGCGCTGGAGGCCTTCCTCGACATCTTCAACCACCGCATCTTCACCCAGTTCTACCGCATCTGGCGCAAGTACTCCTATCCCGCCACCTTCGAGGCCGGTGGCGCGGATAGCACCTCGCAATGCCTGCTCGGGCTGATCGGGCTGGGTATTCCGGGGACGGCGAACCACATCGCCACGCCGGTATCGCGTTTCCTCGCCTTGCTCAGCGTGATGCGCCTGCCGACCCGCAATGCCGAGGGCATCAGCGCACTGGTGAAGCTGCTGGCGCCGAACACACAGGCACGCGTGACTGCGCACTGGCCCCGAAAGGTGCCGCTGGCACAACCTGCCAGCCTGTCGAAAGAGCGACCCGTCAGCCTCTCCCAGGGCACGCCGCTGGGCGCCGTGGGCGCGGATGCCAATAGCCAGGTGCGTCTGGAGCTGGTGACCGAGGACCTTGCCGAGGCGCAAGGCTGGCTGCCGGGAAGCCAACTGCACAGCGATCTGCTGGTGCTGTTGCGGGTGTACCTGGGATGGCGATGCACCGCGAAACTGCAGCTCACCTTGCCGGTGGAATGCCTGCCGCAGCCGGTGCTGGGCGGCGCTCCGGTGTTACTGGGGCTGACCGGCGTACTGGGGCTAGATCCCGGCGCTGGACAGCCGTGCATAACTGTCAATCTGGGGCGTTACCTGGGACTGAGAGAGAACAAAAAAAGAAGGGAGACACAGCATGTCACTTACTGCTTCTAAGACTCTGCTGACCGTGGCCGTGTTTGGCCTCCTGCTCAGCGGGTGTGGGCTGACTCAGCGCGCGATGGATGGAGGGAGTTCCATCGCTCAGGGCATTTTCTACAAGCAGGTTAAGGTCCTGCATCTGGACTTCAACGCCCGCACAGCGCTGAACACTTCGGCCACTGACATGTCCGCACTGTCAGTCTCGACCTTGGTGCGTGTCTACCAGTTGAAGGATGACAAGGCACTGGAGAAAGCGGACTACCCCAGACTGTTAAGCAATAGCAGTGATGTGTTGGCAGAGGATCTGCTGGACGAGCACTGGGTAGTTGTGAAGCCCGGCGGGGGCGCACAACTGAACGCTGCGCTGGCCGATGAGACGAAGTTCGTCGCCGTGGTTGCGCTGTTTCGCTCCCCGGATAGGCAGCAGGGTAATTGGCGCCTGACGCTCGCCCGCGAGGAGCTGGATCCGGATTACCCACGGGTGATTGAGCTGGGCGACAACGCGCTGAACCTGGCACCACTGCCCAAAGAGGACTCCTGGTGGTGAGTGAGCAGAATCCGTCGCTCTACGAGCTGCTGTTGCAGAACTTCACCGGTGAGCTCGATCTGCATCGGGCGCGCGAGGAGGATCAACCCCTGCTTTCGGTGCTGGACAACTTGCAGCGCATCCTCAACTGCCGGGCCGGCACCCTCAGCCATCTGCCCGACTACGGTCTGCCAGACATGAGCGAGATCCTGCATGGCATGCCGGGCAGCGCCCATGGGTTGATCGGCAACATGACCAACATGCTGCTCAAGTACGAGCCGCGCCTAGCGTCGCTCAACATCGAGTTGCTACCGCAAATCCTTCCCGGGCACTTGGAGTACAGCGTTACAGTCGAGCTGCATGATGGGATGCGCGCAACTTTCGGCACCACACTGGCGCCAGAAGGACGGGTGTTGGTGCGCCACTTGAAACAGATAAATTGCCTACAGCCATAGCGTGATGGAACGGACATCAATGGAATGCTGATTTCAGACTTTGGCATGCGCTTGGGCGGGGACCCGCGCGGCTTCGCGGAGTACCGGGCGCTGCGTGATGAGCTACTCAAATTAAGCCACCCGGCTCGCCCAGATGTGGATTGGGCTCAGGTCGAAAACCTATGCCTGGCATTGCAGGAAGAAAACGGGCTGGAGTTGCAGTCGATGGTGGTGTTGATCCTGGCCAGAGTGCATCTGTATGCGCTGCCGGGGCTGCAGGAAGGGATTCAGTCGTTGAATCGTCGTCTGCCGCAATTGTGGGACCAACTGTGGCCATCAGCGCTCTCGGCTCGCCTGGAATCGCTCAGTTGGGCGTTTGAGCAGTTACAGCCTTTATTGCGTACAGTGAACGTGACAGCCGAATCGCTTCCCCGCTTGCAGCAGCTCAACGAAGAATTGGACAGCTTGGCTGACCTGCTTCTGCAGTACGCGGAAGTTCCCCTGATCTCGTTGCAAGCATTACGTCGGCAGTTGGGCAGAGTCGCAGCGCGGCTCAATCGAGAGGCAATCTTGGGTGATTTGCTCGTCCAGCCCAAGCAAGCACGGGTATACGCATCTGCAACCGTAACGGCGACCAGCGTTGGCGGAAGTGGCACCGGACACACCCCCGAGGTGATCGTTGTGACCGTTGCACCAGAGCCTCCCGTGTCTCCCGCGCCGCTGCAAGCGAGGCGATCACCGTGGTTGTGGCTACTGCTCGTAATAGCCCTGGCTGCTGCACTCGGCTTCGGATACTGGCAATGGCACTTGGTATCCGAGGAGCAAACGTCTCCACGACCGATTCAGCTGGACAGCCTGCTGTTGTTCCCGCCCGGTAGTACTAAGTTACGCCCCGAGGCAACTAAAGTGCTGATTAATGGTTTGATGAACATAAAGGCGCAGCCGAATTGGCTGATAGTGATCACGGGCCACTCTGACAGCAGTGGCGATAGCACGAAGAATCTTGAGATTTCACGAGCGCGTGCCATGGCTGTAAAGGAGTGGATGCAGCAGATGGGCGACATTCCGGATAGCTGCTTTGTGGTTCAGGGCTATGGCGCGGATCTGCCGCTCATGAACAATGACTCGGAAGCCGGGCGGGCCGCCAATCGCAGAGTGGACGTGCGCCTCATTCCTCAGGGCGGCGCCTGTAATCTAACGACGCGCCCCTGACTCATGCGCCCGCTCGCCCCCCCAGAATGGTCATCATGATTAGGCCAAGGATGACGCATCTGGATTGGGGTTAACAGGCAGAAGTGCAATCAGCCAGTCTTTAGACAAATCAAGGGCACAAAAAAAAAAGAACCTCCCACCCACAGTCCCATTCGGGGCTGCTGGCAGGAGGTCGCAAGGGTATCCTTGTTACTGCTCGGCCTGACAGGCCTGAGCGGAGGCCATTAGGGCTTTGAGAAAGTGCTCAGGTGGTGCTGTGTAGGGTTTGTTGAGTGCTTTGAGTTCAGCAGGACTGTAGATCGCTTCCAGCTTCTCGAAGGTACAGGTGCAGATGGCTTTCGGGGCGCCGCCCTGGATGCATCCCGCCAGGAATTGCCCCCTCACTTTCGAGTTCTCGTCAGAGCATCCGGCCAGCAGCGTGGTCATCAGCAGTACCGCAAAGAGTGCGCGCATATAGCCCTTCCTCAGCGCAACACAAGGGCGCAGCCGATGGCGATACCGCCGATCAGCCCCACCACCTGCGGCCCCACCAGCCAGAACACCTTGATCCAAATCAGCTGCAGCATGCCACCACGGGTATAGACCGCATCGGGCCGAGCAAAGCGGCGCAGCGCATCACCCAGTACGGCGCCGATCAGACCCAGAATGCTACCGACCACCACCGCGCCTACCTTGGCAAAGGTGCTCGCACCCAGCACCAGGGCCGAGTTGTTCTTCACGACGAAGAGAACGGAGACCACCACGGCGGCGATAGCCCAGCCAATCACGGCTGGGCTGATCATCGGTACATCGGGATCGTTTTGCTGAACATCATGATCCATGACTTTTCTCCAGAGGGTTTGGACTGACGGGGTTACCACGCCGACTTGCAGGAATTTTCTTTGCTGCTGAGCGGGAGCAACTCACGGCTCAAGTTCTTGGTGGGGAGCTTGACGGTCTTGCCGTGAGCCGTGATCTGCAGGTTGTTGGCTCTGCGCAGGGCGGCCCAGAACCCGGGGAAGTTGGAGCCACAGGCATGGCAGTCGGTGAAGAACGGATTGCTGTAGGTCACGCCATCGACGATGACATTGAAGCCCTCGTCGCTTTCAGAGGAGTACTCCTGGCCCACGATGCTCGCGTAAGCCCGGACGGCTTGGCCGTCATCGCTGGAACAGGAGATGTTCAGGCCGTTGCCATTGCCGTCATCGACCAGGTGCTCGGTGACGCCTTGGGCAAAGCCCGAGGTCCATTCATAAGTGCCCGCCTGCGTCGCGCTGCTGAGCAGCGTGCCAAGCAGAGCTGTAAGCAGCAGTTTCTTGTGCATCAGGACATGTCCTTCTGTCGGTGGGTTGGATGAGCAGCATGCTCATTGAGGGGATATTCGGCTGGTAATTGGGTCGTAAATACCGTGGTCGTTTTGACATCATAACGGGACGATTTTTGCCATGGCAAGAATCTCCGGACATCAGGACAAAGACCGCGACCTCGTGAAGCTGGGCGCAGCGATACGAGTGCGCCGTAGGGCGTTGGCGCTTTCGCAAGAAGCCCTGGCCGATGCGGCGGTGATCGATCGATCCCACATGGGCAAGATTGAGCGAGGCGAGCGCAACGTCACCTTCCTCAACATCTGTCGGATTGCCACGGCCATTGGGTGTAAGCCCTCTGAGCTGTTGATGGAGGCCGGGCTGTAAGAGCGGCTATGCCACGTCCTTGAAGATCGGTAATCCGTCGAGAAACGCCGCATCTGGATCGAACAGCAAGAAGCGCACATCGGCTTGCCCGGCCAGGTGCAGAATCTCTACGAACTCGTCAGGCAACCCATAGTCCAGTTGCTGCTGACGCAGCGCTGCCGGGCTGGTGCTGAGCAGCTCCAGGTGTTTGTCCGTCCAGGGCGTATTACGCAGCTTGCAACCGATCACGCTTTGATTGGCGTTCTGGAAGAACTCCAGCTGTAAGGCGTGAAGATCAGTGCACATGAGGAACAGCTGGTTCAGCACGTCTTCCGGCAAATGTTCTGCACTGATCTCCCAGCAGCGGCTGAACTGCCCGGTTTCGAAGCTCAAGCGCTGCACGATGCCTTGAGCCTGCTCCAACGTGGGCTGCACGCCGAGTACCAGCGATTGATCGTGGTCCTGGGCATGAATCACGTAGGACAGCTCGCGCACCGTGCTGCCCGGTTGCAAGTCGTGCACGATCAGTTGAATGGACAGCGTGTCGTAACCACGTCGAAAGGGATTGGAGTTCATAGGGGCTCCGAAGGGATGCACGGCGGCATCCCACGAAAGTGAAGACAGTAGATGCACAACAGGAGCCCGAGGGCTCCTGTTTATGCCGTTGCAGTCCGATGTTTCAGGCTTGGCTCAGCAGGTCGGTGATTGCGCACCGAAGTCAGCGGCGATCACCTGGGCAGGTGTCTCACCGGCCTGCCAACGCTCCACATAGTCGGGATCGGGCTCGTCCGGCGTGCCGGCCAGCTCTTCATGCCCGAAGCGTGCGCCCAGGGCGTTCACGTCGCGTATCCATTGGCGCAGTGCCTTGGCGTCTTGCCAGCGCATCAAGTCGCCTCCTTCCAGCGAGTGCTGGCGCTTGGGGGAATGCCTCGCGCGTGGGAGGCATGGGGATTCAGGGAGACTCTGAAGGGAGGAGCCCGGTGGGCTCCTGTTTATGCCGTCTCAGATCGGCGAGCTTCGGCCCGGCGCAGTTCCTGCTGGAACAGCAGCAACGCCAGCACGATGACCAGCAGCAGCGGCCAGAAACGCAGCGCCAGGAGCAGCAGCGCGACGACGGCTGCCGTGCCGGCGAAGATGCTGACCAGCACGAACAGCAAGCCTAAAAAACGCAGTAGACCCATGGTGAAACTCCATCGGGGTGAGTGAGGTGATCAGGACGGCTGACGCTGGTCGGCCTGGATTCGCTGGTAGACCTCATCGCGATGCACCGTGATGTGTGCAGGCGCGGTGACGCCAACGCGCACCTGGTTGCCCTTGACGCGAAGAATGGCGATCTCGATGTCATCGCCAATACGGATGGTTTGGCTGACATTGCGGGTGAGGATGAGCATGACGGGTACTCCTGGACGGATTGAGTTGAGTCGCTGACGGCATAGGGCCGACCTTTAGGAGCGACTAATTCGCTGAGGGATTGCGTGCTTCAGCACGTTCGCGCAGCAGGGTCGAGAGCGTGGGACGCGGCTTGTCGGTAGGGACCGGTGGCGGTACAGGTTCTTCAGCCTGTGCTGGCACCGGTGTAGCGGAATCGGTGGACGGTTCGGGAAAGAACTCATCGACGATGGCCGTGCCTTCGTCTTCGCTGTCCTCGAAGGCGCCATTGGCAAAGCCCAGCCTTGCCGTGGCATCCAGCGCCGCCTGGTCAAAGCCCGAGGCCTGACGCAGTTCATCCAGCTCACGGGCTTGTTGCAGCGCCAGCTCCAAGGCCACACCACTGCGCACCGTGATATCGACGTAGAAGATCGGTGAGCCATGGCTCTGGCGGGTGGACTTGCCCCGCAGGCGTAGCTCCAGGGCCAGGCACGCCAGGCGATTGCCGGAGATGGCTTGCAGGTACTGCAGGCGGGCCGCCAGGGTGCGGATGCTGTTGAAGCCAGTGGTGCGGAACACGAAGCTGCCCAAGGCATCCTCGTCACCGATGACCACGTTGAGCCGGCCATAGGGCTTGCAGGCACCGCCCTTGGCCAATGGACAGCCATCGGGGGACGGGCAGGGGTGCGACTCGATACCGGCCTGGCCACGGCGCTTGCAGGTCTCGCCATTGCCGACGCAAGAAGGCCGCCCCGTCTGCCGATCAAACAAGCAGTATTCGGCACGAAAATTCAGCTCCGGTGCGTTGAACAGCAGGCGGATCGGAATGCGCCGGATCTTGCCGTCCTGGGCCTTGCGCAACTCCTCGTCAAAGGGGTGAGCAACCCAGCCGTCGCGCAGCTGAACCTGCGAGGTGATGGTGAATTGATCGTCTTTCTCCGGCAGGCGCTTGCCGTTCTTTTCGACCACCTTACCGATGGAAATCCGCCCGAGTACGGGCGGGGTAATAGCCAAGCCTTTGAGCATGGGGGAGTCCTCCAGTGACGGAATAAAAAAGGCCATCCCGACGCAGGTGCGCGCGGGGATGGCCAATGGGGGAAATGAGGAAACGGAATCAGAAAATCAGGAAACGACGGCTGCCGGTCTTGGTGGTGGGGTAGCGCGCCAGCAGGTAGGGCTTTTCCTTGAGTAGCAGCGGGACATCGAGCACCACACTGTCCTTGGCCTTGCGCCAGGACACCGCGCCATTGGCAAACTCTGCACGACTGGCATCGCCCATGGCCTGCTGCAGCTGCTGCTTGAGTTCGGCTTCGCGCTTACTCTGCAGGTCCAGGTTGGCACGTACCGATTGCAACTCATCGAATACGGCGGACAGCACCGTATCCTCGGTGAAGTCCAGGGTGTGACCGTGATCCTCCGGATACAGACAGCGCAGTGCCTGGTCCGCTGATTCAGAACCGTCTGCGGGTGGCGGGGTATCGCGCTGCACGTAACTCCAGAAGTCCCGCTCCAGCTCGATCAGCCGAGCGATCAGCTCATCGTCACGCTCGATACGGTGAATCTCCAGGTGCTGGCCACCGAGCAGTACAGCCACATCCGCCGCTTGCTTGCCGGTGACCGCCAACTGATGCATGACCTGCAGTTGCACGTACACCGGCACACCGTCACGCCACAGCAGAGCGCCATTGATACCGGCAGTCTTGCATTCGAGTATCTGTACATCGCTGGCGCCGATTACCTCGCGATCAATGTTGGCCAGCATCCAGTCCAACTTGGGATCGGGGTGCTGGAGCACGGCGTTGATGCGTCGTACCCGGTTGCCGGTACGTTGCGTGTAGTGGGTAGCCACGATGGGTTCGAGGATGTTGCCCCAGTAGGTGGGGCTCTCCTCGTCGGTGGGATCGATCTTGGGCAACAAGGCATCACGGCCGGTTTTCTCCAGCCACAGCTCCAGTTGCGATTTGTAGGGGTTAAGGCCAACGGCAGCGCCCGCATCGGAGCTGCCGATGCCCTGCTGGCGCACCAGCAACCAATCCTCGCGAGGCAGGTTTTTGGTGCTGACCAGGCGCAGGGCAGGACGGCTACCGGGTTGGGATGAGGCTTTCAGTGAGGTCATGGTCATTTCCTGCGGGCATAAAAAAGCCCGAGCGGCGAGGCCGTTCGGGCGAGGGAGCAATGGAACAACGAGGTAGAGGGTAGAACGCTTGATACGCAATACGAAAAGCCATCCGCCCGATTCTAGGCGGCCAGCGCCAAGGCGGCGTCCAGGGCTTTTTGTTTCAGCACGGCACCCTGACCGAACCAGGCCGAGTCCAGGCGGTACTCGTTGCTGCGTGCCCGGCGCTCGTGGTCCACGTACTCGGTGACCGCATTGAGCAGGCCCCATGCCGTGCCTTGGGCCGACGCCAGTTGCGCACCCCGTCCGCGACCTTCGTACAGGCTTTGCACCTTGCGCATGGCGCGTTCGTTGGCGAGCTTCTCCGGCAGCGCGCCATTGATCGGCGTATCGCACATCACGTTCATGAAGAAGCCCATCGCTTCGTGCCACTGCACCTTGCGCTCGGCCAGGGCGCGCATGCGGTACATGAAGTCATCCCATTGCGACACGGCAATGCCCAACTGCTTCTTCACCACCTTGGGATCGAAGCGGGTGTTGTGCGGCACCCGGATGGCCCGCGTCGCGCCATCGACGGCAATGGTCAGCGTGTTGTTGCAGACGACCCGGATGGTGGTGGGGGTGGCGGTGGTGGCCAGGGTGCCGTCGCAAGAGGTGGCCAGCAGCAGGTAGCCATTCACTTGGTCGTTGCCTTTGAGCGCAGTGTTTTGCCCGGTACGCGCCAGCGCCCAGAATTTACGACCGCCCTTGAGCACGCCTGCAGTTTCCAACTCGTAGCCCGAAACCTCGGTGAGGTCGCGGTAGAACTCCAGGACCTCCTTGGGCTGGACGACCTGGTAGCGTTGGGAGACCACCGAGAGCGGTGCCTTGGTGTCCGAGCGGTAGAGGACCTTCTGTTCGGGGAAGGAATGGATGCTGCCCAGGTGCCCGACTGCATCGGCCTTGAAATGCACCGGGCTTTCCTGGATCTGCCAGTCCATGCCGGCTTCACGCTGCCAGATTTCGATGGGCTGTTTGCGCGGCAGATGATTGCCCAGACCATGCCAGGGGGTATCGCCAACGTAAGCCATGTGTTCGACAAGATGCGCCATGAGAATTTTCCTTGAGGTAATAGCCGGCATAAAGCGCTGCGCACAGCGCAGCACTGGCCAGAGGGAATCGATTGAGTGATGGAAAAAGAGAGTGTTTAGTCGGTGAGGCTGAAGCAGTAGTCGCAGTGCTGGCAGTGGCAGTTATTCAGCAATTGCTCATCGACCTGGCTGCCCAGAGCTGCACCAGCGATCCCCCCGGTGGCGGCACCTACCAAGCCACCAAGGATCGCGCCAGCAAAGCCACCAAGCGCAATACCGACGGGACCACCCACTGCGCCTAGGGCCGCCCCCGTCTCTCCGCCGGCCATTGCACCGGAGATACCGCTGGCGGCCCCACCGACAGAGCCGATCAGACCGCCGGCTTTTTTACCGAAATCGCGCTTCACTACGCGGCTGGAGCCGCAAGATGGACAGATCATCGTGAAACTCTCCCAATATCACGCCAAATAGGGTCTACGAAGGCATACGGGCACGCCTTCAAGTGGGTGATATAGGTCTGAAATTTCTTTCAATCTAATCAGACAGCGCTGCGCTCAAGCGAAAGCCCAGATCATCGAAAAAATCGTCTTCTTCGCGTACTTTCAGTCGCTTCTCAGGCGCAAAAGGAAGCTGTCGTTGATGGAAAATGCCCTTGATCGTGTCACCCAGAAAATTGTCGAGGCCGATGACCTCAAGCTACTGGAGCACGTAGATACCTACGGCTATGTCTGCCATGGGCATGCGTGCGGTGTTCGAGTATTTCCACGCTCGTACCGCCCTGAAAATTTGCAGAGACCGCACTTCTCGCTCCCCAAAGGACAAGCTCATGCGCCAGATTGCGATGTAAAGGGCGAGGACGATCTTCGAGCACGTGGCAAGAAAGGCAGCATCGCCAAGGAGTTGGAAACGAGCCCAGGGCTTTCGCCGGCCAGCCTGCGCCTGATCGAGACGCGAGTGATCACCGACCCCATCGCTACTCCCGCCGGAGCTCACGCGCAGGGCGGCAGCCGCTCAGCCACAACGGGAGAAGCACTGCAGAAACCAACAGGACGCCGTGCTGCGAACAGTATTCGCCCCATTTGCCGAGCCTTCCTGGAGTTTCCTTACGACCGGCATCTGCCACTGCAGATCGACGGCATCCAGACGACCACCTACCAAACGGTATTCAAGAAGCTGCGCTCCGAAGGCATTGAGGCCTTTCCCCAGCAGAGAATCTTCTACGCAGAGTTGTCC
The DNA here is from genome assembly GCF_009189165.1 of Pseudomonas sp. SCB32. NCBI lineage: Bacteria > Pseudomonadati > Pseudomonadota > Gammaproteobacteria > Pseudomonadales > Pseudomonadaceae > Pseudomonas > Pseudomonas sp. SCB32. The sequence continues at coordinate 6,156,913 of NZ_CP045118.1, forward strand.
TGGAAGCCCCCTCAGGAGTCCAACGACGGCCTGCTCATCCAGCTCAGTGCAGGAGAGTGGAAGGACAAGCAACTGGTGCGGCCATACTGTGTTCTGGTGCAATGGGCGGCGTGGACACAGACTGCCAAGACGCGATTAAAGAATGAGTTGGAGCTGGCACGCAAAGAGAACCGGGAAGCCAAGCAGGCGGATGCAGATGAGCGAACCTACTTGTTCGTCATCGGTGCGCAGAATCCCGAGGACCTATCGCAGTTTGTGGTGAGTGATCAGCGGCTGATCTGTACGGTCCATGACCACTTGGTCTTTCCGAAGCAGCAGTGACATAGAGCAGTTCGCGCATTGCAGTCGGAGCGAGTGTCACCCACCGAAACAATGGCAATAAGACATCAATGGTGGATACCTGCCTGCGTCTAGCAGAATGGAAGCTGAAAGACGTATGGTCGCATCACCCGCTATGCGACCGCTCTCACTCCCACTACCACTGTTCAAAAAATGCACAAAGAAACGAAGTGGGGGATTTTTTGGGGGATATGAAAATCAACAGAATAGATAACCTTTAAAAATCATGGCCTTACGAAAAGAAAGGCCCGACACATGGCCGGGCTTTTTGTTGGCAGCGAGAAGGCTCAGACCTTCTTCACGAACTCCGACTTCAGCTTCATCGCGCCGATGCCGTCGATCTTGCAGTCGATATCGTGGTCACCGTCCACCAGGCGAATGTTCTTCACCTTGGTGCCGACCTTCACCACCAGGGACGAGCCCTTGACCTTCAGGTCCTTGATCACGGTGACGGTATCGCCATCCTGCAGCAGGTTGCCAACGGAATCCTTGATCACGCGCGCATCACCATCGGCCTCGGCCGCGCCACTGGCGGACCACTCGTGGGCGCACTCCGGGCAGATCAGCAGGCCGCCGTCTTCATAGGTGTATTCGGAGTTGCATTTCGGGCAGGCAGGCAAGGTGCTCACGGCGATTCTCACATTGGAACGGTTGAAAGACCGCAGAGTATATAAGGTTTAAGCACTTCCTGTCGGCCTCCGGAATCGGACGGCTGTTTTCCTACATCCACAGGGCAGTTTCGGAAAACTCCTGACGGCGCCCGGAAATATCGGCATTCCCTCTTCCGCAACGCGCGGCAAAGCTTGCGGGCCTCGGTCATTCGGCCGATTTTCCGCCAACTGTTCAAGAGTGAGCACTCCATGAAACGTCTCTGCATCCTCCTCGCCGCCTGCGCCGTTCTCGCCGCCTGTGACAAGAAACCCGAACCGGTCCCGAAGGCCAGCGCACCCGCCGCCCAGCCGGCTGCCGCAGCTCCGGCTCCGGCTCCGGCTAAGCCGCCTGCCGCCCCGGAAGCCCAGCCAGCCGCACCGGCTCCGGAAGCACAAGCCACCCCGGACCAAGCGCCGCAGTCCGCTGAGCAGTCCGCCGCTGAGCAGCCGGCCGAGCAGCAACAGCAGCAGTAAAGCCCCACACCGGCGTGCGCCTTTCCCGGCGCCGCCGGCTCCACCTCAGGGCCGCAGCTGACTGAGGTAGGCGGTCAACGCGGCAATGTCCGCGTCGCTGAGCGACGCCGCGATGCCAAGCATGGGCGAGTCCGCCCGGCTGGGGTCCTTGTCGCGGTAGCGCTGCAAGGCGTGGCTCAGGTAGGGCCGAGGCTGGCCGGCGATGCGCGGAATACCGTCGTGGCCCTGGGCAGCAGCACCGTGGCAGGCGGCACAGACAGTGCCGAAGCGCTGCGCGCCCTGCTCCACCAGCACCATGTCCACTGGCTCGGTGGCGGGCCTGGGATGGACCTTCTGCTGGCTGAAGTAGAAGGCAATGTTGACCCGGTCATCGATCGTCAGCAGCTTCGCGGCCTGGTTCATCACGAAGTCGGTGCGCTGGCGGGTGACGTATTTCTCGAAGGCGTCGAACAGGTACTGCGGGTTCTGCCCGGCGAGGTTGGGGATGTAGTCGCGCTTGCTGTTGCCGTCCTCGCCATGGCACTTGCTGCACAACAGGATGCGCTCCTGAGCCGCGGCATAAGACCGATCCCGCGCGGCGGGGTCCTTCTCCAGGGCGTTGAGCCGATCCATCATCTCCGATGCCTGCGCGCTCGCGCACAGCAGCACCCACAACAGAACGACTCTCCCCATCGCCGCACCCTGGTCAGTCAGTTTTCCCAGCGTGGAACCTAAGGGGTTTCTGAAGGAAGTTTCCGACGCAGATCAAGCAAACCGGCAAATCGTGCGGACAAAAAAAGAGGGAGCATCGTGCTCCCCCGTGGACTGAACCTTAAAGACCCGTCTGTCCTTGGTCAGCCTTCAATTTCTACCAGGATCTCACCGGGGTTGACCCGGTCGCCCTTGGCCACATGAATGGCCTTCACGGTGCCGGCGATGCCCGCCTGCACCTCGGTTTCCATCTTCATCGCTTCGGTGATCAGCACGGCCTGGCCAGCCTTGACGCTGTCGCCTTCCTTGACCAGCACGTCGACGATGTTGCCCGGCATGGTGGTGGTGACATGACCCGGCTCACTGGCCTGCTTGCGCTTGTTGCCGCCACCACCGATGAACTCGTTGAGCGGCTCGAACACCACTTCTTCCGGCATGCCGTCCACCGAGAGGTAGAAGTGGCGCTTGCCGTCGGTCTTCACGCCGACACCGGTGATGTCCACGCGGTAGCTCTCGCCGTGTACGTCGACCACGAACTCGGTCGGCACGCCTTCGCCACCGGCCGGGGCAACGCCCTTGCCGTTGGGGATCGGCAGCAGCTCTTCCGGCTTCAGGGTGCCGGCGGCGCGCTCTTCGAGGAACTTGCGGCCGATGTCCGGGAACATCGCGTAGGTCAGCACGTCCTCTTCGGACTTTGCCAGGCTGCCGATTTCCTCGCGCAGCTTGTTCAGTTCCGGCTTGAGCAGGTCGGCCGGACGCACGTCGATCACTTCTTCGTTGCCGATGGCCTGGCGGCGCAGCGTCTCGTCGATCTTGCCCGGCGCCTTGCCGTAGCGGCCCTGCAGGTAGAGCTTCACCTCGTTGGTGATGGTCTTGTAGCGCTCGCCGGCCAGTACGTTGAAGAACGCCTGGGTGCCGACGATCTGCGAGGTCGGGGTGACCAGGGGCGGGAAGCCCAGGTCTTCGCGAACGCGCGGGATTTCAGCCAGCACTTCCGGCATGCGGTTCAGCGCACCCTGTTCCTTGAGCTGGTTGGCCAGGTTGGAAATCATCCCGCCCGGAACCTGGTTGACCTGCACGCGGGTATCCACGCCGGTGAACTCGCTCTCGAACTGGTGGTACTTCTTGCGCACGGCGTGGAAGTACATGCCGATTTCCTGGATCAGTTCCAGGTCCAGGCCGGTGTCGAACGGGGTGTCGCGCAGGGCGGCAACCATGGATTCGGTACCCGGGTGGCTGGTGCCCCAGGCCATGCTGGAGATGGCGGTGTCGATGCGGTCGGCGCCATTCTCGACAGCTTTGAGCTGGCACATGCTGGCCACGCCGGCAGTGTCGTGGGAGTGCACAACCACGTCCAGCGGCAACGCATCTTTCAGCGCCTTGACCAGTTCGCCGGTGGCGTAGGGGGTCAGCAGGCCGGCCATGTCCTTGATGGCGATGGAGTCCACGCCCATGTCGGCCATGGCCTTGCCCTGGGCGACGAACGCGTCGATGGTGTGCACCGGGCTGGTGGTGTAGGCGATGGTGCCCTGGGCATGCTTGCCGGCGGCCTTCACGGCCTCGATGGAGGTGCGCAGGTTACGTACGTCGTTCATCGCGTCGAAGATGCGGAACACGTCGATGCCGTTGACCGCGGCCTTGGCGACGAAGGCGCGGACCACGTCATCGCTGTAGTGGCGGTAGCCCAGCAGGTTCTGCCCACGCAGGAGCATCTGCAGGCGGGTGTTGGGCAGCGCGGCCTTGAGCTTGCGCAGGCGCTCCCACGGGTCTTCCTTGAGGAAGCGCACGCAGGCATCGAAGGTGGCGCCGCCCCAGACTTCCAGCGACCAGTAGCCGACCTGGTCGAGCTTGTCGCAGATCGGCAGCATGTCTTCGGTACGCATCCGGGTCGCCAGCAGCGACTGGTGGGCGTCGCGCAGGATGGTATCGGTGATGGTGACTTTCTTGCTCATTCGATGATCCTCACAGGCCAGCGTGGGCGGCAATGGCGGTGGCGATGGCGATGGCCAGGTGCGACGGGGTGCGCTTGATGGAGTACTCGGTCAGTTCCGGGTGGCTCTCGACGAAGCTGGTGTTGAACTGCGCGCTACGGAATTCCGGGTTCTTGAGGATTTCCTGGTAGTAGGCGGCAGTGGTCTTCACGCCTTGCACGCGCATGTCGTCCAGCGCACGCAGGCCACGGTCCAGCGCCTCTTCCCAGGTCAGCGCCCAGACCACCAGCTTCAGGCACATCGAGTCGTAGTACGGCGGGATGGTGTAGCCGGTGTAGATCGCCGTATCGGTGCGCACGCCGGGGCCGCCGGGCGCGTAGTAGCGGGTGATCTTGCCGAAGGACGGCAGGAAGTTGTTCTTCGGGTCTTCCGCGTTGATCCGGAACTGCAGCGCGAAGCCGCGGTGGATGATGTCTTCCTGCTTCACCGAGAGCGGCAGGCCCGAGGCGATGCGGATCTGCTCGCGGACGATGTCGATGCCGGTGATTTCCTCGGTGATGGTGTGTTCCACCTGCACGCGGGTGTTCATCTCCATGAAGTACACCTCGCCATCGGCGAGCAGGAACTCCACGGTGCCGGCGTTCTCGTAGCCCACGGCCTTGGCCGCGCGCACCGAGAGGTCACCGATGTAGGCGCGCTGCTCGGGGGTGAGCTGCGGGCTGGGGGCGATCTCGACGAGCTTCTGGTTGCGGCGCTGGATCGAGCAGTCACGCTCGAACAGGTGCACGGTGTTGCCGAAGGAGTCGGCCAGCACCTGGGCTTCGATGTGCTTCGGGTTGACGATGCACTTCTCGAGGAAGACTTCCGCGCTGCCGAACGCCTTGGTGGCCTCGGAGATCACGCGGGGGAAATTCTGCTCCAGCTCTTCACGGCTGTTGCAGCGGCGGATGCCGCGGCCGCCACCGCCGGAGGTGGCCTTGAGCATCACCGGGTAGCCGATGCGTTCGGCTTCGGAGATGGCTTCGGCGAGGTCGGCGACGTTGCCTTCGGTGCCGGGGGTGCAGGGCACGCCGGCGGCGATCATGCTGCGGCGCGCTTCGGTCTTGTCGCCCATGCGGCGGATCACTTCCGCCGACGGGCCGATGAACTTGATGCCGCGCTCGGCGCAGATGTCCGCCAGCTCGGCGTTCTCGGAGAGGAAACCGTAGCCCGGGTGCAGTGCGTCGCAACCGGTTTCCACCGCCAGGTTCACCAGGGCGCGCGGGTTGAGGTAACCGGCGAGCGGATCGGTGCCGATGCTGTGCGCTTCGTCGGCACGCTTGACGTGCAGGGCGTGGCGGTCGGCGTCGGCATAGACAGCCACCGAACGGATGCCCATCTCGGCGCAGGCGCGCACGATCCGGACAGCGATCTCCCCACGGTTGGCGATCAGGATTTTCTTGATCACTGCGGCTTTCCCTCGGCCCGGGCCTTGTGGACCCCGGCGTAAAAACCAATCGGCAGCTCCGGCAGCGGCAGCTGGACGTGTGGACCGGAGCGGGTTCCGGCGTGGGATTTACCCTATCGCGGGAAGGAGGATTAACCAAAATCAATAATTATTGGGGTAGCCATAAAGAATGCTTTATAGTCGCTGAAAAATACCGCCAAAAGACAGGCTTCTATGCGTAAGTCATTGATGCGTATGACCCTTCGTCAGCTGCAGGTTTTTCGCGCGGTGTGCGAAAGCCGTTCCTACAGCCGGGCGGCGGAGGAAATGGCGCTCACCCAGCCGGCGGTCAGCCTGCAGATTCGCCAGCTGGAAGAACTGGTCGGCCAGCCGCTGTTCGAGTACATCGGCAAGAAGCTCTACCAGACCGATGCCGCCGACGCCCTGCTGCGCGCCACCACCGACATCTTCCAGCGCCTGGAAGTGCTGGACATGAACCTCTCCGACCTCAAGGGCTCGCTGCAGGGCCAGCTGCGCCTGGCGGTGGAGTCCAGCGCCAAGTACATCACCCCGCACCTGTTCGCCGCCTTCCACGCACAGCACCCGGACGTCAGCCTGAACCTCACGGTGGTCAACCGCGCCCAGGCGATCAAGCGCCTCTCGGACAACCGCGACGACCTGGTGATCATGTCCCTGGTGCCCCAGGACATGGCCCTGGAGTTCCTGCCCTTCCTGAACAACCCGATCATCGCGGTGGCACCGCCGGATCACCCACTGTGCAACGCCGCCAAGCTCTCCCTGAAGGACCTGGAGCCCTATCCGCTGCTGGTCCGCGAACCCGGCTCGGGCACGCGCAAGGCCTGCGAGGAACACTTCCAGCAGAAGCGCGCGCACTTCCCGCAGACGCTGGAATTCGCCTCGCTGGAGGGTTCACGGGAAGGGGTATTGGCCGGCCTTGGCCTGGCGCTGCTGCCGCGCCATGCGGTGAGCCGCGAGCTGCACTCGGGCCTGCTGCGCGAGCTACCGGTGGAAGAGTTGCCGCTCTACCGCAGCTGGTGTCTGGTGCATGCCCGCGGCAAGCGCCTGAGCCCAGTGGCCCAGGCGTTCGTCACCTTCATCCGTGAAGAGCGGGCGCTGATCAGCCAGCTGGCCGAACGCTTCGCCGGCCCGCCCGCGCAGAAGTGAGGTAGGCGGCGGCGATCAGATCGGGGTAATCGGAGGTTTCCACGGCGAGGCGTTGCGCCTCCATGCGGTCTTCGATGGCGCGACGGAACTGCATGCGCCGCTGGTCTTCAATCTTGCGGCGGGTCTTGGCGTCCAGTTGGAGCTGGGTGTCGTCGATATGGCGGGGCATCTCGCATCTCCCAAGGCCGAAGGGCTGGAGACGCCAGCATGCTGACGACGGATGACCGTTTGACGACGTGGCGGTGAAGCGCCGGTGACGCCGACGAGTGGTCGGCGGGATGAACTTTGTAGGAGCTAGCTTGCTCGCGAACCGCTCAGCTCCAGGCCTCGCAGTTAGCCCTGTTCGCGAGCAAGCTCGCTCCTACGAAAAACGAAAAGCGCTCAGGACGCCTCTTCCGGGCGCTCCTCGTGGCTCTTCACCACTTTCGGCGACAGACGCAGGCTACGCAGGCTGCGCTTCACGCTCTTGAGGTGATTGACCAGGTCCGGGCCGCGAGCCATGGCCACGCCCATCGCCAGCACGTCGATCACCACCAGGTGGGCGATACGCGAGGTCAGCGGCGTGTAGATGTCGGTGTCTTCGTGTACATCCACGGCCAGGTTCACCGTGGCCAGGTCCGCCAGCGGGGTCTGGCTCGGGCACAGGGTGATCAGCGTGGCGCCGGCCTCGCGCACCAGGTTGGCGGTCACCAGCAGGTCCTTGGAACGGCCGGACTGGGAGATGCAGATGGCCACGTCCGAAGGCTTCAGGGTCACCGCCGACATGGCCTGCATGTGCGGGTCGGAGTAAGCCGCCGCCGAGAGCAGCAGGCGGAAGAACTTGTGCTGGGCATCCGCCGCCACCGCGCCGGAGGCGCCGAAGCCGTAGAACTCCACGCGCTGGGCATGGGCGATGGCCGCGATGGCGCGCTCCAGGGCGTGGGTGTCGAGGTGCTCACGGACCTCCATCAGCGAGTGCAGGGTGGTGTCGAAGATCTTCAGGCTGAAGTCCGCCACCGAGTCGGTCTCGTTGATCGAGAACTGGCCGAAGCTGGCGCCGGCGGCCAGGCTCTGCGCCAGCTTGAGCTTGAGGTCCTGGAAACCGCTGCAGCCGATGGCGCGGCAGAAGCGCACGATGGTCGGCTCGCTGACGCCAACGCCATGGGCGAGGTCCGCCATGGAGCTGTGCATGACCGATGCAGGGTCCTGCATCACGTGATCGGCAACCTTGAGCTCCGACTTGCGGAGCAGATGACGCGACTGGGCAATGTGCTGCAAAAGGTTCACAGGGGTAGGCTCGGTGATGATTGTCTGAGAATTCTGTAGTCTTGTTGTAGTTATACTACAAATCGACTCGCCAAGCCCAGGGAATAAGTCTTGAATACGCCCGCCAGCCTTAGTCTCCCCAGCTCCTGCGACATCCTGGTGTTCGGCGGTAGCGGCGACCTGGCCCTGCACAAGCTGCTGCCGGCGCTCTACCACCTGCACCGGGAAAACCGCCTGCCGGCCGACACGCGTATTTTCGCCCTCGCCCGCAGCAATCGCGACACCGCCTCCTACCTCGCCCTGGCCGAGCGCAACTGCCGCGCCCAGGTGGCGCGCAACGACTTTTCCGCCGAGGCCTGGCGCAGTTTTGCCCAGCGCCTGGAATACCTGGCGATGGACGCCTCGCAGAGCGCCGACTTCGGCCGGCTGGCCAAGGCGCTCAAGCGCAGCGAAGGCCGCGTGCTGGTGCATTACCTGGCCACCGCACCGAGCCTGTTCGCGCCGATCGCACAGAACCTGAAGGTCGCCGGGCTGGCCGGACCTCTGGCGCGCATCGTGCTGGAGAAGCCGCTGGGCCATTCGCTGGACTCGGCGCTGGCGATCAACCAGGCCATCGGCGAGGTGTTCGACGAATCGCGGGTATTTCGCATCGACCACTACCTGGGCAAGGAAACCGTGCAGAACCTGATGGCCCTGCGCTTCGCCAACACCCTGTTCGAGCCGGTGTGGCGCAACGGGCACATCGACCACGTGCAGATCACCGTCAACGAGACCCTGGGCGTGGAGAACCGTGGCGGCTACTACGACCACGCCGGGGCCATGCGCGACATGGTGCAGAACCACCTGCTGCAGCTGCTCTGCCTGGTGACCATGGAAGCGCCGGTACGCTTCGACGCCGAGGCGGTGCGCAACGAGAAGGTGAAGATTCTCCAGGCTCTCAGGCCGATTTCCGGACAGGACGTGCAGGACAAGACGGTGCGCGGCCAGTACACCGCCGGGTACATCGGCGGGCAGGAGGTACCGGCCTACTGGTTCGAGAAAAATATCGACAACGACAGCGATACGGAGACCTTCGTCGCCGTACAGGCCGAGATCGATAACTGGCGCTGGTCCGGCGTGCCTTTCTACCTGCGCACCGGCAAGCGCATGGCGAAGAAGTGCTCGGAGATCGTCATCCAGTTCAAGCCGGCACCCAACGGCCTGATCGGCAGTACCGCCAGCACGGCCAACCGCCTGTGGATAAGGTTGCAGCCCGAAGAGCGCATCAGCGTGCAGCTGATGGCCAAGGCACCGGGCAAGGGCATGCAGCTGGAGCCGGTGGAACTGGACCTCAACCTCGCCGAGGCCTTCAGCCGCAACAAGCGCCGCTGGGACGCCTACGAGCGCCTGCTGCTGGACGTGATCGAGGGCGACTCGACCCTGTTCATGCGCCGCGACGAGGTGGAAGCGGCCTGGAGCTGGGTCGACCCGATCCTTGCCGGCTGGCACGAGCACTACCAGAGCCCGCGCCCCTACCCCGCTGGCAGCAATGGGCCGGAGCAGGCGCAGACGCTGCTGGAGCTGCAGGGGCGCAAATGGCTGGAGTGAGGCTCCCGTAGGATAGGTAGAGCGCAGCGAAACCCATGCTGTCGGTGCGCGGGATTGATGGGTATCGCTTCGCTCCACACCATCCTACGAGGAGTTCGCCAGGCACATCGTCGCCAGAGCGTTCACATGATCCGTTGACCTCGCTCAGCACGCACAACCCGCGGATTTCCTAGAGTGGCGGCCTTTTTCCCACAACCCGCTCCGCCGCCATGTCCCACACTCCGTTTTCCCCCGAACTGCTCTGCCCCGCCGGCTCGCTGAAAAACCTGCGCCACGCCTTCGCCTATGGCGCCGACGCCGTCTACGCCGGCCAGCCGCGCTACAGCCTGCGGGTGCGCAACAACGAATTCGACCACGCCAACCTCGCCACCGGCATCAATGAAGCCCACGCCCTGGGCAAGCGCCTGTACGTAGTGGTGAACATCGCCCCGCACAACGCCAAGCTGAAAACCTTCCTGCAGGACGTGGAGTCGGTGATCACTCTCGGGCCGGATGCGCTGATCATGTCAGATCCCGGCCTGATCATGCTGGTTCGCCAGAATTTTCCCGAGGTTGATATCCATCTCTCGGTGCAGGCCAATGCGGTGAACTGGGCCAGCGTGGAGTTCTGGCGCCAGCAGGGCCTGAAGCGGGTGATCCTGTCCCGCGAGCTGTCGCTGGAGGAAATCGGCGAGATCCGCGAGCGTGTGCCCAGCATGGAGCTGGAAGTCTTCGTCCACGGCGCGCTGTGCATGGCCTATTCCGGCCGCTGCCTGCTGTCGGGCTACATCAACCGCCGCGACCCCAACCAGGGCACCTGCACCAATGCCTGCCGCTGGGAGTACAAGACCCACGCCGCCCACGAGGACGAGCTGGGCCATGCGGTGCGCAACGTCGAGCCGACCCTGGGCATCGGCGCTCCGAGCCGGGAAATCGTCCTGCTGGAGGAAGGCAATCGCCCTGGCGAGCTGATGGAGGCCTTCGAGGACGAGCACGGCACCTACATCATGAATTCCAAGGACCTGCGCGCCATCCAGCATGTGCAGCGTTTGACGCAGATGGGCGTGCATTCGCTGAAGATCGAGGGTCGGACCAAGTCCCACTACTACGTCGCCCGCACCGCCCAGGCCTACCGCAAGGCCATTGATGACGCCGTCGCCGGACGCGCCTTCGACCTCGGCCTGATGGACACCCTGGAGTCCCTCGCCCACCGCGGTTATACCGAGGGCTTCCTGCGCCGCCATGTGCATGACGAGTACCAGAACTACCAGTACGGCCACTCCCTTTCCGAGCGCCAGCAGTTCGTCGGCGAGTTCACCGGGGAGCGCCGCCACGGCCTGGCCGAGGTGCGGGTGAAGAATCGCTTCGAGGTGGGCGACAGCGTCGAGCTGATGACCCCGGCCGGCAACCGTACCTTCCGCCTGCAGGCGTTGGAGAACAATCGGGGCGAGTCCATCAGCGTCGCGCCGGGGGATGGGCATGTGGTCTATCTGCCGGTGCCCGAGGGGCTGGACCTGCAATACGCGCTGCTGATGCGCAACCTCAACGGCGGGAACACGCGGGATGCGCGGGAGCCGGCTGCGGCAGAAGGCTGCGGGAACGATTGCGGCAAGTGCGGGTGTGGCGGGAGCTGACCGGTCGGCCGCCCCTGCTACCGGAACAACCGTCGAAACGCCCGCAGGATGGCGTGGAGCGCAGCGATACCCATCAATCCCGTGCACCGGCAGCATGGGTATCGCTGCGCTCCACCCATCCTACGCAAACAATGCCAGCCCGAACCCACCGGCCTCACGGATTCTGCAGAAACACCACATACCCCCTGAACCACGGACTCCGCGCCAGATAGTCCGGCGCCTGCCACTCCCCGTACTGCGCCAGCCCGATGCGGAACGGCAGCTGCAATCGGGCCACGCGCGGCAGATAGGCCTGGTAGTTGGGAATGGTGTGCCGGCCCTGGTAGGTCTGCACCACCACTTCATCTACGACGCCGGCCAGTCGGTTGATGGTTTCAGGCGCACCGTTGCTGCCCCAGTCCATCAGGCCGGTGATGCTCAGCCGGCAATCCGCCGGCAGGCGCTTGCGCAGGTCCTGGAGGAAGTCGACGTACTCACCCAGGTAGCGCGTGCGCGCATCGAAGTCGATCTGCACACCCACCACCGGATTGCCGGCGGCGCGCCAGCGGCGCAGCTGGGCCAGCAGGGTGCGGTAGATGTCCTCGTGCCAGCGCAGGGTATGGGCGCGGTAGACCACCCAGACTTCGCCCTGCGACAGGCGCGGAATGGCGATGCCCTGGGCGATCAGCCGGGCGTTGCCGTTCTTGTAGCGCGGCGCGCTGACCTGGCCCTGCAGCACGTAGAGGGTGCGCGCCTGGGCCAGCACCGGTTGCGCGGCGACGCCGCTCCACAGCCAGAAGGCATCGTGGTCGGCGGCATCCACCTCGCCGGCGACGGCCCCGGCGCTGCCCAGCAGCAGCGCCAGGGCGACCGCAACGGTGCGCAGCATCGGCTTACCAGTAGTACTTCAGCGCCTTCGCCCAGGGCGTGGCGGCGTGCTGGCTCTTGAGCGCACGGAACCACTGCTTGCGCTGCGACGGGGCGATGTCCTGGCTGCCGCAGCCGTTGAAGCCGCTGGGCGCGAAGCAGTTGATCGCGCGGAACAGCGCATAGGCGCGGTCGTCTTCCGGTGCCTGCTTGTCGGCGATGACCTTGAGGTAGCCATCCATGCGCGAATACGCGGTGCCGGCGAACAACGACTCGCTGCCGCCCAGCTCGCGCTCGCTCGGCGGGTTGTCCAGCGGGAAGCTGTCCAGGTTGTTGCGCAGGATGAACTCGCCCAGGCAGTTCAGCGCCTTCGGTGGCTGCGGGCTCTGTTGCAGGTCGCGAGCCACGTCGGCGATCGCCGGGCATTCGTAGCCGGTGTCGTTCTTGCCGCCCGGCCACTGGAACAGCGTCAGCGGCATGCTGCCGTAGAGGTAGCCGATGCTGGCGCCCAGCGGCTTGCTGGTCGGCTCGGCGGGCAGCAGCGCGAGGTCGTTGATGAAGGCCGGGTACTGGCCGTGCAGCAGGTCCTTGTAGAGCAGGGCGAACAGCGCGGTGTCGCGCTCCTCGATCGATGCCGAAGTGGAGCGCGCCTGCTGGCGCAGCAGCTCGGGGCTGGCGACGTGGCGCAGGAGAATCTCGCGGATGATCGGCGTCTGTACCGGCGAACCCTCGGCGAAGACCTTCACCAGGCGGTCGCTGCGCTCATAGTTGAAGGCCAGGGCCAGTTCGATCTGGTCGTGCTGCAGCGGCTGACGGGCCAGGGGCAGCAGGCGCAGCCAGAGCTTCTCGGCGCCCAGCCAGTCATTGCCGGCCTCCAGGGCAAAGCCACGCAGGGTCTGCTGGCTGAAAGCGAGGTAGTCGAGCTTCTCGGGGATGTCCTCGGGCAGATTCTTCAGCGCCTCGGCCGGCTTTTCCTCGACGTACAGCTGGTAAGCCGCGGTCAGGTAGTCGTGCAGCCCAGGTTGCTTGGCGAACAGCTCCTTTTGCCCTGCGAGGGCGGCGCTGTCCAGCGCGCGGGACTCGTTCGGCTCGTGATGGCGCATCTGCATCAGGTCGAGCACGGCCAGCAGGCGTGGATCGCTGACATCGGCCGGATGAGCAGTCACCAGCAGCTTGTTGTCGACTTCCTGGATCAGCGGGCCCAGGTCGCCCTCGGCGTCGCGACGGGCGAACAGCTCGGCGTACTCACCGGCCAGCCGGCCCTCATCGCTCATCAGCCAATAGATGCGGCGCAGCAGGCCCTTGGCCGAGGCGCTGTACTGGCCCTGTGGATAACGCTCGAGGTAGTCGCCCAGGCTCGCCTCGGCACTCTTCAGGACGTTCTTGTCGACCTTGCGCAGATCGGGGTAGCCCATGTCGTCGAAGGCGTTCTGCTGGGCCTCGTTGAGCTGGCTGCGGGCGACCATGTAGCGCGCGGTTTCCTGTACCCAGGACAGGTCGCTGTCCTGCAGGGCGCGAAAGGCCTTGAGCGCCTCGCCGAAGCGGCCGCTGTAGAACTCCGCCGCACCTTTGAGGTAAGTGGCGAACGCCTTGCCCGGCGCGGATTTCAGGTCGCCGGGCAGGATGACGGTGAGCCGCGTGTCGTCCCACTGGCAGGCCCCGAGCAGGGTCAGGCGGCCGCGCGCCAGGCTCTGCCGCTCCTCGGCGGACAGTCCTTCGACGAGCAGCAGCTGGCTCAGGAAGTCCTGGGCTGTGCTGGCGTTGTTGCTGCGGCAGCGGCTGCCTTCGCCGCTGGCGAAGCTGTCGGCGGACTGCGCCAGGCTGTCCGCCGGCAAGCCGATGCGCGCCACCAGGTCGGCCAGCGGCGCGGACGCCCGGGTAGCGTTCGCCGGACCCTCGCCATCGGTGGACGATCCATCCTCGAGCCACCTCGCCATGGGGAACGGCACCTTGCCGTAACCCAGCTGCTGCTCGTCATCGGAGAGCGGCCGGTCCGGGATATTCGCCTGGCCAGAATCGGCCAGCAGCAGCTGCAGGTTGATCCGGCTGTCATTGCCGGGGCTCAGGAACGGCAGGCTGTTGCACACGTCCAGCGTGTCGCGCTTGAGGTTCCAGCTCGGGTAACAGGAATCGTCGCTGCTCGCGCGCGCTTCCTGCACGCCGAGGCAGCCAATCGTCAGGGCCAGAAGGGTGAGTCCGTGCAGACGCATGGAGGGTCCTTGTCCGTTGGGGCCCGCACGTCGGGCGCGGGGGGTTGGTTCAGTGGGAAGAATCTTACCTCGCCGCCCTTGCACTTGCGCGCTTCTATCGTCGCAGGACGGTAAACGCCAGCGAGCGCACGCCAGAGCCTGCGACACGTTGTCCAACTGAGGACTTGTTTGCTCCGGCGCAAAGAAGATTCCGCCCCAGAGGGTATCTCTGTGCTCAACGACGCATCGTCCATTACGGAGAAGTACCCATGCATGATCAGGAAGAGATGTCCCTTTCCCGGCGCACCCTGCTGGCCGGCGCGGTGGTCCTCGGTGTCACCGGCTCGATGCTCGGCAGCACCCGGGCCTTCGCCAAGGGCGAGCCCGCACCGAAGAACATGGGGCCGGCGGCTGACCTGTCGACGCTGGAGCACGTCCAGATCGAGCTGGTCGCCCCACCCTTCGTCCACGCGCACGAGCAACGCGCCACGGGCAAGCCGCGCGTGGTCCAGTTCCGCATGGTGATCGAGGAGAAGAAGCTGGTCATCGACGACGACGGCACCGAGATCCACGCCATGACTTTCAACGGCTCGGTACCGGGACCGCTGATGGTGGTGCACCAGGACGACTACCTCGAACTCACCCTGGTCAACCCGGCCAGCAACACCCTGACCCACAACATCGACTTCCACGCCTCCACCGGCGCCCTGGGCGGCGGGGCGCTGACCATCATCCAGCCCGGCGAGGAGGTCAAGCTGCGCTTCAAGGCCACCCGCCCCGGCGTATTCGTCTACCACTGCGCACCGGGCGGGGCGATGATCCCCTGGCACGTGGTCTCGGGCATGAACGGCGCCATCATGGTGCTGCCGCGCGACGGCCTGAGGGACCGTAACGGCAAGCCGTTGAAGTACGACAAGGTGTTCTACATCGGCGAACAGGACTTCTACGTCCCGCGCGACAAGGACGGCAACTTCAAGCGTTACGCCAAGCCGATGGACGGCTACAACGACATGCAGGAAGTCATGAAGGGGCTGGTCCCCAGCCATATCGTGTTCAACGGCAAGGTCGGCGCCCTCACCGGCAAGAACGCGCTCACCGCCAACGTCGGCGAGACCCTGCTGCTGGTCCACTCCCAGGCCAACCGCGATACCCGCCCGCACCTGATCGGCGGCCACGGCGACCACGTCTGGGCCACCGGCAAGTTCAACAACCCCCCGGAGCAGGACCTGGAAACCTGGCTGATCCCCGGCGGTGCGGCCGGCGCATCGCTTTACACCTTCCTGCAGCCGGGCCTGTACACCTACCTCAACCACAACCTGATCGAGGCGGTCCTGCTGGGCGCCGCCGCCCACATCCAGGTCGAAGGCAAGTGGAACGCCGACCTGATGAGCCAGATCGAGCCGCCCACGGCGATCAAGTAAGGCCCACGGCCGGCCCGCAGGGGCCGGTCATTTCCCGGACAGCGCTTCGCCGGACCTCACCGCCATGCGCAAGACAACCCTGATCGGCGTCCCCATCGCATTGCTGATCGCCGCCACCACCCTGCTGCTACGGCCGCAGTACGACGCAGAGCTGGCGCCGGAAACCGTGAAGCTGGTGCCGCGCGCCTTCGACTTCCGCCCGGCCGGCGACTACTGGCTGGAAAAGCGCGCGGTCGACGCCCCGTCACAGCGTGAGCACCTGGCCCCTCGCTTCGAAGTCATGAAGTACCAGGTCAGCCAGGCCGAGTACGCCCGCTGCGTGGCCGACGGCGATTGCCTGACGCTGGACAGCAACAGTGGCAACGCGGCGAACGCGGACCTCCCGCAAACCGGCGCCAGCCTGCTGGATGCACAGCTGTATGCCGACTGGCTGTCGAAGCGCACCGGCCAGGACTGGCGCCTGCCCACCGACCGCGAATGGGCTTTCTTCGCCGGCGCGCGCTGGGCCGATGATGCCCTGCGCATCGAGGATGATGACGGCAGCAACCCGGCCAGGCGCTGGCTGGCCCGTTACCGCCTCGAAGCCGAAAGCCGCACCAGCGCCTCGGCAGTGCCACAGGCGCGCGGCAGCCACGGCCTGAACGAGTTCGGCGTGGCGGACCTGGGCGGCAACGTCTGGGAATGGACGCAAAGCTGTCACCAGCGGGTCAATCTCGACGCCCAGGGCGCCCTGACCGACCGCGCGGAGTACTGCTCGATCCGCATCGCCGAAGGCCGCCACCGCGCCGCCATCAACGATTTCGTCCGCGATGCCCGTGGTGGCGGCTGCAGCGCGGGACAGCCACCGGACAACCTGGGTTTCCGTCTGGTCCGGGGCATCCCTTGATTCCCCTCAAGTTTCGCCGCTGCGATTGAACGGTATGCTGCGGCGAACCGAAGGGAATCATTGCCGTGACCGCCAATCTCCCCCTCAATCGCGCCTGGCTGGCCAACCTGCCGCCGTTCGCCAACACCAGCCGCGAGGAACAGGACGATATCCTGCGCGAAGCCAGCGTGCTGCGCCTGCACGGCGGCGCCACGGTATTCGAGCAGGGCACCCCGGCAGACGCCTTCTACCTGCTGGTCCACGGCCGGCTGAAGGCGACCCAGCTCACCGGCGACGGCCAGCGCGTACTGGTGCGGGTGGTCAATCCGGGGGATCTGTTCGGCTTCGTCCGCGCCCTGGGCCGGCGGGACTACCCGGCCACCGCCAGCGTCACCCTGGACAGCCTGGCGCTGGCCTGGCCGACCCGCCAGTGGGAGCCCCTGCTGGCGCGCCACCCCGGCTTCGCCCTGAACACCGTGCAAGCCATCGGCGAGCGCCTGCAGGAGGCCCATGTGCGCTTCTGCGAGCTGGCCACCGAGGAGGTCGAGCGGCGCGTCGCCCACACCGTGCTGCGCCTGATCCAGCACACCGGTTTTCCCGAGGCGGACGGCATCCGCATCGACTTCCCGGTCACCCGCCAGGACATCGCCGAGATGACCGGGACCACCCTGCACACCGTCTCGCGCATCCTGAGTGCCTGGGAGGACCGCGGCCTGGTTCGCGGCGGACGGCAGAAGCTGCTGGTACGCAATCCACAGCGGCTGATGCAGATTGCCGGCGGCGACGAGCGGGAAATCGCCCACGAGGGTGCTTGACTGCAATCAAGGAGCCTTGAGCCCCTGCGTCCCTAGACTGGCCGCAACCGCCACGATGATGGCAACCGCCGTGCCCACTCCACCCGAGGCCCGCCATGACCGACAAGCTTACCGAACGCACTTTGAGCGACCTGGCTTTCAGCCTGCCCGGCAGCACCGCGCTGTTCCACGACTACAAGCTGGATTTCTGCTGCGCCGGCCAGCGCAGCCTGGGCGAGGCGGCCAGCGAGTTGGGCCTCGACGCCCGGCGCATCGCCGAAGCACTGCAGGCGATGCCGCCGGCAGACGATCAAGTCGACTGGCGGCACAGCAGCAACGACCAGCTGATCGACCACATCCTGGAGCGCTACCACAGGGTCCACCGCGAGCAGTTGCCGGCCCTGATCCCGCTGGCCGAACGCGTCGAGAACACCCATGCCGCGCATCCGCAATGCCCGACCGGGCTGACCGCGCACCTGAAGAAGATGCTGGAAGAACTGGAGTGGCACATGTGCAAGGAGGAAAGCGTGCTGTTCCCCTGGCTGCGCCAGGGGATTCCGCTGACCCACGTGCAGGGACCGATCGGCGTGATGCGTCATGAGCACGACGAGCATTCGCAGTCGCTGGCCGTACTGGCCGACCTGACCGGCGATCTCACCGTCCCCGCCGACGGCTGCAACAGCTGGCGCCGGCTCTACGCCGGGCTGGAAGAGCTGCGCCGCGACCTGATGCAGCACATCCACCTTGAGAACAACCTGCTGTTCCTCGGCGCCAACCACCCGGCCTGAGGAGCGGCCTCGGGCTGCCGGGAGTAAGACCAGTGACAGCTTGTCTCATCACGCTGCCGGGCAGCGACGCGCATACTGGGCGGATTGTCCCCGCCCAGGAGCGCTCCGCCATGCTCGCGCATCGCGTCCACCACCAGATTCTGTGCGGCCACCACCTGTTCAACGTGCTCAACGAAGAACAGCTGGAGCAGCTGCTCGCCACCAGCACGCTGCTCAACCTGGAGAAGGGCGACAAGCTGTTCCTCCAGGGTGAGCCGGCCCATGCCTTCTATTTCGTGATTTCCGGCGCGGTGAAGATATTCCGCCTGACTCCCGAGGGGCAGGAGAAGGTGCTGGAAGTCGTCGGCAGCCGGCAGACCTTTGCCGAAGCCATGATGCTGATGGACACCTCCAACTACGTGGCCTCGGCCCAGGCGCTGGAGCCCACCCAGGTCTACCGCTTCGCCAACCGCACCTACATGGAACTGCTGCACAGCAACCCGCAGTTGCCCTTCTCCCTGCTCGCCACCCTCTGCGTGCGCCTGCACCGGCGGATCAACGAGATCGAGACGCTGTCGCTGAAGAACTCCACCCACCGCGTGGTGCGCTACCTGATCACCCAGTTGAACCGCCAGGGCGGCGAAGACAACCGCTTCGACCTGCCGATGGCCAAGCAATTGGTGGCCGGACACCTGTCGATCCAGCCGGAAACCTTCTCCCGCGTGCTACGGCGGCTGATCGACGAGGACATCATCGACCTGAACGGCCGCACCGTGCAGGTGCTCGACGTGGCGCGACTGGAACAGTTCGAGTAAGCCATGCGCCAGTGCCTGTACTGCCAGTTTGAGGCCCCCGAGGTCGCTGCGGATTGCCCGCAGTGCGGGATGCCCCTGCCGGTGGACCAGGCACTGGCGAAGCAGCGCCGGCTGCGGCGCTTCGCCTGGTATTGCGCGTTTCTCGCGGTGTTCTGCCTGGTCATGATGTTCTGGTTGCCGCGCTGATTTCCGCTTTCCGCCGTTACCGCGAACTCCCCCAATCTGGCGCCATGGACTCACCCTGTAGGAGCGGGCCATGCCCGCGATCGCGCGCATGGCCCGCTCCTACAATGGGTTATCCCTGCCGGCGGGTGAGCTGCCGGTAGAGCTGCGGCAACTGCACCGGCAGCTGTGCCGGATCGTTGATCAGCAGGTAGCCCTGGCTGCCGAACAGGTGCGGCAGGTAGTCCGCCGCCTCGCGATCAATGGTGATGCAGAACGGCACAAGTCCCGCACGACGGGCTTCCAGCACCGCCTGGCGGGTGTCCTCGACGCCATAGCGCCCCTCATACACATCCAGGTCATTGGGCTTGCCGTCGGTGAGGATCAGCAGCACGCGCTGGCGCTCCTTGCGCTCCAGCAGCAGCTGCGTGGCCCGGCGGATCGCCGCGCCCATGCGCGTGTAGTAGCCGGGACGCAGCGCACGGATGCGCCCGCGCACGACATCGTTGTAGCGCTCATCAAAGGTCTTCAGCTGGGTCAGGCGCACCTGCTGGCGACGCAGCGAAGAGAACCCGTACAGCGCGAAACGATCGCCCACCGCCTGCAGCGCCTCGCCGAACAGCAGCAGGCTGTCGCTGATCAGGTCGATCACCCGGTGGTCGTTGTCGATGTGCGCGTCTGTGGACATCGACAGGTCCGCCAGTAGCAGGCAGGCGAGATCGCGGCGGGTCTGCCGGCGCTCGAGGAAAAGCCCCGACTCGCTGCACGCGCCCAGGCGCCGTTCGACGCTGAAATCCAGCCAGGCTTCGAGGTCCAGCTCTGCGCCCTGGGGTTGTCGGCGCAGCCATTGCGGCTGCTGGCGCAGGCTCTCGAACTGCCGACGCAGGCGCCGCGCAATGGGCGCCAGGGCATCAGGCAGCGGCGCCGGCACGGCATCGCGGGGCAGCATCGGCTGCAGGCAGACGTGGTCGTCGATCAGTTGCTGGCGGCGGTAATCCCATTCCGGCAAGCGAATGCCCTCGCCCAGCGGCACGTCGTCGAAGTCGGCGGCCGGCAGGTCGAGGTCGAGCTTCAGCCCGCCGCCCTTCTTCTGCCGTTGCCGCGACAGGCTCAGGTGATCGAGGTCGTCGGCGACCCTGGCCGCATCCAGGTCCTCGCTGTCGTCGCCGGCGCGGTCCAGTTCGATGTGCTCGGACCAGCTGAACAGGTTTTCCAGGCGGAACAGCAGCAGACCACCCCGGCCGGGGTCCTGCTCGACCCGCTCGGCACGCTTGCGCGCCAGTCCCTTGGCTTCACTGTGGGCGGAGCGGCCTTGCTCGTCGCCGTCGATCAGGTCGGTGTGCTGTGGTGCAGCTAACCGTTGCGGTGGATAGAGCCACAACGGCACTGGCCAGGGCGCCTTCTCGCTGCGCGGCAGGCGCTCAACGCTGCCCGGATCGCGCAGCGCCTGTTGCAGCGCCCGCTCCAGTTCGGCCTCGGCAGTTGGCAGGCCGCTGGGATCAGGGCGCAGGCTCAGCAGCGCGTCCACCAGCCGACGGTAACGCGGACGCAGCAGCGGGTAGCGCTCGAGCACGGCGCCGGTCCAGGCCTGGTTGTCGCGTGCCCAGTGGCGCATCGGCTGGCTGTGGGCGGCGAGCAGCGCCAGCCAGCGGTAGAGTTCGCGGTTCAGTTCGGCGTCGGGGTACACCGCCAGCTGCGCAGGCAGGCGCAGGGAATCGGCGTCGAACCAGGCCACCGGCAATTGCTGGCAGGTACCGGCCACCTGTTGCAGCAGACTGCGGCGCACCAGCAGTTCACGAGCGCTGGCGGCTTCCACGCCGACGCCAGCCTCACCACCGGTGCCGCGGAACAGCAGCAGCAGACTGCGGCGCATGTCGTCCAGGGTCACCGCCGCCTCTTCGAACTCCGGGCTGGCGTGGCGCGTGATGAAGCGGTGCCAGACGCGGCCGAAGCCTTCTTCGATTTCGAGGTGGATGGTCATGGCGCCCCCAGCAGAACGAAAAAGGGCCCGCCGCAATGCGGACGGGCCCGGGTTGGTTGGATTCCTCAGCTCACCTGGGCCATTCCTGCGGCAACCGCGACACGGCCGCGCTGGCGGAAGCTCAGCAGGTAGCAGATCAGCCCGATGAAGAAGCCCACACCGGAGTACAGGCGCAGCCAGAAGAAGATCTTCAGCTGCTCGACCGTGGCCATGAACGGCAGGGCGGCGCCATCGGCGGGCATGCGCTGCAGCCAGACCTGGACGATGCCGGCGGCGGTGAGCATCAGGGTGATCAGCAGCATGGAGATGGTCATCAGCCAGAAGCCCCAGATTTCCAGGCCCTGCGCACGGGCGTCAGGCGCTTCGCCGATGCCCCGCAGGCGTGGCATGGCGTAGCTGATCATGGTCATGACGATCATTGCGTAGGCGCCGTAGAAGGCCAGGTGACCGTGGGCGGCGGTGAGCTGCGAGCCGTGGGTGTAGTAGTTCACCGGAGCCAGGGTGTGCAGGAAGCCCCACACGCCGGCGCCGAGGAAGGCGGTCACGGTGGTGCCCAGGGCCCACAGCGCGGCAGCCTTGTTCGGGTGCTCGCGGCGGCGACGGTTCACCATGTTGAAGGCGAACAGCACCATGGCGAAGAACGGCAGCGGCTCCAGTGCGGAGAAGATCGAACCCAGCCACAGCCACACGCCCGGCGCGCCGATCCAGAAGAAGTGGTGGCCGGTGCCGATGATGCCGGTGATCAGGGCCATGGCGATGATCACGTAGAGCCATTTCTCCACGACCTCGCGGTCGACGCCGGTGATCTTGATCAGCACGAAGGCCAGCATCGCGCCCATGATCAGCTCCCACACGCCTTCCACCCACAGGTGCACGACCCACCACCAGTAGTACTTGTCGCGGGCCAGGTTTTCCGGGTTGTAGAAGGAGAACAGGAAGAACACCGCCAGGCCTACCAGGCCGGTCATCATCACCACGCTGACGGCGGTCTTGCGGCCTTTCAACATGGTCATGCCGATGTTGAACAGGAAGCCCAGCGCCACGACCACGATGCCCATCTTGGTGATGGTCGGCTGTTCGAGGAACTCCCGGCCCATGGTCGGCAGCAGCTCGTTGTGGGTCAGCCTGGCCAGGCCCGCATAGGGCACCAGCAGGTAGCCCAGGATGGTCAGTACGCCGGCGACGGCGAATACCCAGAACAGCACGATGGCCAGTTTCGGGCTGTACAGCTCGCGGTCGGCTTCCTCGGGGATCAGGTAGTAGGCCGCGCCCATGAAGGCGAACAGCAGCCAGACGATCAGCAGGTTGGTATGCACCATTCGCGCAACGTTGAACGGAATCGCCGGGAACAGGAAGTCACCGACCACGTACTGCATGCCCATGATCAGCCCGAAGACGATCTGCCCGACGAAGAGCATCAGGGCGAACACGAAGTACGGCTTGGCCACCGACTGCGAGGCGAATTTCAGATAGGGATTGCCCGGGTTCATGATCAACCCTCCTTGTTCGGCGGCCATTTGTTGGTGTCGATCTTCGAGGTCCACAGCAGGAACGCCGCGAGATCGGTGACCTCCTGGTCGCTGAGGTGGAACTGCGGCATCTGCCGGCGACCGGGCACGCCCAGCGGCTGCATCTTCATCCAGGCCGCGAGGAAGCTGCCGAAAGCGGCGTCACCGCCACGGCGGACCGCGACGTTGCCCAGCTCCGGCGCGAAGTAGGCGCCTTCACCGAGGATCGAGTGGCAACCCACGCAGTTGTTCTGCTCCCACACCAGCTTGCCGCGCACCACCGATTCGGTGAGCTCACTCTGGTGGGTGCGCTTGGGGAAGGTGGTTTCGGTGTGATAGGTCAGCGCGAGGAACACCAGGAAGAAGAAAACGCCTCCTCCCAGGTAGATGTTCCTCGCCATCCCTTTGGTAAATGTCTCTGACATGGGGCCCTCCTAGGTCACGGTCGGGGCCATTGTAGGAAGCGTCCTAGGACGTCTCGCTTGATGGCAATCAAGAAAGACCAATGCTTCCAGTCAGGTATTTTTCCGAAGGAAAATCAGGGAGTTGCGTGCAGAGCCAGGATCACGCTGGTGACCACCAGCGGCCAGCCGAGCAGCAGCGATTGCCACAGGCGCGGGCCGTGGTTCAGCTCCATGAAGCGCAGCGCGATGATCCAGGCTTTGCCCAGCCCCAGCAGCAGGATCGCCGCCACCGGCAGCAGCACGTCGGGCGCGTGGTGCCCCAGCCATACCGCCGCCACCGACATCGGCAGCATCGCCAGCCAGGCGAGCAACAGCGTCTTCATGAACCGGGCGCCAACACGTAGACCAGCGGGAAGAGCACCACCCAGACCAGGTCGACCATGTGCCAGTAGAGTGCGCCGGACTCCAGCCCGCCCAGGGCATCGCGGCGGTAGGCGCCGCGCAGGCAGCGCAGCGTCATCCAGCTGAGGATCACCAGCCCCAGCAGCACATGCAGGAAGTGGAAGCCGGTGATCAGCCAGAACAGGGTGAAGAAGGTGCTGTACTCCAGGTCCAGCCCGCGCGAGGCGAGGTGCTGGTACTCGCCGGACTTGAGCACCACGTGGGCCAGCCCCAGCAGCACAGCCACGCCCAGCAGGGCGGCCGCGCGGCGCTGCCGTCCGTGGCGCACCTGCTCCACCGCCAGTGCCGCGCAGAAGCCGGCGGTGAGCAGGGTCAGGGTGAGCGCCAGGGCGGTGGACAGGTCCAGCTGCGCGCGACCGGCGCGGAAGCCTTCGACGTCCAGGTGCTGGGTCACGGCGAAGACGATGATGAGGATGGCGAAGACCGTCAGCTCGGCGAGGATGAACAACCACATCGCCAGGTCGCCCGGCAGGCGCCGGGCGTTGAGCGTCGCCTCAGGCGAAATGGACATCGACCAGGTCCATCAGCGCGGCGACCGTGGCCTCGTCGTCCGACAGCGGCTCGGCGAGCCCGGCGCGGCAGGCATCGCGCGGCGCCACGCCGGCATTGAGCAGACGCGCGGTGAGCACCAGCAGGCGCGTCGAGCAGACTTCCTCCAGCTCCTGCCGGCCCAACCGGCGCAGGGCTACGCCCAGTTGCGCCAGACGCTGCGCCAGCTCGGAGGAAACGCCAGCCTCGCGGGCGATGATGCCGGCTTCCACTTCCAGCGTCGGATAATCGAACCGCAGGGCGACGAAGCGCTGGCGGGTGCTGGGTTTCATGCCCTTCAGCAGATTCTGATAGCCGGGGTTGTAGGACACCACCAGCATGAAGCCCGGTGGCGCCACCAGGGATTCCCCGGTGCGCTCGATGAACAATTCGCGGCGATCGTCCGCCAGCGGGTGCAGCACGACCACGGTGTCCTGCCGCGCCTCCACCACCTCGTCCAGGTAGCAGATACCGCCTTCACGCACTGCGCGGGTCAGCGGGCCATCCTGCCACCAGGTGCCGTCGCTGCCGATCAGGTGGCGGCCGACCAGGTCGGCCGCCGACAGGTCGTCATGGCAGGCCACGGTGTACAGCGGCAGGTTCAGGCGCTGCGCCATGTGCTGGACGAAGCGCGTCTTGCCGCAGCCGGTCGGGCCCTTGATCAGCACCGGCATGCCATGGGCGGAAGCGTGGGTGAACAGCGCCACCTCGTTGCCGGTCGCCTGGTAGAAGAGCGGCTCGATGTGCTGGGCAGGGGCGTTCATGGCGAGGATATCTCTGTAGGAAGTTTCGGTAGGCAAGCTAATCAGCCAGCCCCCCTCTCTCAAGCGCGCCGAGAGGAGTTCTTGATTGCCATCAAGCCAAGGCCGCTCGGGCCGCTCCTAGAATCGCCACAGAAGCCGGGCGGGAAGCCGGCGAAAACGATCGGCGCCTCGAAGCGCCCAGCCCGTGAGGAGAGCGTTCATGAACAAAGCCCTGGTTGCCCTGCTGTTCGGCGGCTTGCTGGTGCAGACCACTGCGATGGCCAGTACCGGCGAGGAGCTGTTCAAGGCCAAGGCCTGCGTGGCCTGTCACGCCGTCAACAAGACGGTGGTTGGCCCAGCCTTCAAGGAGGTCGCGGCGAAGTATGGCGCCGACGGCGTTGCGCACATCAGCAACAGCATCAAGACGGGCAGCAAGGGTGTCTGGGGGCCGATTCCGATGCCGGCCAACGCCGTCAGCCCGGACGAGGCCAAGACCCTCGCCGAGTGGATCGTCACCCTCAAGTGATTCCACGCCGCGCGGCCGGCGCTCAGTGCCGGCCGACGCTCCTCAGCATCTCCAGGCAATCCCCCGCCGCCAGCGGCGGGCTGATCAGGAAGCCCTGGATCTCGTCGCAGCCGTGGGCGCGCAGGAAGCCCAGCTGTTCGGCGTGCTCGACCCCCTCCGCCACCACCTTCAGTTCCAGGCTGTGCGCCATGGCGATGATCGCCCGGGTGATGGCCGCGTCCTCGCCTTGCTGCGACAGGTCGCGGATAAAGGTCTGGTCGATCTTCACGTAGTCCACCGGGAAGCGCTTGAGGTAGCTGAGCGAGGAATAGCCGGTGCCGAAGTCGTCGATGGCCAGCTTCACGCCCATCTCGCGCAGCTGGCGGAAGGTCGTGGTGACACTCTCGACGTTGTCCAGCAGCTGGCTCTCGGTCAACTCCAGTTCCAGCAGGTGCGACGGCAGGCCGGTTTCATCGAGCACGGTGCGCACCAGCTCGACCAGGTTGCCGGTGCGCAGCTGATGCACCGAAAGGTTCACCGAGACCCGCAGCTCATGACCCTGTTGCTGCCACTCGCGGGCCTGGCGGCAGGCGCGGCGCAGGACGAACTCACCGATGGCGCCGATCAGCCCGGTTTCCTCGGCCAGGCCGATGAAGTCGCCCGGCGGCACCATGCCCATTTCCGGGTGGCGCCAGCGCACCAGCGCCTCGGCACTGTCCAGGCGCTCGTTGGCGAGGTTCAGCTTGGGCTGGTAATGCACGTCCAGCTGGCCTTCGTCGATGGCCTTGCGTAGCCGGGTTTCCAGCTGCAGGCGCTCCAGGGTGCAGGCCTGCAGGTTGTCGGTGAAGAACTGGAAGGTGTTGCCGCCCAGGTGCTTGGCGTGATGCATGGCCATGTTGGCCTGGCTCATCAGCGCGGAGATTTCCCAAGCGTTGTCCGGCAGCAGGCTGATGCCCACCGAGGCGCTGATCACCAGTTCGTGGCCGCCTACGGTCATCGGCGCGCGCAGCTTGGCCAGCAGCCGGCTGGACAGGCGCGCCAGCGCGGCAAGGCTGGCGTAGGAGTCGATCAGCACGGCGAATTCGTTGCCGGACAACCGGGCGATGGTGTCCGCCTCGGGCACCGTCTGGGTCATGCGCCGCGACATCTGCCGCAGCAGCTGGTCGGCGACTTCGTGGCCGAGGCTGTCGTTGAGCAGCTTGAAGCGGTCCAGGTCGATCAGCAGCAGCGCCGCCGTGCGGCCTTCCTGGCGGGCGCGCTGGCTGGCCTCATGCAGGCGTTCCTTGAACAGGCTGCGGTTGGCCAACCCGGTGAGTTCGTCATAGTGCGACAGGTAGCGCAGGCGTTCCTCGGCGTCGCGGCGGGCGGTGAGGTCGGCGAAGAAGCCGACCACGTGGGTCACCTGGCCACGGCCGTCGCGCACCACGTTGAGTTGCAGCCACTGCGGGTACAACTCACCGTTCTTGCGCGTCTCGATCAGCTCGCCCTGCCAGGTGCCCTGGCACTCCAGCTCGGCGCGGATCGCCTGGTAGCGGCGCAGGGTCTCCGCCGAGCCCATCAGCCGGCTGACGTTGCGCCCCAGCAGTTCCTCGCGGCGATAGCCGGTGAGGCGGGTGAAGGCTTCGTTGAGGGCGAGCAGGCGGTAGTTCGGGTCGAGAATGATGATGCCTTCGCTGGCCGCCTCGAACACCGTGGCGGCCAGGCGTTGTTCTTCCTCGCGCTGCTTGCGGGCGGAGATGTCGCAGCGGGTGCCGACCATCCGCGTGACCTGCCCGAGGGCGTCACGCTCCATGGCCCGGCCACGGTCCTCGACCCAGACCCAGTGGCCGTCGGCATGGCACACGCGGTATTCGATGCGGTAGCCGTCGGTGCGGCCCTTGAGGTGCTCGACCAGCGCCCGCCGCAGCAGCGGCAGGTCGTCCGGGTGCAGGCGCGGGCGCAGGTCGTTGCGTACGCTCTTCACCGCCGCCTGGGTGATGCCGAAGATTTCTTCCAGGTGCGAGTGGTGCACCTCGTCGGTCAGCAGGTTCCAGTCCCACAGCCCCAGCTCGCTGGCTTCCAGCGCCAGCGCAAGGCGCGCCTCGGTGTGGCTGAGCTGCGCGCTGCCCGCCTCCACCCGTTCCTGCAGGGCATCGCGGGCGCGGCACAGTTCGCGCTCGGCTCGACGGCGCTGCTCGACTTCACGCTCCAGATCCTGGTTCAGCGCTTCGGCCTGGCAGTTCGCGCGCTCCAGATGCGCCACCAGCGCCTGGGCCTGGAAGCGCCGCAGCAGGCTGGTATGCACCAGCCGGTGGATCTGCCAGGCCACCACCAGCAACGCCGCCAGCAGGATCACCCCGAGCACTCCCCAGCCCTGCTGCAGCGGGTTCTCGCTGAGCAGCAGGTAGGAAATCGACGGGAACAGGCAGGGCAAGGCGAAGGTGAGGAAGGCCGGCAGGCTGACCGCATAGGCCACGCTGGCCGACAGGATTGCGGCGGCGATCAGGCCGAACACCAGGGACTGCTGGAGGAAGGCGTCCGCCGGAACAAGGGCAATGGCGGCGAAGGCCAGGGTCAGTCCGGAGGCGCCTGCGCCGAACAGGAAGGCGCGCTGCCAGTGCCCGCTGGCCTGGCGTTCGGCGGACGCGGCATGGAAGGCGGATACCTGGATCAGCCGCAGCACGGCCAGCAGCACTAGCGACACCAGCCAGCCGCAGAGCAGCACGGTGGATACCCGCTCCCACAGCAGGCCGGCACAGGCCAGACCGTTGAGCAGCATGAGCAGCGTCGGAACTCGGGACCCCTGATACAGCAGGCGGGTGCGTTCGACGGCAATCTCGTGAGCATACTGCTGGCGGATCTCGGCATGGCTCACCGGAATCGCCGAAGGCTCTACATAAGCAGTCATAGGCGTTTTTCTTGTAGGTTCTGGCCTAGGAGTCGGCGGAGCATAACCGAGGACAATCCTCCGCTAACAGCATCACAGATGGCATTTGGCCGGCTGCCTGCCCAACTTTCGTCGGGAATCCGCCGGACGGCGGGCCGGTTTGCCCGGGTTTCGGCCCCACCGGTAGAATGCCGCCCCATGAATGACGACCTCTCCCTCCTGCTCAACTCCCTCAATGACCCGCAGCGCCAGGCCGTGGCCGCGCCGCTGGGGCGCCAGCGCGTGCTCGCTGGCGCCGGGTCCGGCAAGACCCGCGTGCTGGTGCACCGCATCGCCTGGCTGATCCAGGTGGAGCGCGCCTCGCCGCACAGCATCCTGGCCGTGACCTTCACCAACAAGGCCGCCGCCGAGATGCGCGCGCGGATCGAGCAGCTACTGGGGATCAACCCGGCGGGCATGTGGGTCGGCACCTTCCACGGCCTGGCCCACCGCCTGCTGCGTGCGCACTGGCAGGAAGCCGGGCTGCCGGAGAACTTCCAGATCCTCGACAGCGACGACCAACTGCGCCTGGTCAAGCGCGTGGTGCGCGAGTTGGGGCTGGACGAGCAACGCTGGCCGCCGCGCCAGGCGCAGTGGTTCATCAACGGGCAGAAGGACGAGGGCAACCGCCCGCAGAACATCCAGGCCAGCGGCGACCTGTACCTGTCGACCATGGTCAGCATCTACCAGGCCTACGAAGAGGCCTGCGCCCGCGCCGGCGTGGTGGACTTCGCCGAGCTGCTGCTGCGCTCGCTGGACCTCTGGCGCAACCGCCCGAGCCTGCTGGAGCACTACCAACGGCGCTTCCGCCACATCCTGGTGGACGAGTTCCAGGACACCAACGCCGTGCAGTACGCCTGGCTGCGCTTCCTCGCCAAGGGAGGCGAGAGCCTGATGGTGGTGGGTGACGACGACCAGTCGATCTACGGCTGGCGCGGCGCGAAGATCGAGAACATCCAGCATTTCGCCGATGACTTCGCCGGTACCGAGGACATCCGCCTGGAGCAGAACTACCGCTCCACCGGTACCATCCTGAAGGCCGCCAACGCGCTGATCGCCAACAACAGCGGGCGCCTGGGCAAGGAGCTGTGGACCGATGGCGTCGACGGCGACCCGATCACCCTCTACGCCGGCTTCAACGAACACGACGAAGCGCGCTACATCGTCGAGACCATCGAGGACGCCCTGCGCAAGGACGGCCTGAAACGCAGCGAAATCGCCATCCTCTACCGCTCCAACGCCCAGTCCCGCGTGCTGGAAGAAGCGTTGCTGCGGGAGAAGATCCCCTACCGCATCTACGGCGGCCAGCGCTTCTTCGAGCGCGCCGAGATCAAGAACGCCCTGGCCTACCTGCGCCTGATCCGCCTGCGCGACGACGACGCCGCGCTGGAGCGGGTGATCAACGTGCCGCCACGCGGCATCGGCGAGAAGACCGTCGAGGCGATCCGCAACGCCGCGCGCCTGAACGGCACCTCCATGTGGCGGGCAATCAACGACGTGATCGCCGCCAAGGCCGTGGCCGGCCGCGCCGCCAGCGCGCTGAACGGTTTCCTGGAAACCGTCGACCTGCTCGCGGTGAAGGTCGAGGGCATGCCGCTGCACCAGATGACCCAGATCGTCATCGAGCAGTCCGGCCTGATCACCTACCACAAGGAAGAAAAGGGCGAGAAAGGCCAGGCCCGGGTGGAAAACCTGGAAGAACTGGTCAGCGCCGCCCGCGCCTTCGAGACCCCGGACGACGAGGACACCCCACCGCTGGTGGCCTTCCTCGACCACACCGCGCTGGAGTCCGGCGACACCCAGGCCGACGCCTTCGAGGACAGCGTGCAGCTGATGACGCTGCACAGCGCCAAGGGCCTGGAGTTCCCGCTGGTATTCCTCGCCGGCGTGGAAGAAGGGCTGTTCCCGCACAAGATGAGCCTGGAAGAACCGGGCCGTCTGGAAGAAGAACGCCGCCTGGCCTACGTGGGCATCACCCGTGCCATGCACCGTCTGGTCATGACCTACGCGGAAACCCGCCGCCTGTATGGCAGCGAGACCTACAACAAGGTGTCGCGCTTCGTCCGCGAAATCCCGCCGAGCCTGATCCAGGAGGTGCGCCTGTCCAACTCGGTGAGCCGTCCGCTGTCGGGCAACCAGCGCAGCGGCAACCTGTTCAGCGGCGCCAGCGTGCCGGACACCCCCTTCAGCCTCGGCCAGAGCGTGCGCCACCCGCTGTTCGGCGACGGCGTGATCCTCAACTTCGAAGGCTCCGGCGCCCAGGCACGGGTACAGGTGAACTTCGACAGCGAGGGCAGCAAGTGGCTGATGATGGGTTACGCGAAGCTGGAAGCGATCTGAGGCCGCTTCACTCCGCGCTCAACCTGTAGGAGCGCCCCATGGGCGCGAATCGCGGGCATGGCCCGCTCCTACGGGTGCGGAGGCTTTCAGCACCTGCGCCAAGTTCGGCAACGGCATCAATGGTGCTGCCCGCCGCCGCTCTGCTCGAAGGTCTCGATCAGCGCCACCTGCATCCGCGAATGCACGCGGATGAACCAGCGCCAGAACACCGCGATCACCAGCGCCGCGATCAGCGCCACGACGACCAGCAGCTCGCCCGGCGGCAGGATGCTCGAACTGAGCGCTGCCAGCAGCAGCATCATGCCGCCCAGCGACAGCAGCGGGATCAGCTCGGAAATCACCCGGCGCACCCGCGCCGTATGGCGCCCGGCGCTTTCCGCCTTCACGCCCATTTCCGCCAGCAGCATCGCCAGCGCCTTGAGCTTGCGGTAGGCGGCGATCAGGAACGGCAGCGACAGCAGCAGCGCGGCGCCCCAGATCAGCGCCTTGTGCAGCGCTTCCTGCTCGACGATATCGACCAGCCACTGGGAAATCGTCCCGGCGAAGTAGGCCAGGCCGAAGAAGATGGCGATCACCAGGGTCAGGTTCACCCCCACCTGCAACAGGATGCGGCGGATCAGCCCGGCGAGGATCGCCTTGTCGCCACGCGGCTTGATGCTGCGCAGCCATTCGCCGTAGAGGCTGAACACCCGCACCATGGGCGGTGGCAGGCTGCGCCCCAGGTACAACGCCAGCGGGTCGGCGGAGCGGATCAGGTAGGGCGTCAGCAGCGTGGTGATGGCCGACACGCCGACCACCACCGGGTAGAGGAAGTCGCTGGTCACGCCCAGGCTCATGCCCAGCGCGGCAATAATGAAAGAGAACTCGCCGATCTGCGAAAGGCCCATGCCCACGCGCATCGAGGTGCGCCCATCGTTGCCGGCTATGAAAGCGCCAGTCCCGCACGACACCAGTTTGCCCAGCACTACCACCAGGGTGATCACCAGGATCGGCGCGGCGTAGTCCACCAGTACTTTCGGGTCGATGGTCAGGCCGATGGCGACGAAGAAGATCGCGCTGAACATGTCGCGCACCGGCTCCATCAGCCGTTCGATCTGAACCAGCTGGCGCGACTCGGCCATGATCGCGCCGATCAGGAAGGCGCCCAGGATCATGCTGTATTCCAGCTTCACCACCAGCAGGCAGAAGCCGAAGCACAGGCCCAGCACCGTCACCAGCAGCATCTCGTTGCTTTCGAACTTCGCCACGTAGGCCAGCAGGCGCGGCACCAGCAGGATACCGACGACCAGCGCGACGACCATGAACAGGCTGAGCTTGCCGACGGTGGAGAACACTTGGTCGGCTTCCACCGTGCCGCTCACCGCAATGCCGGAGAATAGCGCGATGATGCCGATACCGAGGATGTCCTCGATGATCAGGACGCCGAAGATCAGCTGGGCGAAGCGCTCGTTCTTCATCTTCAGGTCACCCAGGACCTTGATGATGATGGTGGTCGAGGACATCGCCAGGATCGCGCCGAGGAACAGCGAGTCCATGGTGCTCCAGTCGAACAGCCGGCCGATCTCGAAACCGGCCCAGAGCATCAGGGTGATTTCCAGGAAGGCGGCGATGAACGCCGTGGCGCCGACCTGGAACAGCTTGCGCAGGGAGAATTCCAGGCCCAGGCAGAACATCAGGAAGATCACCCCCAGCTCGGCGAGGGTCTTGATCGTCTCCTGGTCGTGCACCAGGGCGAAGGGCGGGGTGTGCGGGCCGATGATCACCCCGGCGATGATGTAGCCCAGGACCACCGGCTGCTTGAAACGATGGCAGAGGATGGTGACGAAGCCGGCGATCAGCATGATCACCGCGAGGTCCTGGATGAAATCGATGGCATGCATGGTCGGCGGTCCTCGCGGCGTGGGGTCTGGGGGATCGCGCGGCGGACGGCCTCGCTCAGCGAAGCCTATCATCCGACTTTACCGACAGGCGGTTCTGAAAGAATCAGTAACAGACTGATTTGGAAAGGGAATCCACGACCCCCATATAGGGCAACAGCGCGAAACAAAATCCGGCTGGCCCTCACAGGCCCCGGCCGGCAACATGACGCGCGTCGATCCACCAACCAAGAGAATGACAACGATGAAGCGCTTTCTCAGCCTTGCCATGGCCTTCTGTGTCGCCGTGACGCTCAGCCTCGACGTCAACGCCGCCAAGCGTTTCGGTGGCGGCAAGAGCATGGGCTCGGCGCCGAGCCACCAGACACGCCAGGCGCAACCCAGTGCCGCCCCGACTTCCCCCACCGCGGCTCCTGCCGCCGCCGGTGCTGCCGCTGGCGCAGCCGGTGCCGCCGCCAAGAGCGGCGCCTCGCGCTGGCTCGGCCCGCTGGCCGGCCTCGCCGCCGGTGGCCTGCTCGCCTCCATGCTGATGGGCGACGGCTTCCAGGGCATGCAGTTCCTCGACATCCTGATCATCGCGCTGATCGCGTTCATCGCCTTCCGCTTCATCGCGTCCCGTCGCCGCCAGCAGCAGGGCCATCAGCCCGCCATGGCCGGCCACGCGCCGATGCAGCGCGAAATGCCGGCCCAGCCGTCGGTCTTCGCTGGCGCCTCGCGTCCGGTCATGGACACCCGTCCGGTGATCAACGCGCCGAGCTGGTTCGATGAAGCCCGCTTCGTCGGCGCCGCCCGCGAGCACTTCATGGCCCTGCAGCAGCACTGGGACGCCAACGAGATGGACAAGATCGCCGAGTTCGTCACCCCGCAGATGCTGCAGTTCCTCAAGCAGGAGCGCGCCGACCTGGGCGACGGCTACCAGTCGACCTACATCGACAACCTCGATGCGCAGCTGGAAGGCGTCGACGACAACGCCGAGAAGACCATCGCCACGCTGACCTTCAGCGGCGTGTCGAAGACCTCGCGCTTCGACCAGGGCGAGCCCTTCAGCGAAAGCTGGCGCATGGAACGTGCCCAGGGCGAGAACCAGCCCTGGCTGGTGGCGGGTATCCGTCAGAACTGATCCTGCGCGCAACACTGGAAAAGCCCGGCCCTGGCCGGGCTTTTTCGTTTCCCGGTGAAGTTCAGCGCTCTTTCCTGGCTGGACGAAGGAACCGCCCGTCCGGACGCCGCCACGGCAGTGGCCTTGCGCCAAGTGCCGGCTACTACTGTATAAAGCGCGCCACTATCCAGACGTAGAGAGGCCCCGCCTGTGGAAGATGTGATCGAGAAGCTGCGTGAAGCGAACGAGCCGGTTCCCGTCCCCCTGGAATTGCCGGACGAAGAACTGCTGGTGGAGATCGAAGAAGCCCTGCTGATAGGCATTCCGTCGGAATTTCGTGAGTTTCTCCTGCAGGTCAGCGATGTGATTTATGGCCGTCTGGAACCGGTCACGGTGACCGATCCGCACTCCCATACCTACCTGCCGGAGGTGGCTGCCGTCGCCTGGTCGATGGGCCTGCCGCGCGAGCTGATCCCGCTCTGCGCCGATGGTGAGGACTATTACGCGGTGGCCGAGGACGGCGAAGTGGTGCTCTGGGCCGACGGCGAACTCACCGAGGAGACCTGGGACTCGGTGTGGACCTGGGCACGCGACGTATGGCTCGAGACCTGAACCGAGGCTTCGGAATTTCCTGACACTTCGATGGTCTCACTGGCAACTCACCGTACCTTCGGCCCTTTTGCTGTCCAGGCCAGGCACGATGCCTTGTTGTGGAGACGCTATGAAGTTCAAAGCCCTGTTCACCTGCCTGTTGCTGCTCGGCCTCGCCGGTTGCGCCGACAAGGCCGTGGTGACGCTGCAGGATGGCAGCGAAATCCTGGTGAAGGATCACTCTGATTACGACAAATACAATGACTACTACGAATTCGAGCAGCTCAATGGCGACACCATCCTGATCAAGAAGGACAACGTCCGCTTCATCAAGACGCCCTGAGTGCCGACAGGGTGAGATGCCGATCAGCGAGGTGGTGAGCGCAGCGCTCGCACTCCGGGCTGATCCTATCCGCTTAGCTGTGGGGGCTATCGCACCCCCAGCCGTCCCCCACTCTCCAGTTCGAGCAGATTGAGCAGGTACTGGCCGCAATAGCCCAGGTCCTGCTCGATGGCTTTGCGCGCGCCCGCGCCATCGCCGCGTTCCAGGGCGCGCAGGGCGTCTTCGTGGAAGTCGTTCAGGCGCAGCGACAGGTCGGCCTCGGTGAACAGGCGGTTGAAGAACGGCCCGACCTGCAGCCAGAGCGCCTCGATCATGCGCAGCAGGGTCGGGTTGCCGCAGGCGCTGTAGAGCGTGAGATGGAACAGGCTGTTGGCATCCAGGTAGCCCTGGACGTCACGGGCGTTCAGCGCGACTTCCATGCGCTCGGTGCAATCGCGCAGCACCGCCATGTCAGCCGGACGCAGATGCCTGGCCGCATCCTCCACCGCCAGTCCCTCCAGCGATTGCCGCACCTGCAGGATCTGCAGGTAGCGCTCGCGGGTCATCACCGGCACCCGCAGCGAGCGCTGCGGCTCGCCTTCCAGCGCGCCCTCGGCGACCAGCCGCTGCAGGGCGGCGCGCACGGGCATCGGGCTGGTGCCCCACTCCTGGGCCAAATCGCGGATCTTGAGCCGCTCGCCGGGCTGGAAGCGCCCGCTCAACAGAGCCTGGCGCAGGTTCAGGTACAGCTGCTCCTGAAGGTTGTCGGCCATCGCAGATCACTCCCGGCCAGCCGGCGGTGCCGGCAGTTGGGCGAAGGTCAGGCTGCAGTTGTGCATCATCTTGCGAATCCCTTGTTTTCGATCAGACAGAGTCCTGTGGCCGTCCACAGTCAGTTTGTGATCACAGAATTTGTTACAGGGCAGATTATCAGGCTAAACATCCTGTGTATTGACATTTTTGTGATCACAAATGGAAGATGTGCAAAAAAACAAACGAGGTGTGCAACATGACCGCCAGCGGAATCACCCAACAGGCCGTTGATCTCTTCACCGCCCGTGAGCGCCAGCGCTTCCTGGAACAGAATCCCAAGTCCGTCGCCCTTGCCGAGCGCGCGCACAAGTCGCTGTACGCCGGCGTGCCGATGCACTGGATGGCCGACTGGTCCACACCCTGCCCGCTGTTCGTAGAGCGCGCCCAGGGCGCCCGCTTCTACGATGTGGACGGCCATGACTACGTGGACTTCTGCCTGGGCGACACCGGCAGCATGTTCGGCCATTCGCCGGCGCCGATCGCCCGCGCCCTCGCCGAACAGGGCGCCCGTGGCCTGACCACCATGCTTCCCGGCGAAGACGCGGTGGTTTGCGGCGAACTGCTCGCCGAGCGCTTCGGCCTACCCTACTGGCAGGTCACCGCCACCGCCACCGACTCCAACCGCTACGTGCTGCGCTGGGCCCGTGCGGTGACCAAGCGCAAGACCCTGCTGGTGTTCGACGGCTGCTACCACGGCACCGTCGACGACGTGATGGTGCGCTACCGCGATGGCGAGACCGTGCACCGCTCCGGCCTGGTCGGCCAGGCCTACGACCTGACCCAGCACAGCCGCTCCATCCCCTTCAACGATGTCGAAGCGCTGGAAGCCGCGCTGGCCCAGGGCGACGTCTGCGCCCTACTGTGCGAGCCGGCGATGACCAACATCGGCATGGTCCTGCCCGATCCAGGCTTCATGCAGAAGTGCCGCGAACTGACTCGTAAATACGGCTCGCTGCTGATCATCGACGAAACCCACACCATCTCCACCAATATCGGTGGCTGCACGAAGCTGTGGAACCTCGACCCGGACTTCTTCGTGGTCGGCAAGCCGATCGCCGGCGGCGTGCCCTGCGGCATCTTCGGCTGCAGCGCGGAAATGGCCGAGCGCATGGCCGCCTCGCGCAAGAGCGCCCAGGAAGACAGCCACGGACACGGCCACAGCGGCATGGGCACTACCCTCTCGGCCAACGCCCTGGCCATGCACTGCATGCGCGCCAACCTGGAACAGGTGATGACCCAGGCGGCCTACGACCACATGCTGCCGCTGGCCAAGCGCCTGGCCGACGGCTTCCGCCGCCTGATCGCCAAGCACGAGCTGAAGTGGTCGGTGACCGAACTGGGCGCGCGCAGCGAGTTCCAGTTCTGCCCCATATCGCCGCGCACCGGCGCCGAGGCCGAAGCCGCCTTCCACGACGAGCTGCAGATGGCCCTGCACCTGTACCTGATCAACCGCGGCATCCTCATCACGCCATTCCACAACATGACCCTGTGCTGCCCGGACACCACCGCCGCCGACGTGGATCGCCTGATCGAGACCCTCGATGCCGGCATCACCGAGCTGCTGTCGATTCCCGGCGCACGCGAGGCCTGATCTCCAGGAACCCGTAGGAGCGGACTCCGTCCGCGATGCTTTTCGCCGCCTGCGGCGGATCGCGGACAAAGTCCGCTCCTACGTTGTTTTCTGGGTCCCCGCGTTCGCGGGGATGACGCAAAGGCGCTCGAATCTCACCCCCGTCACTCCCGCGAACGCGGGACAGCGCTTGCGCTGAACGCACTTCAGTGCGGCCCGAAGGGTGAGCGTAGCGAATAGCCCAGAAGACAGTTGCTCCTACAAAAGAACATTCCGGCGCACCGCGCCATCGAGGACCACCATGCAATTCGCCGATCGAAAGGAAGCCGAAGCCTTCCTCGCCGCCCACCCCGAGGTGCGCAGCATCGAACTCTTCATCATCGATTCCAACGGCATCCCGCGCGGCAAGCTGCTGCACCGTGACGAGCTGCTGGCGATCTACGACAACGGCCGCCCGCTGCCCAGTTCGATCCTCGCGCTGACCGTGCAGGGCGAGGACGTCGAAGGCACCGGCCTGGTCTGGGAAGTCGCCGACGCCGACTGCTGGACCTATCCGCTGCCCGGCAGCCTGACCCTGCAACCCTGGCGCACCAGCCCCACCGGGCAGCTGCAGGTGAGCATGCACCCGACCCAGGGCCTGCCGGCGACGCCAGCCGACCCGCGCCAGGCGCTGAGCCGCGTGGTTGACCGGCTGAAGGCCGACGGCTTCCACCCGGTGATGGCGGTGGAACTGGAGTTCTACCTGCTGGACAAGCAGCGCGACGCCAACGGCCGTCCGCAGCCGGCGCTGCAGATGAACGGTATCCGCCCGGAAGCGCCGCAAGTCTATGGCATCTACGAACTGGAGCAGCTGCAGCCGTTCCTCGACGACCTCTACGCCGCCTGCGAAGTCCAGGGCCTCCCGGTGCGCACGGCGATCTCCGAATACGCGCCGGGCCAGGTCGAGCTGACCCTGGAGCACCGCTTCGACGTGATGCAGGCCATCGACGAAGGCGTGCGCTACAAGCGCCTGGTGAAAGGCGTGGCGAACAAGCACGGGCTGCAGGCCTGCTTCATGGCCAAGCCGTTCGGCGACCGCGCAGGCTCCGGCATGCACCTGCACGTCAGCCTCGCCGACGAGATGGGCAACAACCTCTACGCCAGCGAAGACCCGCACGGTACGCCGCTGCTGCGCCACTCCATCGGCGGCATGATGGCCCGCCTGCTGGATTCCCTAGCGATCTTCTGCCCCAACGCCAACTCCTTCCGCCGCTTCCAGGCCAACAGCTACGCGCCGCTGGCCAAGAGCTGGGGCGTGAACAACCGCACCGTGTCGTTCCGCGTGCCCGGCGGCCCGGCGAAGAGCCGGCACATCGAGCACCGCATCTGCGGCGCCGACGCCAACCCCTACCTCGCGGCGGCGGCTATCCTCGCAGCCATCCACGAAGGCATCGGCAAGCAGATCGACCCGGGCGCAGCCATCGTCGGCAACGGCTACGAGCAGGCCACCGAGTTCCTGCCCACCGACTGGCTCACCGCGCTGCGCGCACTGGAGTCCTCCACCTGGGCCCGCGAGGCGCTGGGCGAGGAATTCCTCAAGGTGTTCCTGGCGATCAAGTGGGAGGAGTACCGCCAGTTCATGGGCGAGGTCGGTGAGCAGGACTGGCGCTGGTACCTCAATCACGCCTGATTCGTCCGAGACGGGCGAAGTGAAAACCTCGCTCGTCGTCGTATCCCATCGTGGATAACTGCCGGTGGATTTCTTCAGTGCTGTGGATAACTCGCCCCGCTCTGGCGCGGGCTCTTTGACACACGACAGCCTTACGAAAAATTTACTCTGGCAGAGTGAAGAATCTGGTCTTTTCTTGGTCTGTAATTGCACGGGGCGCGGGTGCGCCCTGTGATCGATACGGCGCCCGCCGGTACTGCCTGCCGGCCGCCGTCCTCTCTCAGGCAGGGAGAACCCGTAGACAATGAGCACTCCTGTCGTACTGATCACCGGCGCCGCCGGTGGCCTCGGAAAAGCCATCGCCAAGCGTTTCGCCCAAAGCCACTGGCGCATCGCCGCCACCGATGTGGACAAAGCCGGCCTGCACGCGTTGAACGCCCAGGTGCCGCTGGATGCCACCGCCGTCGGTGACTTGCGACGCGCCGACAACTGCCACAGCCTGGTCTCCGACATCCTCGCCCGCACCGGCCGCCTCGACGCCCTGGTGAACGCTGCCGGCGTCTGGCGCGAAGGCCCGGTGGAGGATTTCAACGAGGACGACTTCGACCTGGTGATGGGCGTGAACCTCAAGGCCGCCTTCTACATGTGCCAGGCGGCGACGCCGTACCTGAAGGAAAACCACGGCTGCATCGTCAACATCTCCAGCGACTCCGGCCGCCAGGCCTATCGCGGCTCCGCGGCCTACTGCGCGAGCAAGGCGGCGCTGACCATGCTCACCCGCACCCTGGCGCTGGAACTGGCCGAGTCGGGCGTGCGGGTCAACGCCATCTCCCCGGCGGACATCGCCACACCCATGCTCGACTACCAGGCCGAGCGCTACGGCCAGGGCAACCCGGACGCCTACAAGCGAGCGCTGCTGAAGGATTATCCACAGGGCAAGGTGTCGCGCTTCATCCGCCCCGAAGAAGTCGCCGAACTGGTCTGGTACCTCTGCAAACCGGAATCCGAAGCCATCACCGGTGCAGACCTGGCGATCGACTTCGGTCTCTCGGCCGGACGCTGACCCAGGCAACGGACGGGCGGCACAAGGCCGCCCGCTCCCCTCGATGAGTTTCCCTGGCGGTCCTCGCCAATGGGTTGTATAGAAAAAACTGTGTCGTCAGTCCCACTCCGGTGCGTCCAGAGTGGGTCCCTTTTCCATCCGCCACAGAGAACAGCATGGAACCCGGCAACCACCAGCTCAGCATGACCGTCCTGATGACCCCCGACATGGCCAACTTCTCCGGCAATGTCCACGGCGGCACCCTGCTCAAGTACCTCGACGAAGTCGCCTACGCCTGCGCCAGCCGCTATGCCGGCCACTACGTCGTCACCCTGTCGGTGGACCAGGTGATCTTCCGCGAGCCGATCCATGTCGGCGAATTGGTCACCTTCCTCGCCTCGGTGAACTACACCGGCCGCACCTCCATGGAGATCGGCGTGAAAGTGGTCACCGAGAACATCCGCGAAAAGTCCGTACGCCACACCAACAGCTGCTTCTTCACCATGGTGGCGCTGGACGACGAGCGTAAGACGACGGTGGTTCCGCAACTGGAGCCGCAGACCAAGGACGAGAAGCGCCGCTTCGCCCAGGCCCAGCAGCGCCGCCAGCTGCGCCAGGAGCTGGAACAGCGCTACAAGGCAATTCGCGACGAATGACGGACGATCGCGACATTTCTTGATAAGAATTGTCTGTGCCTCGAAAAAATTCCATCGCGTCAACGGGTTACTCTTGCGTGAAAGCAATGTAGGAATTCATTCCAGCGCCTAGAGTTTTCGTACGCGGGTTTGCCCCCGTGATCCACCTTCGAGCAACCCGGGCCCACCGGCTCCGGTTGCTCCCTGCGTGCCCGGAGCCCAGACCATGCATCACACGCCCCTGCTTACCACCCTCGCCGTCGGCTTCGTGCTGGCCTTCGTCCTTGGCGCCCTGGCCAACCGCCTGCGCATCTCGCCGCTGGTCGGCTACCTGGTCGCCGGCGTGCTGGCCGGCCCCTTCACCCCCGGTTACGTCGCCGACCAGGCGCTGTCCGGCGAGATTGCCGAACTGGGCGTGATCCTGCTGATGTTCGGCGTCGGCCTGCACTTCTCCCTGAAAGACCTCTTGTCGGTCAAAGCCATCGCCATCCCCGGCGCGGTCGTGCAGATCGGCGTGGCCACCCTGCTCGGCATGGGCCTGGCCTGGATGATGGGCTGGCAGTTCGGCGCCGGGCTGGTGTTCGGCCTGGCCCTGTCGGTCGCCAGTACCGTCGTGCTCCTGCGTGCCCTGGAGCAGCGCCAGCTGATCGACACCAAGCGCGGCCGCATCGCCATCGGCTGGCTGATCGTCGAGGACCTGGCGATGGTCCTCACCCTGGTCCTGCTGCCGGCGCTGGCAGGCTCCCTGGGCGGCACCTCCGACGGCAACGAAGGCAGCGTGCTGATGCCGATCCTGCTGACCCTGGGCAAGGTCGCCGCCTTCGTCGCAGTGATGATCCTCGGCGGCCGGCGCATCGTGCCCTGGGCCCTGGAGCGGGTGGCCAAGACCGGCTCGCGCGAGCTGTTCACCCTCGCCGTGCTGGCCATCGCGCTGGGCATCGCCTACGGCTCGGCGGTGATCTTCGGCGTGTCTTTCGCCCTCGGCGCCTTCTTCGCCGGGATGATCCTCAACGAGTCCGAGCTGAGCCACGAGGCGGCGGAGAACTCGCTGCCGCTGCGCGATGCCTTCGCCGTGCTGTTCTTCGTCTCGGTGGGCATGCTGTTCAACCCTGCCATCCTGATCCACGAGCCGCTGCCAGTGCTGGCCACCTTCCTGGTCATCGTGTTCGGCAAGTCGGTGGCGGCGTACGTCATCGTGCGCCTGTTCGGCCACCCCAACAGCACCGCGCTGACCATCGCCGCGAGCCTGGCGCAGATCGGCGAGTTCTCCTTCATCCTGGTCGGCCTGGGCGTCAGCCTGCACCTGCTGCCCGAGGCGGGCCGCGACCTGGTGCTGGCCGGGGCGATCCTGTCGATCCTGGTCAACCCGCTGCTGTTCATCGCCATCGACCGCCTGCAGGCACGCCAGGCACAGAAGGCCGAGAGCGAGCCGGGCGTGGTGCAGGTGGACGCCCCGGACCTGCCGCCGCCGGTGCTGGAGCGGGACCACGCGATCCTCATCGGCCACGGCCGGGTCGGCGCGCTGGTCAGCGAGCGCCTGCGCAAGGACAAGGTGCCGCTGGTGGTGATCGAGGACAAACGCGAGAAGGCCGCCGAACTGCGCGAGTACGGCCTCTGCGTGGTGGTCGGCAATGCCGCCATGCCGGAGGTGCTCACCCAGGCCAACATCGCCGCCGCGCGCTGGCTGCTGATCGCCATTCCCAACGGCTTCGAGGCCGGGCAGATCGCCAGCCACGCCCGGGCGATCAACCCGAACCTGAACATCGTCGCCCGCGCCCACTTCGATGCCGAGGTGGACTACCTGGAGCAGAACGGCGCCAACCTGGTGATCATGGGCGAGCGGGAAATCGCCCGGGGGATGGTCGAGCAGGTGGCGCGCCACGACGCCGTCGCGGCCGCCCGCGACGACCACCTGCCGCAGTCGGCCTGACGCCTGGCTGCCACAGGTCATCCCTACGCCTAACCGGCCCTCTGATGTCACCTTGCAGGAGCGGGCCATGCGCGCGATCGCGGGCATGGCCCGCTCCTACAGGGAGACTCTGGCGCGCGCCCCGAACGCTAATAACCGCGCTCAGCTCACCCCAGCTTTACCGGCTCGAACTTCACCCGCGGATGGGCGATGCGGTCCTGCGCCCGCACCAACTCCAGCTCGTAGCTGCCGCAGGTCTGGGTCTCCAGCAGCACTTCATGCACGGCGGCGGCGCAGAATTCGAAGGCCGTGCGCAAGTCGTCGCCCAGTAGCAGGCGGGCAAGGAACAGCCCGGAGGTGAGATCGCCCACACCGACCGGCTGGCGCGGGAAGGCCAGCAGCGGGCGGCGCAGGTGCCAGGTCTCGGCCTGCGTCACCAGCAGCATCTCGAAGGCGTCCGCCGGCTTGCCCGGATAATTCAGGTGCTTCACCAGGACCGCCTTCGGGCCGCGCTCCAGCAAGCCGCGAGCCATGGCCGCGCAGTCTTCCAGGGAGGTCGGCTGGCGGTCGCAGAAGCTGTCCAGTTCCAGCTGGTTCGGGCACAGGTAGTCCGCCACGGCGGCGGCTTCGTGGAGGAGGAACTCACCGACTTCCGGAGCGACGATGCAGCCCTTCTCCGGATGGCCCATCACCGGGTCGCAGAGGTACACCGCACGCGGGTTCACCTCGCGGATGCGACGCACCACTTCGAGGATCGAACGCCCCTGCTCCGCACTGCCCAGGTAGCCCGACAGCACCGCGTCGCAGTTGCCCAGTTCGCCGATGGCGGCGATGCCGTCGACCAGCGCGGGAATCTGCTCCGGCGGCAGCACCTGGCCGGTCCAGTGACCATACTGAGTATGGTTGGAGAACTGCACGGTATTCAGCGGCCAGACGTTGACTCCGACGCGGCGCATGGGGAACTCGGCGGCGCTGTTGCCGGCATGGCCGAAGACGACGTGGGACTGGATGGCGAGAACGTGGGGAGTGCGCGACATAACGGTGTCCTGCTGCGGAATGGGGCAGTATGGGGCGCAATTCACACGCTGTGAACATCCGCCCCTCGCCGCCTGGCGGCGGAGTGAGTAAGCTGATGCGCCGATTCCGAGGAAGTTGAAGTGGACCTGGGCAATCTTTTCGTCTTCATGCTGTTTGCCGCGGCTGCCGCCTGGTGGTGGCGCGCCCACGGCATCCGCGAGCGTGCGCTGGTCCTGGCCAAGCAGCACTGCGCGCGCGAGGGCGTGGAACTGCTCGACGAAGCCATGGCCCTGCAGCGCATTCGCTTCCGCCGGGATGGCCGCAACCATCTGCGCCTGGCACGGGAGTACGGCTTCGAGTTCACCGCCACCGGCCAGGAACGTTACGCCGGCACCATCCGCATGTTCGGCCACTACCTGGGCCGCATCGAGCTGGC
This sequence comes from Pseudomonas sp. SCB32, assembly GCF_009189165.1. NCBI lineage: Bacteria > Pseudomonadati > Pseudomonadota > Gammaproteobacteria > Pseudomonadales > Pseudomonadaceae > Pseudomonas > Pseudomonas sp. SCB32. Next base: position 6,200,247 of record NZ_CP045118.1, read on the forward strand.
GCCGTTCCGCATGGCACCCGAGCCGCGCGCCACCGTCGCGCCGGTCGCCACCTTCAACCCGGTTGACGACGAGATCGTCGACGCGGTGTTCGACGACGCCCCGCCCTCGCGCCCCAAGGCCGAGGTGGTACGCCTGGACGAATGGCGTCGGGCGCACCAGGACAAGAAGGTCGGCGACTAGAGCTGCGCGCGGATCTTCTGCCAGTCCTTTTCCACCGCCGCCGTCATCGCCCGCCTTAGCAGCCAGCACCGCCCACAGTGCCAGGGCGAATGCCGGCGCTTCTGATTGCGCCGGCAGGCCTCGAACAGCCAGTCCGGATCGAAGCCATCCCACACGCCAGCCGTCGCCCAGGCGTTGGTCCAGACCACCGGCGCCACTTCCAGGCGGTAGATTGCCGTTAGCTCCGCCACGGAAAACCCGCTGATCGCCAGGGTCTTCGCAATCGCGGCGCGACCGGACTTATCCAGCTCGGTGTCCAGCCACAGCTCGGACAGCGCCAGCCAGACGGACTCGCGGGCCGGGTCGTTCATTCGTGCCCCAGCAGGAAGCGCGAAACGCGCTCGGCGCTGTCCTCGGGGAACTCCTGCATGAAGCAGTGCCCGCCATCGACGCACTGCCCGCTGATCGCCGGGTTGCTCGCGCACCAGCGCGCCACCGCCTTGGGCACGAAGGGGTAGGTGTGCTCGCCGAACAGCACCTGGGTCGGCGTCACCACCTTGTTCAGCGACGGCCACAGGCGCTTGGGGAAGGAACTGAAGATCTCCGCCTCGCGGCTGGGCCGGCATTTCAGCTCGACGCCGCCCTCCACCACCTTCATCGCGTGTTCGACATAGGCCCACAGCGCCGCATCGGTCCAGCCCTTGAAGATGCCCCGACCATGCAGGCTGGCATAGGCGGCCTCGCGGTCCGGCCACTGGCTGCGCCGCGCGCGCGCCTTCTGCACCATGGTGCGGCGCTGGTGCAGGCCGAGCACCTCGGAGAGCGCCATCACGCCGATCATCGCCGGGGTGAACAGCACCGGGTCGAGCAGCACGGCGCGGCGGAACAGCTGCGGGTGGCGCCCCAGGACCAGGCTGGTCAGCACGCCGCCGAAGCTGTGCCCGCAGGCGTAGCGCGGCACATCGCCGAACAGCCCGCGCCCGGCCTCGAAGGCTTCCACCGCCATCTCGGCGTTGCGGTTCCAGCCGTGGAAACGCCCGCCATGGTCGCTGTCGCCGTGGCCCTGGACATCGCACAGCCAGAGGTCGAAATCCTTCGCCAGCAGCTTGAGCAGCGGCTCATAGGCGCGGGTGCAGAAACCGTTGCCATGAAGAAAGTGCAACAGCGGCTTGCCGCTGGGCTCGCTGCGCCAGCCGCGCAGGGTGAAACCGGCGGACCCTTCGTGGGTCCAGGACAACAACTGCATGGATGCGTCTCCGTCAGGACGTCCGCAGTGTAACGAGGCAGCCGGGCGCCGAACCAGTACGCCGACGTGCTATCGTCGCCGTTCTAGCTCGACTTGCTTCGAACATGCCGCTTCCCCGCCCCCTTCGCCTCGCCCTGATCAGCCTGCTCCTGCTGGCCGGCCTGCTGCTGTCGGCGTACTGGGCGGGCGAGCAGGCACGCCACCGGGCGTTGCTCGCCGAGGCCGAAGCGGCCCACGAACAGCTTGGCCTCTACGCCAACACCCTGCACACGCTGATCGAGCGCTTCCGCAGCATTCCGGCAGTGCTCGCCCTCGACCCCGACCTGCGCAGCGCCCTGCAGGGCCAGGTGACCGGCGATCTGCAGCAGCGGCTCAACCTCAAGCTGCAACAGACCAACGCCGCGGCGCGCTCTTCCACCCTGGAAGTGCTCGACCGCACCGGTCTGGCGGTGGCCGCGAGCAACTGGGAGCTGCCGACCAGCTACGTCGGCCACAACTACAGCTTCCGCCCCTACTTCCGCCAGACCATCGCCCAGGGCGCCGGGCGCTTCTACGCGGTCGGCGTGACCACCGGGATTCCCGGCTATTTCCTGTCCAACGCCGTGCGCGACGACGCCGGCAACTTCCTCGGCGCCATCGTGGTCAAGCTGGAGTTCCCCGACCTGGAGCGCCAGTGGAGCCAGACTCCCGACGTGGTGCTGGTAAGTGACAGCAAAGGCATCGTGTTCCTCGCCAACCATCCGCGCTGGCGCTACCGCGAACTGCTGCCGCTGGACGCCGTGGCCCGCGCCGAGCTGCGCGACACTCGCCAGTACCACCAACAGCCACTGAGCGCCCTGCCCCACCAGACCCTCCAGCGCCTGGGCGACAACGCCCGGCTGGCGCGGGTGGAGGGTCAGGACATCGGCGGCGACTACCTGTGGCAATCGGTGGTCCTGCCCGAGGACGACTGGACCCTGCACCTGCTGCGCGACGCCCGTGGCGTCCAGTCCGACGTCAGCAGCGCGCGCCTCGCCGCCGCCGGCGCCTGGCTGGCGCTGGTGTTCCTGGTGCTCTGGCTGCAGCAACGGCGACGGCTCGCCCTCCTGCGCCAACGCAACCAGGAAGAACTGGAACAACTGGTGGAGCAACGCACCGCCGCCCTGCGCACCGCCCAGGACGGCCTGGTGCAGGCCGCCAAGCTAGCGGCGCTGGGGCAGATGTCCGCCGCGCTGGCCCACGAGATCAACCAGCCGCTCACCGCCCAGCGCATGCAACTGGCCAGCGTGCGCCTGCTGCTCGACGCCGGTCGCCAGGACGACGCCCGCACCGCGCTGCAGCGGGTGGATGAGCTGCTGGAGCGCATGGCCGCGCTCACCGGCCACCTGAAGACCTTCGCCCGCAAGACCCCCGGCGGCCTGCGCGAGCGCATCGAACTCGGCCATGTACTGGACCAGGCGCTGCACCTGCTGGCCGTGCGCATCCGCGACGAACGGGTGGCGATCGTCCGGCAACTGGACGAACCGGCCTGGGTGCTGGGTGATGCGATCCGCCTGGAACAGGTGCTGGTCAACCTGCTGCGCAACGCCCTGGATGCGCTGGCGGGCACCGTGCATGCGCAGATCACCCTGCACCTGCGCCGCGAAAAGGATCACTGGTGCCTGGAGGTGGCCGACAACGGTCCCGGCATCGACGAGGAAAACCTCGCCAGCGTCTTCGATCCCTTCTTCACCACCAAGCCGGTGGGCGAGGGACTGGGCCTCGGACTGGCGGTATCCTACGGCATCGTTCATGAATTCGGCGGCCGCCTGGGCGCCGCCAACCAGCCCTCCGGCGGCGCACTGTTCCGCCTGAGCCTGCCCGCCGCCCCCGAAGAAAACCGAGCATGAGCCAGACCATTCTCTTCGTCGACGACGAAGCCGCCATCCGCGAAGCCGTCCAGCAATGGCTGCAACTCTCCGGCTTCGACGTGCGCCTGTGCAGCAGCGCCGACGAGTGCCTGAAAAGCGTGGCGCGCGAGCTGCCCGACGTGATCATCAGCGATGTGCGCATGCCCGGCACGGACGGCCTGGCGCTGCTCGACCGCCTGCAGCAGCTCGACCGCGACCTGCCGGTGATCATGGTCACCGGTCACGGCGACGTGCCCATGGCGGTGCAGGCCATGCGCCAGGGCGCCTACGACTTCATCGAGAAGCCCTTCACCCCCGAGCGCCTGCTCGACAGCCTGCGCCGCGCCCTGGAGAAACGCCGGCTGGTGCAGGAAAACCGCCAGTTGCGCGAACAGGCCGCGCTCAAGGACCAGATCGAATCGCGCCTGCTTGGCGTGTCGCGGCCGATGGACACCCTGCGCCGGCAGATCATGGCGCTGGCCGGCACCCCGGTGAACGTGCTGATCCGTGGCGAGACCGGCAGCGGAAAGGAACTGGTCGCGCGCTGCCTGCACGACTTCGGCCCGCGCGCCGGCAAGCCCTTCGTCGCGCTGAACTGCGCGGCGATCCCCGAGCAGCTGTTCGAGAGCGAACTGTTCGGCCATGAGAGCGGCGCCTTCACCGGCGCCCAGGGCAAGCGTGTCGGCAAGCTGGAACACGCCAATGGCGGCAGCCTGTTCCTCGACGAGATCGAGAGCATGCCGCTGGCCCAGCAGGTGAAGCTGCTGCGCGTGCTGCAGGAACAGCAGCTGGAGCGCCTGGGCTCGAACCAGAGCATCAGGGTCGACCTGCGGGTGATCGCCGCGACCAAGCCGGATCTTCTCGAAGAAGCCCGCGCCGGGCGCTTCCGCGAGGACCTGGTGTATCGCCTGAACGTCGCCGAGCTCCGCCTGCCGCCGCTGCGCGAACGCCGCGAGGACATCCCGCTGCTGTTCGACCACTACGCCGCGCTGGCCAGCGAAAAGTTCGGCCGCGAAGCCCTGCCGCTGTCGGCCACCGAACTGGCCCGCCTGCTCGCCCACGACTGGCCGGGCAACGTGCGCGAACTGGCCAACGCCGCCGAGCGTCACGTGCTGGGCCTGGACCGCGACGAACTGCCGGTCGAGCCGGCCGGCAACGGCCTGTTCGAGCGCATGGAAGCCTACGAGGAGCAGTGCATCCGCCAGGCGCTGGGCCAGTGCAAGGGCGACATCAAGGCGGTGATGGAGCTGCTTGGCCTGCCACGCCGCACCCTCAATGAGAAGATGCAGCGCCATGGCCTGAGCCGTGGGGATTACCTGGGCGAGGATTGAGCCCGGCCACTACTCCTGGGCAACCAGCGCGTGCCGAGGCGCGCCCAACCGGCGAGCAACAGCAGCGACCCGAGGATCGAGATCAACGCGAGCAGAGGCAGTCCGGTCGACGTCTGTGCGCGCATCAGCGCTTCATGGAACAGGGCGTAGCCGAGCACGCCGAGCAGCGCCGTGCACAGCAGCCAGCCAAGACCGATGGTCACGCCCGCCAGCAGGACGCGGCCGGCGCCATAACGCGGCAGTCGGTCCGGAAGCCGCGTGTAGATGCACAGCAGCACCAGCGCGGCGGGAAGCGCCCACGCCAGGACCTCCAGCGCAGTTCCCCAATACCCCATCCGGTTGAGCACGAAGAGACGCGCCAGCCCCGACAGCAGCTTTGCGGTGAACCCGGCGAAGGCAAGGGCGACTCCGAGTGCGACATGCATCCGCCGGATCGACGGCAGCGCCTCCGTGGGCTGGCGCTCGCAGCGTGAACGGGTCGCCGCCAACACCAGCCACAGGCAGATCAGGTACAGCACAAGCTGCACCAGCGCCCCGCCAAGCAGCGCTATCGGTATGACGACGAAAGACTGGTCGCTGAGATCGCCCAGCCAGAAGGCGAATTCCTGTATCGGCAGGACGAGAACCCTGCTGTAGAGCTGCTCGACGGCCATCTGCAGCGCGAAAAACACCACCACGATGATCGCGAAGGGACGGAATCTCCGGAGCCGGTGCAGCTCCCGCTGGGCCTGCATGAACAGCACCACCAGGGCGCCACTGACGGCCAATGAGGACAACCCTACGCCGAGCTGCCCCGGCAGTGCCTGCAGCAGCCGCTCATGGGGGACGCCGCTGGTCCACTGCCACAGCGTCTCGGCCACCCGCGCGCCGATGCCGAACAGGAACAGCGCGGCAACCATGGCATACGGCTGCCAGAGGGCGGGTAAGGAGGCGTCCGTTTCCGACCCCGCCTCGGCCTGCGGGGAGATGAAGGGGCTTTCCGGCACGTAGCGGCATCCTGGGCGATTGAACGAAGCACCATTATGCCGAGTGCCAGCGCCCGGAGAGAGAATTGGACGAGCCCGCCCGCGCCGCGCCCTCGGAAAGACAATGCGGCGCCCCGGACGAGCCGCAGGGATTACCTGGGCGAGGCCTGCGCCAGCTGCTCGGCGAAGAACCATCCTGTGCACCCGCGCGCCAGCGGCCAGAGCAGCACCAACAGAATGACGGCCGGCGGCAGCAGGTAGAGCGGCAGGCTGCTCGAATTCAGCGAGCCATAGGCAGCGAAGGCCGTCACGATCGACACCAGCAGGATCGCGACGGCCCACAGCGCCAGCAGCACCAGCGACGCGGCCAGCACCCGGCCGGCGGCGAAGCGCGAGACCTGGGCCGGCAGGCGCATCTGCACGGCGGCCATGACAATGGCAAAGGGCAGCACGCAGCTGCTCAGCAGGAACACCGACTGCCAGCCATCCGCGCCGGAGTACAGGAAGAGCGCGGCATAGCTGAGCGAGGCGAGCAACTTGTAGGTCAGCGCGATGAAGCACAGCGCCACGCCCAGGGCCACCTGCCAGGACGGCAGCACGACCGCCTGCCCCGGCGCCAGCCGCTCCGCTCGCGGGCGCGCCAGGCGCAGCACCAGCCAGAGCGGCAGCAGGCACACCAGGACCAGGCTCAGCAGCCCGGTGAGCTGGCTGTGCAGGATCATCCAGACGGTCCGGGCGCCTTGTCCAAAGGCCCACTGATAGAACGGCGCGCTCAGGTAGGAGATCGCCGTGCTGACGATCAGCGCGACGAGCACGTAGAGCACCGCGAACCCCACCAGCAGCCCGGCCGTGGGCCGGAAGCGCGCAATGCCGTGACGTTCACGCTGGTAGTGCACCAGCAGCAGGATCGCCGCGGCATGGAAGACCAGGCCTCCCGCCCAGTTCGCCAGCATCATCGGCAGGAACTGCATCGCGCGGGCGCGGTATCCACCCAGATCGCTGAACCATTGCCAGGCGTTGCTGCCAACGAAGATCAGCGCCGCGGCGACCACCATCGCGGCGATGAACTGCAATGGCTGGTTGTCGGCGACACGGGCCGCGCCCAATGACGGGGTCAGCTCGGCGTGGGGCGGGGAAAAGGGATTATCGAGAGTCATGGCAGGCATCCTTGTCAGCTCAGTCGCGCAGTGCGCTGCCACAAGGGTACCAGTGGAAAGGCGGCTCGCCACAGCACGATGGGCGTGACCTGGCGATGGATAAAAAAAGGCCGCTGAAGTCAGCGGCCTGGAGATAGACGTCGATTCGGAGCAATCAGATATCGGCGTCGGGAAGCTTTCCGGCTTGCGGGCCGGGGACGGGGCGATACGGCTATCGGCCCGTGCGGAGACTCCACAGAACAAATCAACTTATTGATTAATAAGGATTTATTCGAAATATTTACCCCCACAGTGTAGCCGGGTGGCAATCATATTGCCTGGAGAATCTGTGACAAATTCTATTGACCGTTTGGACAGGAATAAATCCACTCAATCAGGAAAGACTGTTGCATTTTTTGCAACAGAGCGCGCTGTCACAGCGTCCCCGCGAAGAAAAAAACGCCGCATGTCATATGCGGCGCAAGGTGTTGAGAAGCCCGGCTCACGCACCGGACCTCCCGGGGGAAGCGGTCGATCAGGAGTCGGAGCGGCTGTCGGCAGCGGCCTTGGCAGTCTGCTCGGCGGACTGGGCCTGCTGCTGGGCAATGACGGCTTCGTTGGCCTTGACCATCTTGTCGGTCATCAGGCGCGATTCTTCGGCGAAGCTCAGTTGGGCGAACGACAGCGTGCAAACGGACAGCAGGGCAGCAACATAAAGCGAACGGGACATGATGAAGATCCTTTCTGAACTCCCGGTTGGTCGGGGTTGGAGAAAGGTTACGGCGCAACAGTGGGTAGAAAAATAGCTAGCTAACCAACAAAGCATTGCCTAAAAAGCAACAATCGTCGGAAATCGATCAAGAAGCCTGATATAGAGCGCCCGTGGCGTTCTGTCGCAGCCAGGGGCTGCCTCAGGCCCAGTTGACGGGATCGTTGAGCGCTGCTTCGTCTTCCTCGAAGACCTTGGGGAGCTCCGCCTTGAGGAACTCCACCCAGGTGCGGATCTTCGCGTCGAGGAAGCGCCGCGACGGGTACAGCGCGTAGATCTGCCGCACATGCAGACTGTGTCGGGGCAGCACCCGCACCAGCGAGTGCTTGCGCAGGGCGGGTGCGGCGACGTAGCTGGGCAACAGGCAGATGCCCATGCCGGCGGCGGCGGCGCCGGTCAGCGCCTCGGCGACGTTGACCATGAAGGTGTCGCGCGGGCGGATCACGCTTTCCTCGTTGCCCTCCTCGAAGGCCCAGCCTTCGGGGAAGGTCGGGTCCTGCAGGCGCAGGCACTGGTGCTGGTGCAGGTCGGCGACGGTCTGCGGGGTGCCACGGCGCTTGAGGTAGTCGGGGCTGGCGCAGAGCACGCTGTAGATGGTGCCCAGGGTCTGGGCGACGAATTCGGAGTCGGGCAGTTCGCGGTCGCGGGTGATCACCACGTCCTGGCCTTCTTCGAGGATGTCCGGCTGGCGCTGAGCCAGGGTCAGCTCGATGTAGACCTCGGGGAAAGACTCGCAGTAGCGCGAGATCAGCGGGATCAGGTGCTGCTGGCCAAGGCCGGTGAGCGAGTGCACGCGCAGGCGGCCGCGCGGCGTCAAATGCGCGCCGCTGGCTTCGGCCTCGGCTTCATCGACGTCAGCGAGGATTTCCCGGCAGCGCTGCAGGTAGCGCTCGCCGGTTTCGGTCAGCGCCAGGCGGCGGGTGGTGCGGTGCAGCAGGCGGGCTTCGAGCTGGGATTCGAGGTCGGAGACGACGCGCGAGACCTGGGCTGTGGATAACCCCAGGGCGTTGGCGGCGGCGGTGAAGCTGCCGGCATCCACAACCCGGACGAAAGCCCGCATCGCGTGAAGTACGTCCATGGTTTCCCCTGCTCATCCAGCCTGTAGGAAACGAAGACAATTGTTGTCTTCGCCGCAATACTGAATCGCAGTATAGGGTCGTTTTCTATCGATTGTTACTGCGTATAGTGCCAGCCAAGTCGCTGCAGCAACGTTGGGCATACCAGGCTCATCGTACGGCCGCCGATACACCAATCGACGGCCATCTCCCCCGCGCATACCTGGCTGCAGCGACTGACTTTTTCTCCTGGGGCGGCCATCTGCGGATGGCCGCCCTTTTTCATGCCTCGAAGAAAACTCGGTGCTGCCACGTAGGATGGGTAGAGCCTGCGAAACCCATCGATCCGATGCACCGAAACAGCATGGGTTTCGCTTCGCTCTACCCATCCTACGGGAAGCCGTCAGCGCGGCAGCGGGTACAGGCGCTCGTCGAACTGGTCCAGGCGCACGAACTCCAGCGGCTTGTCCTCGTCCAGGTGCTGCAGGCGGTCCTGGTACTGGCGCAGGAAGTCCACGCGCGCGTCGTTGCTGATGTAGGGCACGTGCCAGGCGATGAAGGGCGGCAGCACGGTCATTCCGGTGTAGGCCAGGGTGCCGCGCAGGATCGGCCGCAGCATGTCTTCCAGCGGGCCGTGGATGGCGCCTTCGCCGAACATGTGGTCGCGCCCGCCGAGGGTCACGGTGACCAGCGCCTTCTTGCCGGCCAGGCCGCCCTGGTCGTAGAAGCGCTTGCCGCCGTAGCAGATGCCCGAGACCAGCACGCGGTCGAACCAGCCCTTGAGGATGGCCGGCGCGGAGAACCAGTAGATCGGGAAGTTGAAGATCACCAGGTCCGCCCAGAGCAACTTGTCCAGCTCGGCCTGGATGTCGGCGGCGATGGTCTTGGCCTTGGCGCCTTCGCGCTGCTCCAGGGCGTAGACCAGGTACTCGGGGTTGGCGCGGGCGCCGAAGTCGGCGGCGCTGGCCACCGGGTTCCAGTTCATCGCGTAGAGGTCGGAGACCTGCACCTCATGGCCCTGGCCACGCAGGGTTTCTTCAGCGAGCTGATACAGCGCGGTGCTGAAGGATTGCGGCTCGTTATGGGCGTGGACGATCAGTACGTTCATGTGGATTCCTGACAAGTCGGTGAGCGGAACTGCACTCACCCCAGCCCTCTCCCCGAGGAAGAGGGGGTCTGTTTAAAGCTGGATGGCCTTGAGCTCGACGAATTCGTGCAAGCCCTGCTCGCCCCATTCGCGGCCGTTGCCGGACTGCTTGTAGCCGCCGAACGGCGCACGGTAGTTGAAGGCGCCGCCGTTGACAAAGGATTGGCCGGCGCGCATCTGCCGGGCGAGTTTCAGGCCCTGCTCGCGGTCGCCCGCCCACACGGCGCTGGACAGGCCGAAGGGCGAATCGTTGGCGATCTGCAGCGCCTCGGCCTCATCGGCATAGGGAATCAGGCAGAGCACCGGGCCGAAGATTTCCTCGCGGGCGATGCGCATCTGGTTGTTCACGCCAGCGAAGATGGTCGGCTGCACGTAGTGGCCGCGCTCCAGATGCGCGGGACGCTCGGCGCCACCGCACACCAGCTGCGCGCCCTCCTCCTGGCCGACGCGGATGTAGTCGAGCACGGTGCGGCGCTGGCCAGCCGAGCACATGGGGCCGAGGAAGCTGTCGGCGTCCAGCGGGTCACCCATCTTCAGCGAGAGGGCCTCAGTGCGGGCGATTTCCACGGCTTCGTCATAGCGGCTGGCGGGCAGCAGCATGCGGGTCAGCGCGGTGCAGGTCTGTCCGGAGTTGATCATCACGTCCTGCACGCCATGGCGCACGGCGGCGGCCAGGTCGGCATCGGCGGTGATCAGGAAGGGCGACTTGCCGCCCAGCTCCAGGCACACGCGCTTGACCGTCGGCGCCGCGGCTTCTGAGACCTTGACGCCCGCACCGGTGGAACCGGTGAAGGACACCATGTCCACGTCCGGATGCCGCGCCAGGGCTTCGCCGACCTTGGAGCCGGGGCCGCTGACCAGGTTGAATACGCCGGCCGGCAGGCCGATGGCGTGGACCATGTCGGCCAGCAGGAAGGCGTGCAGCGGAGTGTCCTGGCTGGGCTTCACCACCATGGTGCAGCCGGCGGCCAGGGCCGGGGCGAGCTTGCCGATCATCTGGTGCAACGGGTAGTTCCAGGGGTTGATGAAAGCGCAGACACCCACCGCTTCCTTCACGATCAGCGAGTTGCCGACCTCGCGCACTTCGTCCATGTGCGCGGCCATCTCGGCGTAGCTCTCCAGGCCCTCGATCGGCCCGTCGACCTGCACCATGCGGCACCACTGCACCGGCATGCCCAGCTCGGCGGTGATCAGCGCGGCCATCTCGTCGGCGCGGCTCTTCAGTTGCTCGGCCAGCGCGCGGATGTAGCCGGCGCGCACGTGAGACGGCGTCTGCGACCAGGCCGGGAAGGCGCGGCGCGCGGCGTCCACCGCGCGGTTCACGTCGGCTTCGCCGCCCAGCGGCACGCGGCCGACGCATTCCTCGGTGGCCGGGTTCTGCACCTCGGCCAGGCCTTGTCCTTGCGGCGCCACCCAGGCGCCGTCGATGTAGAGCTGCGTACGGTCATGCATAGCGCTTTTCCTTCAGCAGTTCGGCGGCGCACAGGGCGATGCGGCGACAGGCTTCGCGCAGCGGCTCGGCACCGAGCACCAGGCCCAGGCGGATGTGCCCGGCGGCGCTGGGGCCGAAGGCTTCGCCGGCCAGCACGGAGACGCCGTGGCGGTCCAGCAGCAGGTTGGAGAAGTCCTGGGCGGAGAGTCCGGTGGCACGGATATCCACCATCACGAACATGCCGCCGTCCGGACGCAGGGCGCGCACGCCGACACAATCGGCGAGGCAGTCGATCACCAGGTCGCGGCGCTGGCGGTAGGCCTCGCGCATGGCTTCGAGTTCCGGCAGCTTGGCTTCCAGCGCGGTGCAGGCGGCGTCCTGGATGAAGTCCGGCGAGCCGTAGAGCATGCACAGGGCGAGGTTTTCCAGGTGCGCGCAGAGTTCCTGCGGGCCAACCACCCAGCCGACTCGCCAGCCGGTCATGGCGTGGGATTTCGACAGGCTGTTGAGGGTCGCGGTGCGCTCGGCCATGCCCGGCAGGCTGGCGGGGCTGATGTGTTCGCCGTCGAACAGCAGCTCGCTGTAGACCTCGTCGGAAATCATCCACAGGTCATGGGCGACGCACAGCTCGGCCAGCGCTTCCCAGGTGGCGCGCGGCAGGCTGGCGCCGGAGGGGTTGTGCGGGCTGTTGATGGCCAGCGCGCGGGTACGCGGGGTGATCAGCGCGGCGACGTCCTCGGCCTGCACGCGGAAGCCGTGCTCGGAACGCACCGACACCGGGATGACCTTGGCGCCACAGGCACCGAACACCGCTTCGTAGGTGACGTACATCGGTTCGGCGACGATCACCTCGTCGCCCGGGTTGAGCACGCACTGCGCCACGGCATAGAGCGCGCACTGGGCGCCGGCCAGCACCACCACGTCGTCAGCAGTCACTGCTTGGCCGCTGCGCTGGGTGTGACGGCGGGCGATGGCCTCGCGCAGCGAGCGCTTGCCGCGTACGTCGGCGTAATGGGTGTTGCCGGCCAACAGGCTGTCGATGGCCGACTGCACGATGGGTACCGGGGTGTCGAAGTCCGGGTCGCCCACCGACAGCAGGAGGATGTCGTCGCCCTTCTCCATGCGCGCCAGGGCGCGGTAGTGAATGTCCCAGGCGGCGGCGCCGTCGCCGGCGATGCGTTGGGTGAAGTTGGAATAGCGCATGGGAATCTCCTTGGAGCCTGCCTGTACGGGTGGCGGCAGGCTCGGAATGCTCAGTGACCACGCCGGGGCCCGCACGGCCCCGGCCGGTACGACGGACCTACTTGGCGCAGGCGTGTTTCAGCTCGATCAAGGTCACGCCCGGATGGGCGAAGCCGGCGCGCAGGTCGCGCTCCAGCTCGTCCAGGCTCTGCGGTTCGCGCATCTCGCAGCCGTAGGCGCGGCCGAGCAGGGCGAAGTCCGGGTTGCGCGGCAGGACGCCGATGGGCTCGATGTCCAGGCCGATCATGTCGTCGCGGATCTGCCCCAGCGCATCGTTGTTCCACAGCAGCACCACCAGCGGGCTGTCCAGTTCCTCGGTGGCGGTCGCCAGTTCCTGGGCGGTGTAGAGGAAGCCGCCGTCGCCAACCAGCACCAGGCCCGGACGCTCCGGCGCGCCGAACTTGGCGCCGATGCCGGCGGGCACGCCGTAGCCGAGGGTGCCGTAGCCGGTGGGGTGCAGCCAGCCGCGCGGCGCCTTGCTCGGGTACAGGTAGTTGGCGGTGTAGGCCAGCTGGGTCATGTCGCTGGCGATGAAGGCGTTATCCGGCAGCACCTTGGCGATGCGCTCGAGGATCGACTTGTGGATCAGTTGCAGCGGCGCGTGGCCGGCGTCGATCTGCGCGCGCAGTTCGGCGATGCGCGACTGCGATTGGGCGGCATCGCGGGTGGCGCTCGGCAATGCGGCGAGCAGCGCTTCGGCGGTGGCCTTGGAATCGCCCAGCAGCGCCACGGCGCTCGGGTAGAAGTCATTGAACTTGCGCGAGTCGACGTCGACGCGGATTACCTCGCCGGTCAGCGGCAGGCGCTCGCGCCAGTAGTCGGTATCGGCCATTTCGGTGCCGATGGCGAGCACCACGTCGGCCTCGGCGATCATGTCCCAACCGGCCTGGGTGCACAGGGTGGCGCCCGCGGCGAGCGGCGCTTCCGGCGCCAGCAGGCCCTTGCCGGCGACGCTGGTGAACAGCGGCGCGGCCAGGCGTTCGCTCAGCGCGGCCAGTGCGTCGGCGGCATGCAGCGCGCCGCCGCCGGCGATGATCATCGGGCGCTTGGCGGCCTGGAGTTTATCCACAGCCTGCTTCAGCGCATCGGCGGCAGGCTGGCCACGGCCGGCACGGCGCACCACTTCGTTGGTCCAGTCGCGGGCGACCGGGTTGGCGAGCACGTCCAGCGGCACCGAGATGTGCACCGGGCGCGGGCGCTCGCTGTCGAACACGGCGTAGGCACGGGCGATCAGTTCGGGCAGGTCTTCGGCGCTCAGGGCGACGGCCGAGAACGCGGTGATCGGCGCGGTCATGGCGCGCTGGTCCTGGGTCTCGTGCAGGCAGCCCCAGCCCTTGCCCAGGCTGGCGGTGTGGTTGACGCTGGAAATCACCAGCATCGGAATGGAGTCGGCGTAGGCCTGGCCGATGGCGGTGGCGGCGTTGGTCACCCCCGGGCCGGTGATGATGAAGGCCACGCCGGGCTTGCCGCTGACGCGCGCATAGCCGTCGGCCATGAAGCCGGCGCCCTGCTCGTGGCGGGTCAGCACGTGGCGGATGCCGCTGCCGGGCAGGCCGCGGTAGAGCTCCAGGGTGTGTACGCCGGGAATGCCGAATACGGTGTCGACGCCGTAGTTGGCCAGCAGGCGGACCAGGGCCTGGCCGCCGGTGAGGTTCTTGTTGTTCTGCATGTTCACTCCTCGAAGTGTTTTTTGTAGGAGCGAGCTTGCTCGCGAACAAATCCCGCTGCGGGGCTGTTCGCGAGCAAGCTCGCTCCTACAGGTACGGTCATTCGGCGACGCGAATCAGCGCATCCACCGCCACGGCGCCTTCGGCGTCCGCCAGCAGCGGGTTCACATCCAGTTCCAGCAGGTTGTCCACATGCTCGCAGGCGTAGTCGGCCACTGCGCGCACGGCTTCCACCAGCGCCTCCAGGTTCACCGCCGGGCGACCACGGAAGCCGGTGAGCAGCGGCGCGCTGCGCAGGCTCAGCAGGGCATCACGAATCGCCGCGTCGGTGGTCGGCAGCAGCAGGCTGCGGCTGTCCTTGAGCAGTTCGACGAGGATGCCGCCGGCACCCAGCACCAGCGCCAGGCCGAAGCCGTTCTCGCGCTTGATGCCGACGATCAGCTCGGCCAGCGGCGGATTCGCCATGCTCTCCAGCAACACCTGGTCGAAGGGCACATCCGGCGCATGGCGGGCGATGTTTTCGCGCATGTCGAACAGCGCGGCTTCCAGCGCCGCCTCGTTGCGCAGGTTGAGCGCCACGCCGCCGGCCTCGGTCTTGTGCGGCAGCTGCGCGCTGACCACTTTCAGCGCCAGCGGGAAGCCGACGTCGGTGGCCGCCTCGCGGGCCTGGGTCGGCGTGCTCAGGGCTGCGCGCGGCAGCGGCAGGCCGAAGGGTTTCAGCGCCTGCTTGGAATTCCACTCGTCCAGCAGGCGGCCTTCGCCGTCGATGGCCTGCGGGCAGAGCGGCACCAGGGCGGCTTCGCCACGGGCCAGCAGTGCTTCGCGACGCTGGCGGTAATGGGCGATGCGGCCCCAGGCGGCGAGACCGTCTTCCACGCCTTGCAGCGCGGCGACGCCATGGGAGTGCAGCAGTTCGCGGGCATGCTTGGGCAGCAGCTCCGGCAATGCCGAGGCGATGAAACCGACCTTGCCGTGACGTTCCAGCGCAGCGCAGTACAGCTCCAGCAGCAGGTCGCACTGCGGGCGTTCGCCGGTTTCTTCGCCGGGATAGTCGAGCACCAGCAGGGCGGCATCGGCTTCGGTCTGCAGGGCGCTGTCGAGCATGCGCTGCAGTGCCGGGCCGTCGCCCCAGATGGCGGTGGTGAAGTCCAGCGGGTTGGCGATGTTGGCGTAGTCCGGCAGCACCTGGGCCAGCTCGGTGCGCTGGGCGTCGACCAGCTTGGGCAGGGCCAGGCCGTTGCGTTCGGCGTAGTCGGCGATCAGCCCGGCGTCGCCGCCGGAGCAGGCCAGCGCGGCCAGGCTCGGGCCGGCCGGCAGGTTGCCGCAGGCGGCAGCCTTGAGGGTTTCGATGAAGCTCACCGGGCCGCTGACGCGGATCACCCCAAGGCGGTCGAACAGCGCGTCGTACAGCGCATCGGAGCCGGCCAGGGAGCTGGTATGGCTGAGCGCGAGCTCGGCGCCGATCTCGGACACGCCGGTCTTCAGGGCGATCACCGGGATGCCTTTCTGCAGCGCCTTGAACGCGGCGCGGGCGAAGCCGGGGACGTTCTTCAGGCCTTCCAGGTGCAGGCCGATGGCGGTAACGCGCGGCTCGTCGAGCAGCACGTCCATCAGTTCGGCCACGCCCAGCTGCGCCTGGTTGCCCACCGAGGCCATGTAGGCGATCGGCAGCGAACGGTCGCTCATCGACAGGTTGTAGGCGAAGTTGCCGCTCTGGGTCAGCACCGCCACGCCCTTCTCCACCAGGTGCCCGCCGTGGGCCACCGGCCACAGCGCTGCGCCGTGCAGGTAGTCGAGCAGGCCATAGCAGTTGGGGCCGAGCAGGGCCATGTCGCCGGCGCTGGCGAGCAGGCGGCGCTGCAGCGCTTCGCCTTCCTCGCCGGTTTCGGCGAAGCCGGAGGCGTAGCAGATGGCACCGCCAGCGCCCTTGGCGGCCAGTTCAGCCACGGCCTGCACGGTCAGGTCGCGGTTGGTGGCGATGAACACCGCGTCCGGGCCTTCGGGCAGTTCGGCGATGCTGCGTACGCAGTGCACGCCTTCGAGTTCGTCGTATTGCGGGTTGACCAGCCACATCTGGCCGGCGAAGCCGCCTTCGGCGCAGCGCTTGAGGGCGCGCGCCATGCTGCGGCCGCCGATGAAGGCCAGGTGCCGGGGCGCCAGCAGGCGCTGGAGGTTTTCTCTTTTCATGTCAGGTCTCGACAGTGTGTATCCCTCGGCCAGCCCCTCTCCCCGCGGGAGAGGGGGGACGCAGGATCAGCGCAGCAGCGGGCGCAGCAGTTCGCGGGAAATGATGTGGCGCTGGATTTCCGAGGTGCCTTCCCAGATGCGCTCGATACGGGCGTTACGCCAGATGCGCTCCACCGGACCCTCGTCCATCAGGCCCATGCCACCGAAGATCTGCACGGTCTCGTCGGCCACCTTGCCCAGCACTTCGCTGGCGAACAGCTTGGCCATGCCGGCCTCGCCGTCGGTCATGCTGCCGCGGTCCATTTTCCAGGCGGTGTGCAGGGTCATCAGCTCGGCGGCGCGAATCTGCGTGGCCATGTCGGCGAGCTTGAAGGAGATGCCCTGGTAGCTGCCGATGGCCGCACCGAACTGCTTGCGGTCGGCCGACCACTGCAGCGCCAGATCCATCGCCCGCTGGGCCTGGCCGACGCAGTTGGCGGCAACCATCACGCGGCCGGCGGTAAGCCAGGCGTTGGCCACTTCCCAGCCTTTGTCGACTTCGCCCAGGACCTGGGAGGCCGGTACGCGGCAGTCGTCGAAGAAGATTTCGTAGGTGTGGTAGCCCTTGTTGCTCACGCATTTCGGGCCACGGCGCACGGTCATGCCGGCGGTGCCCTTGTCCACCAGGAAGGCGGTCACGGCGTTGCGCTTCTTGCCATTGCGCTCGAAGGTATCGGTCACCGCGAAGACGATGGCGAAGTCGGCGTGGCCGGCGTGGCTGATGAAGTGCTTGGAGCCGTTGATCACGAAGTCCTCGCCGTCACGCACGGCGCGGGTCTTGATCGAGTTGGCGTCGGAACCGGCGCCCGGCTCGGTGAGGGCGAAGCAGTCGATCTTCTCGCCCTGCACCACCGGCAGCAGGTAGTCCTGGATCTGCTGGCCCTTGCAGGCCATGAGGATCTTCGAGGGACGCGCGACGAACACGTGCAGCGCCCAGGAGACCTTGGACAGCTCGCGCTCGACCAGTGCCTGGGACAGGTAATCGAGGCCGCCGCCGCCCACTTCCTCGGGCATGTTGAAGGCGTAGAAGCCGGCCGCCAGGGCCTTGCCGCGAATCTGTGCGGCCAGCTCCGGGGACACCGCGTCGGCGCGGTCCACTTCTTCTTCGTAGGGCAGCAACTCTTTCTCGACGAAGGCCTTGACCGCTTCGACGAGCATTTCCTGTTCTTGAGTCAGTTGGAAATCCATCACATCACCTGCAGCCGTTAGCGGCCTTTGAATTGGGGAGAGCGTTTTTCGGCCACGGCGCGCAGCGCCTCAGCGGCATCTTCACTGCGGCCGCAGAGCAGCCCGGCGGCCTGTTCGGCCTCCAGTTGCTGGGCCAGGGTGCGGGCGGCGCCGTCGCGCATCAGGCGCTTGGTCTGGGCGAAGGCGAAGGTCGGACCGGCGGCCAGGCGCGCGGCGAACTCGCCGACGTGCGCAAGCAACTGCTCATCGGCGACTACTTCGCTGACCAGACCTGCGTTCAGGGCGCGCTCGGCGTTCCACAGCTCGTCGAGGAACAGCAGGCGCTTGGCCGCTTCGCTGCCGATCAGGCGCGGCAGGTGCCAGCTGGCGCCGGCGTCCGGGCAGTAGGCCATGCCGGTGTAGCCGGCCTTGAAGCGGGCGGAGGCGCCGATGACGCGGAAGTCGCAGCACAGGGTCAGGTCCATCCCGGCGCCGACGGCGGTGCCGTTGACGGCGGCGATGGTCGGCTTGTCCAGGCCGTGCAGGCGGCGCATCAGGGCGTGGGCGGTTTCGGTCCAGCCGTAGGTTTCCAGCTCGCCACGGGCTTCGGCCTCGGCCCATTCGGCGAGGTCGGCGCCAGCGCAGAAGCTGCGGCCCTGGCCGGTGAGCACGATGACGCGCACCGCCGGGTCCGCCTCATGGGCGTCGAGCAGGGCGTGCAGGTTCTTGAGCGTCGGGATGTCCAGCGCGTTGCGCTGTTCGGGACGGTTCAGGGTGATCCAGGCGATGCCGTCCTGGACCCGGCTGAGCGGGGATGCTTGAGTCATGCGGCCCTCATTCTTGTAGACGATTGTGTTGAGGCGTTGGCGCCAATACTAAACAAGTGTTCAGTAAGACGGCAATCCACCCGAAAGGGGGGCTTGTAACGACACGCGGACAGGCGGGAACGCCGCGCGGCGCGGGGGCTGCCGGCGTTCAGGGGGGATTTGCGGGGACGGTTGTTACAACTTCGAACAATCGCGCAGGGCGGCGCGGTGATGGCTCACCGCGTGGAGGTCAGTCCTGGCTGTGCACCACGACCAGCAGCTCGGCCTGTTCGTCGCCCAGGGAGCGCAGGCGATGCGGTTTCTGCGCATTGAAATGGAGCGCGTCGCCGGTTTCCAGGGTCAGGCGTTCGGACATGAAGTCCACTTCAACCCGGCCGCGATGGACGAAGATGAACTCTTCACCCAGGTGTTCCTTGAAAGTCGAATGGCTGAAGTCCGCTGGCGGATAGACGATGAACGGCAGCAGCGCACGGTCGCCGATCTGCCGCGCCAGCGAGGCATAGGCCGGGCCCTCGGCATCACGCGCCAGCGACTGCCGCTCGCTGCTGCGCACCAGGCTGTAGCCCTCGGCGGCGACTCCCTCTTCAGCGAACAGCTCCTCGACCTGCACGTTGAGCGCCTTCGACAGCTTGAGCGCGGTGGCGATCGACGGCGTGTTCAGGCCGCGCTCGACCTTGGACAGGTAGCTCTTGGTCATGCCGGTCTTCTCGGCCAGCGTCTCCAGGGTGATCCCCAGTTTTTTTCTCAGCAATTTCAATCGCATGGACATGCAGAACGCCCCTTGCCGGCGCTATAGGAAACTTTACCCTTGCACATGACACCTTGTGTCATATAGCTTGATCCGTGTCATCTCGCACTGCCCGAAATGACCGCGAGCCCCACTCGCGTCCATCCCGAACCACAGAGGAAGACTTCCATGGCGACCACCATGCACCTCCCCAAGGACCAGCTGATCCAGCACGCCGAACGGCAGATGCAGACCAGCCTTGCGGATAATACGTGGACTGCGCGGCAAAAACTGGCCCTGACCTGCCGCATTCTCTTCGACGGCGGCCACGACTCCGGGCTGGCCGGCCAGATCACCTGCCGCGCGGAGACACCTGGCTCCTACTACACCCAGCGCCTGGGCCTGGGCTTCGACGAGATCTCCTCCGGCAACCTGCTGCTGGTCGACGAAGACCTGAAGGTGCTCCAGGGCCAGGGCATGGCCAACCCGGCCAACCGCTTCCACAGCTGGGTCTACCGCGCCCGTCCCGACGTCAACTGCATCATCCACACCCATCCGCTGCACGCCGCCGCGCTGTCGATGCTGGAAGTGCCGCTGGCGGTGTCGCACATGGACCTCTGCCCCCTGTTCGACGACTGCGCCTTCCTCAAGGACTGGCCGGGCGTGCCGGTGGGCAACGAGGAAGGCGAGATCATCTCCGCCGCCCTGGGCGACAAGCGCGCCATCCTGCTCTCCCACCACGGCCTACTGGTGACCGGTTCAAGCATCGAGGAAGCCTGCGTGGTGGCGATGCTGTTCGAGCGCGCCGCGAAGATGCAGCTGCTGGCCATGGCCGCCGGCGAGATCAAGCCGATTCCGCAGGCCTTGGGCAAGGAAGCGCACGACTGGATCTCCACGCCCAAGCGCCACGGCGCCGCCTTCAGCTACTACGCCCGGCGCAGCTTGCGCGAGCACGGCGAATGCCTGTGCTGATCGTCCGCCCATATCTCTGACGCGTCCCACTCATCCTCAAGTGCTCCAGGTGCAACCATGTCCTCAACCATCCTCCACGGCATCATCGGCTACACCATCACGCCCTTCGGTCCGGACGGCGAGCTCGACCTGCCCGCCCTTGGCCGTTCCATCGAGCGACTCCTCGCCGGTGGCGTACACGCCATCGCGCCACTCGGCAGCACGGGCGAAGGCGCCTACCTGAGCGACCCGGAATGGGACGCGGTGGTGGAATTCAGCCTGAAGACCATCGCCGGCCGCGTGCCGACCATCGTCAGCGTGTCCGACCTGACCACCGCGCGCACCGTGCGCCGCGCCCGCTTCGCCGAACGGCTCGGCGCCAGCGCGGTCATGGTGCTGCCGGTGTCCTACTGGAAGCTCAACGAAGCGGAAATCCTTGCCCACTACCGCGCGGTGGGCGAGGCGATCAGCATCCCGGTCATGCTCTACAACAACCCCGGCACCAGCGGCACCGACCTGCCGGTGGAGCTGATCCTGCGAATCGTGAAGGAGGTGGCGAACGTCACCATGGTCAAGGAGAGCACCGGTGATATCCAGCGCATGCATCGCCTGCGCCTGTTGTCGAACGGCGAGGTGGCCTTCTACAACGGCTGCAACCCGCTGGCGCTGGAAGCCCTGGTGGCCGGGGCGAAGGGCTGGTGCACGGCAGCGCCGAACCTGATCCCGCAGCACAACCGAGAGCTGTACGACGCGGTGCAGGAGGGACGCATGGAGGATGCGCGGGAATCGTTCTACCGCCAGCTGGCGGTGCTGGACTACATCACCCGCCGCGGCCTGCCGACCACCATCAAGGCCGGCCTGCGCATGACCGGGCTGGATGTCGGCGTACCGCGCCTGCCGCTGCAGGAGCTCGACGGCGATGGCCAGCGCTACCTGCAGGGCCTGCTGAAAGCGCTGCAGTGAGGGTATGGAGGCCCCACCCGCGTCATGCGCGGGCGGGGCATTCCATGGGTCAGTTCACGCCCAGCGCGGCCTCGCTGACCACCTGCGGACGCTTGCGCTTGAGCACGTAGTACGCCAGGTAGCAGGCCGCCATGAAGCCGAAGCCCCAGTACAGCGACGGACGCTGGGTCGGGTCCATGGCGAGGAACACGAACAGCGAGCAGCAGATCGCGATGCACGCCAGCGGGATCAGCGGGAACAGCGGCGCTGCGTACTTCAGGTCGGCCACGGTGCCGCCCTTGGCGATGTGCTCGCGGCGGAAGCGGTACTGGGCATAGGCGATGACGATCCAGGTGACGGTGCCGGACATCCCGCTCACCGCCATCAGCACCATGAACAGGGTGTCGGCGGCGACGATGCTGGTCAGCAGCGACAGCAGGGCGAACGCCAGGCTGATCAGCAGCGCATAGAGCGGCACGCCACGGGCGCTGAGCTGGGACAGCTTGCGCGGCGCCATGCCGGTCTTGGACATGGCCCAGAGGATGCGGGTGGACGCGTAGAGGCCGGAGTTACCCACCGACAGGATCGCGGTGAGGATCACGAAGTTCATCAGGTCGGCGGCGTAGGGAATGCCGACCATGTCGAACACCTGCACGAAGGGGCTTTCCATCAGGCCGGCCTGCTTCCACGGCACGATGCAGGACAGCACGACGATCGCCAGCACGTAGAAGATCAGCACGCGGAACACCACGTTGCGCACGGCGCGCGGGATGCTCTTTTCCGGCTGGTCGGTTTCACCGGCGGCGACGCCCATGATCTCGCAGCCCTGGAAGGCGTAGACCACCGTCATCATCACCGCGAACACGGCGGACAGGCCATTGGGGAACAGGCCATCGCTCATCAGGTTGGAGAAGCCCGGCGCGGCGGCGCCGCTGTTCAGCGGGATGGCGCCGAATATCACCAGCACGCCGACCACGATGAAGGCCAGGATGGCAGCGACCTTGATACCCGAGAACCAGTATTCGGCCTCCCCGAAGGCGCGGGTGGCCAGGGCATTGAGGGAGAACAGCACGACTACGAAGAAGCCCGACCAGAGCCAGATCGGCACCTCGGGGAACCAGCGGGTCATCAGCATGCCGGCAGCGGTGAATTCCAGGCCGACGGTGGAGGCCCAGCTCATCCAGTACACCCAGCCGATCATGAATCCGGTGGCCGGGCCGATGAAGCGCGTGGCGTGCGCCTGGAAGGAACCGGAGACGGGCATCTGCACGGACAGCTCGCCCAGGCAGACCATCACCAGGTACATCAGCAGGCCCGCGACCAGGTAGGCGAGGATGGCGCCCATGGGGCCACCGGAGCCGATGGTGACGCCCGAGCCCATGAACAGGCCGGTGCCGATCACGCCGCCCAGGGACAGCATGAAGATGTGGCGGCTCTTCAGCGCGCGGGTGAGTTGAATCTTCTCTTGCGACTCAGACATGGCGCACCTCCAGGGAATGGCGGGCGCGGCTGAGCGGAACTCTACGTTGGATCATTGTTGTTATCTCCAATCTGTCGAGGCCGTGGCTCGGGCACGGATGCCACCGGATTATTGGAAGACGATGTAAGACGCCGTTGTTCGGCGGGATCGAAGTTGTAGAAAGATGTAAGGAATTTGTGCAGGGCGCGTGGGGCGGGGCTTTCAGGGGATTGGCTTGGGGTAATGGTGGGCTTGTTCGCTAACCACCACGGCTGAAGATTCAACGGTAGGAGCGCGCCATGCGCGCGATCGCGGGCATGGCCCGCTCCTACAAGGAACAGTGCCTGGATCAGCGCGTAGTCCGTCCACGCGGAAGCTACGCCTGGTCGCCCTTCAAAAGTTCGAAGGCCAGCGCCCTCTCGCGCTCCAGCCGCTCGGCCCATCCGCCGAGGGAATCACCGGCCAGCGCCGCCTGCTCCAGCTCACCCAGGCCATCCCCCAACGCACGCAAGCCCATCGACCGGCAACTCCCCGCCAACCGGTGGGCCAGGCCGGCCACCTCCACGGCATCCTCCTGGCGCAGGGCATCCAGCAACAGCGGCCACTGTTCGTCCAGCAGCTTCCACAGGCTGGCGAGCAGCTCGTTCAGCTTGTGCTCACCGAGCAACCGGCGATGGGTATCCAGCACCTGGCGATCCAGCGGCCCGTTATCCACAGCCTCGGGCAGGGGCGCCGAGGCCACGCCGGACAGCGCGCGACGCAGGTCGTCCAGGCGCAGCGGCTTGCCCAGTACGCCCTGCATTCCCGCCTCGAAATAGCGGCGGACCATCCCCGGCTGCACGCTGGCGGTGAAGGCGTGGATCGGCGTGTCCGCGTTGAGCCCGCCAGGCTGCTTGCGGATCGCCCGGCACAGGTCGAGGCCGGTCATGCCCGGCAGGTGCATGTCCAGCAGGATCAGGTCGAAGGTCCGCTGAGCGGTGAGCGCCAGCGCAGGCTCCGCGTCGTCGGCCAGGTAGACGTGGTGACCATCGCGCTCCAGCAGCCCCTGGGCGACCTCGCGGTTGAGGGCGACGTCCTCCACCAGCAGCACCTCCAGCGCCAGCGCCCGCTCGGCGACCAGCGGAGCGCGCGGGACCAGCCCCGGCGCCAGCGCGATCTCGAACCAGAAGGTGCTGCCCTCGCCTTCCAGGCTTTCCACGCCGATCTCGCCGCCCATGGCTTCCACCAGGCGCTTGCTGATCGCCAGCCCCAGGCCGGTGCCGCCGTAGCGCCGCGCCACCTCGTCGCTGGCCTGGGTGAAGCGCTGGAAGATCTTCTCCTGCTGCTCGGCGGAGATGCCGATGCCGTCGTCGATCACCGCGAAACGCAGGCGCTGCGCGGCCTCGCCATGCGCCAGCAGCGTCACCTCCAGCAACACCTCGCCGTCCTCGGTGAACTTCACCGCGTTGGCCAGCAGGTTGCTCAGGACCTGGCGAAGGAACTGCTCGGCGCCCCGGCAGGCGTCCTGCACCCGCGGATCGACGCGCAGGCGCAGGCTGATGCCGTTGTCGGCGGCACGCGGCTCCAGCAGCGTCACCACGTCATCGAGCAGGCGGCGCAGGGAGAAGTCCAGCGGCTCCGGCTGGCTGGCGCCGTCTTCCAGCTTGGCGAAGTGCAGCACCTCGTTGAGGATCGCCAGCAGCCCCTCGCCAGCGGTGGACAGCGCCTGCAGCCGGCGCCGGTCCTGCGCGCCCAGGGGCGCGGCGCGCAGCAGCTCGGCCATGCCGAGGATGCCGTTGAGCGGCGTGCGGATTTCGTGGCTCATGGTGGCGAGGAAGCGGCTCTTGGCGCGGTTGGCCTCCTCCGCGTCCTCCTTGGCCCGGCGCAGGCTGGCGGTGCGCCGCTCGACCCGGCGCTGCAGTTCATCGCGCTTGCTCTGCAGGGCGGCGCGGTCGGCCTCACGGCGCCTGAGCTCGGCGCGCAGGGCGCGGCGCAGGTCGTCGAGGGCGTCGGCCACGGTGTCGATCTCGTCTTCCTTGCGGCGCTTGTGCAGCGCCAGCTCGGTCTGCAGGTCGCCCCCGGTGAGGCCCCGGACGAAGTCGGCCATGACGCGCAGGTGACGGGTGACCAGGCTGTGGAACAGCCAGCTCAGCGCCACCGCCAGACCACAGAGGAACACCGCCATCCACAGCAGGTTGGTCAGGCCTCCGTGCAACAGGCGACGGTAGACCGCGCCGAGGTCGATGCTGATTTCCAGCTCGCCCAGCGCGCGGCGCTCGCCGTCCGGCGGCTGGAAAGCCAGGGCGTAATGCTCGACGCGGAGCGGACCGTGGGGGGCGTCGGCGTCCTGTACCAGGTTGAAATCGGCGCTGCGCAGGCGCACCCGGGCAATGTCGGGGAAGTCCGCCAGGCCGTGCAATTGCACGTTGAGCTGCTCCTGGTTGAGGTCCCAGAGGCTGCGCTCGAAGCTGGCCAGGTAGCCGACACGGATCAGCTCCAGGCGCGCATCGATATCACGCATCTCGCGGCGGTATTCGAAGTACAGCTGCACCGTACTGGCCAGCACCGTGAAGCACAGGCTGAACAACAGCACCCGCAGCAGCAGGCGCCGGGCCAGGCCGCCGGGCAGCTTCAACGCGGCACCCCGTCGCCGGCGAGCATGGCACGGTAGCTACGCTCGCTGTCATCCAGCCAGCGCGCCACGCTGCCGTCGTCCACGCGCTTCTTGAGCACCGCGTCGATCTCGTCCATCCGCGCGGCCAGCGGCGAATGGCGGGAGACGGCGATGCGCAGGTAATCCACGGTCAGCGGTCTGGGCAGGGCGACGATGTCCTCGCCGCCGGCCAATTGCTCGACGAACAGGGTGCCGGTGCGCCGCTCGTGGGCGATGAAGTCGATGCGCTGGCGGATCAGCTTGCCGAAGTTCTGCCGGCTGTCGGAGACCCATTCGACGTTGCCGTGCTCGGCCACGAAGCGGTCGAACTCCGGCCCGTAGCTCTCGCCGAAGAGCAGCCCGCCGCGGTAGTTCGCCAGGTCGCCGAGCTGCTCGAAACGCACCGGCTTGCGGCGGTTGTAGAAGATCGCCACTTCTTCGCGCAGCACCGGCACGCGGGAGAACAGCAGGCCGTTGTCGCGCTGCGGGGTCTGGTAGGCGAGTACCAGGTCGACACGGCCCTCGGCGGCGTCCAGCAGGCAGCGCTTCCAGTTGCCCAGCACCACGGTCTGCACCTCGTAGCCCAGCTCGCCGAGGACGCTGCGCACGGTCTGTGGCGCCAGGCCATGAACTTCGCGGCCGTCGCTCCAGGAAATGGGCGGGTAGACGGGGTAGTCGCAGTAGCGGATCGGCTGCGCGGCGCTGGCGTTGGCAGCCACTGCCAGCAACGGCAGCAGCAGGCACAGCACGGCCAGCCAGCGCATGGCTCAGGCGTCGACGGGCGTGGCGGTGAACAGGTAGCCGGCGCCGTGGATGGTGATGATCAGCTCGGGCTCGGCCGGGTCGTCACGCAGCTTGCGGCGCAGGCGGCCGACCAGTACGTCGATGGAGCGGTCGTTGGGCAGCCACTCGCGGTTGCGGATCTGGTCCATCAGTTGGTCGCGGCTCAGGGTGTGGCCGGTGTTGCGCAGGAACACGCAGAGCAGCTGGAACTCGCCGTGGGTCAGCGGGGTTTCGCTGCCAACCGGGTCGATCAGGCGGCGGCGGTCCGGGTCCAGCGTCCAGTGGGCGAAGCGCTTGTGGTTCTGTCGCGCCGGCTGGGCAACCGGGCCCTGGCGGGCGTGGCGCACACGGCGGATCAGGTTCTTCGCCCTCGACACCAGTTCACGCGGGTTGAGCGGCTTGATCACGTAGTCGTCGGCGCCGCATTCCAGGCCGACGATGCGGTCGATGTCGTCGTTGCGTCCGGTGATCAGGATGATGCCGACCTCCGAGCGTACGCGCAGTTCGCGGGTCAGGGTCAGGCCGTCCTTGCCGGGCAGGCGGATGTCGAGCATCACCAGGTCGATGGGCTGGTCGCCGCGCTCGGCCTCGGCCAGGCTCGCTTCGGCCTGTTCGGCGGTACCCGCGCAGAGCACGTCGTAGCCTTCCTCGCCGAGGTAAGCCTGGAGGAGCTCGCGAACCACCGGATCGTCGTCGACGATCAGTACACGGGAAGTCATCGCAATACCCTGCTGACGCCACCGCTCGGTGCGGGGCAATTCTTGTTATTAGTCTAGAGAGGTCTGTAGGACCGGTCCTGCGGACGCAGCAGGTTACCGATCGCTGAACAATCGATCAACAGGCCGCCGCCGCACGGCTGAAGCGCTGCCGACCACCCTGCTGCAGGCCGTCGACCCAGGCCTCGCAGATCTGCACACCCTGCTCCGGGGTGAAGGTGTTCGGGTTCAGCCCGGACTCCAGCCACAGGCCGTCGAGCAAGGCGCTCAGGGCAATGGCGGCGAGCTCGGCGTCGAAGTCGGACCAGCCCTGCTCCTTCGCCAGCTCATTCAGCGCCTGCGCCAGCAACGAGCGGTACTCACCGTAGGAATGGTCGTGCGCCTTGTTGATCTCCTCGGCGGTCTTCACCGCGCCCCAGAACGCCAGCCAGGCATCCAGCAGCTGCGGGTCGAGCAGCTCGGCGGAGAACGACGCGCGGAAGAACGCCGACAGCCGTGCGCGGGCATCGGGCGCCGCCTCGGCGATGGCTTCGCGCAAGAGCTGCATCACTCGCCCGGTCACGGTCAGGTAGGCCTCGGCCACCAGTTCGTCCTTGCCCGAATAGTGGTGGTTGATCAGCCCCACGGAGACCCCGGCCTCAGCACAGATCTTGCGGATCGACGCGCCCTGGAAACCGTGGCGCTTCAGGCAGGCGAGCGTCGCCTCGATCAGTAGCGCCTTGCGCTGTTCGGGCTCCAGTCGGGAAAAGCGGACTTCCTGGTTCATTCCTGTGATTCCGGGTAGGGGATGGGGAGAATCTGAACGATTGTTCGACAAGATGCCAGTCCCAGGGTCCGTAGTTGCTTCGACCGGTGCGTCGAAACGTCGACGGATCCTACCTACCCGTTCGGGGAATGGTCCGCCAACCGGGGCTGGCCGAGAGTGGCCCCATCAGCGAACACAACAACAACAGGTGGACTGACATGCAGAAAACCCTCGCTGCAGTACTCAGCGCGGCACTGGCGACCTTGCCGGCACTGGGTCACGGGGAAGAAAGCAGTAGCGCCAATACGCTGCGGCTGTACAACTGGTCGGACTATATCGGCGAACACACCATTGCCGATTTCGAGAAGGCTACCGGGATCAAGGTGGTCTACGACACCTTCGACTCCTACGAAACCGTGCAGGGCAAGCTGCTGCCCGGCCGCTCCGGCTACGACCTGGTGGTGCTCAACGCCGCCCTGGTACCGCCGCTGCTGAAAGCGGGCGTGTTCCAGCCGTTGGACAAGTCCCGGCTGCCCAGCTGGAACAACCTCGATGCGGACGTGCTCAAGCACCTGGACCACTACGATCCGGGCGTGAAGTACTCGGCGCCCTACACCTGGGGCAGCAACGGCATCACCTACAACATCGAGAAGATCAAGCAGCGCATGCCGGATGCGCCGATCGGCTCGCTGGCGATGCTGTTCGATCCGAAGATCGTATCGAAATTCGCCGACTGCGGCGTGACCATCATCGACTCGCCCACCGACGTGATCCCGCTGGCCCTGACCTACCTCAAGCGCGACCCGAACAGCGCCGCCCCCGAGGACCTGAAAGCCGCCCAGGACCTGCTGCAATCGATCCGTCCGTACATCCGCAAGTTCGACTCCACCAGCTACCTGAACGGCCTGGCCAACGGCGACCAGTGCATGGCCATGACCTGGTCCGGCGACTACGCGACCGCCCAGGCCCGCGCCGACGAAGCTGGCGCCAAGGTGAAGCTGGGCTACTTCGTGCCCAAGGAAGGCTCGCTGATCTGGTTCGACGACTTCTACATGCCGGCCGACGCGCCGCACGTGGAGAACGCCCACAAGTTCATCGAATTCATGCTCCAGCCCAAGGTGGCCGCCGGCGTCAGCGACTACATCCGCTACGCCTCCAGCAACGCCGCCGCCATCCCGCTGCTCACCGACGCGGTGCGCAACGACCCGGCGATCTACCCCGACGCCGAAACCCGCGCCCGACTGTTCACCCAGAAAGTGCAGGACCCCAAGGCCACCCGCCTGATCACCCGCACCTGGGCCGCTGTGAAAACCGGAACCTGACGGACCGCGACTAACCCGCCCCGGCCTGAGCGCCGGGGCACGGGGAGAAGGCTCTCCCCCCACGAATAACCGAAAGACGAAAGGTACAGACGATGAACACCCCAACCCCAGCCTTCTTCGCCCAGTTCAACGACGAGCAGCTGGTCGCCGCCGACAAAGCCCACTACATGCACGGCTACCACGTGTTCGACGACCACCGGGTCAACGGTGCGCTGAACATCGCCGCCGGCGAGGGCGCCTACATCTACGACACCAAGGGCAATCGCTACCTGGACGCCGTGGGCGGCATGTGGTGCACCAACATCGGCCTGGGTCGTGCGGAAATGGCCGACGCCATCGCCGAACAGGTGCGCCAGCTGGCCTACTCCAATCCCTTCTGCGACATGGCCAACGTCACCGCCATCCAGCTCTGCGAGAAGCTCGCCGAACTTGCGCCGGGCGACCTGGACCACGTCTTCCTCACCACCGGCGGCTCCACCGCCGTGGACACCGCCTACCGGTTGATCCAGTACTACCAGAACTGCCGCGGCAAGCACGCCAAGAAGCACATCATCAGCCGGGTCAACGCCTACCACGGCTCGACCTTCCTCACCATGTCGCTGGGCGGCAAGGTCGCCGACCACCCGGCCGAGTTCGACTTCTTCAAGGACTACATCCACCACATTTCCTGCCCCAACCCCTACCGCGCGCCGGAAGGGATGACCGAAAGCGATTTCCTCGAATTCCTGGTCAAGGAATTCGAAGACAAGATCCTGGAGCTGGGCGTCGACAACGTGGCGGCCTTCTTCGCCGAGCCGATCATGGGCTCGGGCGGCGTGATCATCCCGCCCAAGGGCTACCACAAGCGCATGTGGGAGGTCTGCCGGCAGTACGACGTGCTCTACGTCGCCGACGAAGTGGTGACCTCCTTCGGCCGCCTCGGCGCCTTCTTCGCCTCCGAGGACGTGTTCGGCATGCAGCCGGACATCATCACCACCGCCAAGGGCCTGACCTCCGGCTACCTGCCGCTGGGCGCGTGCATCTTCTCCGACCGCATCTGGAAGGTGATCGGCGAAGCCGACAAGGGCCGCTGCTTCGCCCACGGCTTCACCTACAGCGGGCACCCGGTGAGCTGCGTCTCGGCGCTGAAGAACATCGAGATCATCGAGCGCGAAAACCTGCTGGAGCACGTCAAGGATGTCGGCACCTACCTGGAGCAGCGCCTGCAGGAGCTGGCCGGGTTGCCGCTGGTGGGCAGCGTGCGCTGCCAGAAGCTGATGGCCTGCGTCGAATTCGTTGCCGACAAGCGCACCAAGGCGCTCTTCCCCGAAGAGCTGAACATCGGCGAGAAGATCCACCTGCGCGCCCAGGCTCGTGGCCTGCTGGTCCGGCCGATCGTGCACCTGAACGTGATGTCGCCGCCGCTGACCATCACCCGCGAGCAGGTCGACGAGATCGTCGACACCCTGCGCGAGTCGATCCTCGAGGCCGCCGAAGACCTCAAGCGCAGCGGTGATTACGTGGGGAACTGATGAGCGATCCGAGGATTTTGCCTACACCCCGGCAGCCCTTTAGACTGCCGGGTATGAGCGAATCCCAAGCACTGAGCGAATCGTCCGACGCACCGGCCCTGCATGCCTGGCATGCGGGGCTGGCGCGCGCCATGGGCAGCGTCGGCGACGTCGTCTTCGTCGAACGCCTGGCCGAGGCGCTGGACTGCCTGGTGCCGGTGGAGTCGGTGATGCTCGGCCTGGAACAACGCGGCCAGCCGCCGCAGCCGCTGTACCAGCGCGGCATAGTCCCGGAACACCACGAAGGGCTGATCGATCGCTACTACGCCCGCGGCTACCTGCTCGACCCCTTCTGCCTGGCCATGGAAGACGGTCTCACCGAAGGCTTCTACCCGCTGGCCGACATCGCCCCGGACGACTTCTTCGCCAGCGAGTACTACAAGACTTACTACCTCAAGTTCGGCTGCACCGAGGACTGCCACTTCATCATCGACCTGGGCGCGCAGCGCAAGGTCTCCCTGTGCCTCTACCAGGGCCGCAGCGGCGCGCGCTTCAGCGAGACCCAGCTGGACCTGCTGGCCGGCGCCCTGCCACTGGTGCGCGAGCTGATCCTCCAGTTCGAGCGCAACGGCGGCCTCGACCTGCTGCTTGCCGGTCGCGGCGAGGGCAACGCGCAAGCGGCCCAGGCGCCGCTGAACCGGCACATCCGCGCCGCCTTCATGAACTTCGGCGCCGATCTCCTGACCGAGCGCGAACGGGAAATCGCCCACCTGTTGCTGCGTGGCCACTCGGTGAAATCCAGCGCGCGGGTGCTCGACATCTCCCCGGAAACGGTGCGCATGCACCGCAAGCACCTCTACACCAAACTGGAGATCAACTCCCAGGCCGAACTCTTCTCGCTGTTCATCGACTGGCTCACCGGCGGCGTGACCGCTGCCTGAACCTAGGGCGTACAACCGTTTCACCCGGCTCATCGTCAACGTCACGTGCAAATTCGAAGCACCCGTAAACCCAGCTCCGAGTTCAGTCCCAACGTGATCGGGAACCCAGTCAAAACGGCGTATAACGCAGAGCGTCATCCGCCCTGCACCCGGCCCGGCCGCCGTGCAGGAATAGTCGTGGATCGAGAACGCATCGAACTCAGCCGATGCAGCGCCGGCTGAGAAAATCTGCCAACCTATGCTATTTCCCGCTGTCTGATCCGTGCCCCACCACCAGGAGAGCTACCCGATGCGCCACTGGCTACCCGCCCTGCTACTGGCCGCCACCCTGCCGTTGCACGCCGCCGAGACCAAGCCCACCTACGGTCCCGAACTGGAGCGTTTCCAGTACGCGTTTCCGGTCGGCCATTACAGCTTCGTCTCCCAAGGCCATCACATGCACATGGCCTACATCGACGTGAAGCCCAAGCAGCAGGCCAACGGTCGTACCGTGGTGTTGCTGCACGGCAAGAACTTCTGCGCCGGCACCTGGGAAAGCACCATTGCCGCACTGAGCAACGCCGGCTACCGGGTCGTGGCGCCGGACCAGGTGGGCTTCTGCAAGTCCACCAAGCCCGAGCGCTACCAGTACAGCTTCGGCCAGCTGGCGAGCAACACCCACGCCCTGCTGGACCACCTGAAGGTCGGCAAGGTCACCCTGCTCGGCCACTCCACCGGCGGCATGCTCGCCACCCGCTACGCGCTGATGTACCCGCAGCAGGTCGAGCAGCTGGCGATGGTCAACCCCATCGGCCTGGAAGACTGGCAGGCCCTCGGCGTGCCCTACCGCACCCCGGACCAGTGGTACGAGCGCGAGCTCAAGACCAGCGCCGACAGCATCCGCCAGTACGAACAGGCGACCTACTACGCCGGCCAGTGGAAGCCGGAGTACGACAAGTGGGTAAACATGCTCGCCGGCCTGTTCAACGGCACCGGCCACGAGCGCGTGGCGTGGAACTCGGCGCTGCTCTACGACATGATCTTCACCCAGCCGGTGGTCTACGAATTCGGCCAGTTGAAGATGCCGACCCTGCTGCTGATCGGCACCAAGGACAACACCGCCATCGGCAAGGACATCGCCCCGCCCGAGCTCAAGGACAAGCTGGGCAACTACGCCGAACTGGGCAAGCAGACCGCCAAGGCGATCCCCAACGCCACCCTGGTCGAGTTCGACGACATGGGCCACGCGCCGCAGATCCAGGACCCCAAGCGCTTCAACGACGCGCTGCTCAAGGGGCTGGCTGATCTCAAGCACTGAAATCCCAGAGAACCGTAGGATGGGTAGAGCGCAGCGAAACCCATGCTGTCGCTGCACCAGATCAATGGGTTTCGCGCGGCTCTACCCATCCTGCGTCGCTGCGTCCGACTGACTCTGTCGCGCGGCCGCCCCTCACCCCGACCCTCTCCCAAAGGGAGAGGGTGCTGTCCGTACCGGCTGGCGCCAAGCTCTCCTCCTGCATTGATCGGTCCCCTCTCGTTCAGGAGTGGGGCGCGCAGTCAGGGTTAGAGTGAGGGCCAGCACAGACACCGGGCCCGGCCTGCAGGATCGAGGGGCGCGCGAGCAAGCTCGCTCCTACGAAAGACACCGCGACGCTCAGCCCAAATAAAAACGCCGGCTCCCCTCACGGCGAGCCGGCGTCGAGTGCCCCCGAGCCCCGTCAGCCCAGGTTCTTGCCCAGCAGCGCGTGGTACAGCTCGCTGTCGCCGAGCACGCCCACCACGCGGCTTTTTTCCTGCAGCACCAGCTTGTGGCCGGTCTGGTAGCGGATCTGCAGCGCATCGCGCATGCGGATGTTGACGTCCACCAGGGTCGGCTCGTGCTTGAGCTTCTCCACCGGATCGCCCGGCTGCCACTGCTGCAGGTCGATGATGTTGCTGCCCAGGCGCGCGGCCTTGATCTGGTTGGTCTCGGTCAAGCCGAGCCAGCAGTCGCGGCCCTGGTCGAAGCACACCTCGTCGGCCTGACGGCGGCACTGGTCCAGGCCACGCATCAGGCTCGAACCGCACAGCACGTTGAGCGGGTTGGTGTGGGCGACGAAGGTACGCACGTAGTCGTCCGCCGGGCTGAGCACGATTTCCTCGGGCTTGCCGTGCTGGATGATGCGGCCGTCCTTCATGATCGCGATGCGCGTACCGATCTTCAGCGCCTCGTCCAGGTCGTGGCTGACGAAGACGATGGTCTTGTGCAGCTGGCGTTGCAGCACCAGCAGTTCATCCTGCAGCTGCTGGCGGATCAGCGGGTCCAGCGCGGAGAAGGGCTCGTCCATCAGCAGGATGTCGCCATCCATCGCCAGCGCGCGGGCCAGGCCAACGCGCTGCTGCATGCCGCCGGACAGCGAGTCCGGACGCTTGTCGCGCCATTGCGACAGGCCGACCAGCTCCAGCTTCTCGTCGATCACCTTCTTGCGCTCGTTCGCCGGGCGGCCCTGCATCTCCAGGCCGAAACCGATGTTCTCGGCCACGGTCAGCCAGGGCATCAGGGCGAACTTCTGGAACACCATGGCGATGCGCTTGGTGCGCATGGTCTTGAGCGTTGCCGGCGAGCAGTTGGCGATGTCCACCTGCTGGCCTTCATGCTCGATCAAGAGCTTGCCGCGGCTGACCCGGTTGAGGCCGTTGATGCAGCGCAGCAGGCTGGACTTGCCCGAGCCGGAGAGCCCCATCATCACGCAGATTTCGCCGCGGTTGACGTCGAGGTTGGCGTTCTCCACACCCAGTACCTGGCCGGTGCGCTTGAGGATTTCCTCGCGGCCCATGCCCTGGTCCAGCAGCTTGATGGCTTCCTTGGTGTGGGTGCCGAAAATCACATCCACATGTTCGAATCGAATCGCCGACATAGTGCTTACCTCCCCCGCAGCGAACGTTGCTTGCACACCCGGTCGAGCAGGATGGCGAGCAGGACGATGGCCAGACCGGCCTCAAAGCCGAGGGAAATGTCCGCCGTGTTGAGCGCGTTGACCACCGGTTTACCCAGGCCATCGGCACCCACCAGCGCGGAGATGACGACCATCGACAGCGACAGCATGATGCATTGTGTGACCCCGGCGCCGATGCTGGGCATGGCGTGGGGCAGTTCGATACGGGTCAGCAGCTGCCAGCGCGAGCAACCGAAGGCCTTGCCGGCGTCCATCAGTTCCGCCGGCACGTCCTGGATACCCAGGCAGGTCAGGCGGATGGGCGCGGCGATGGCGAAGATCACCGTGGAGATCAGACCCGGAACCACACCCAGGCCGAACAGGGTCAGGGTGGGGATCAGGTAGACGAAGGTGGGTACCGTCTGCATCAGGTCCAGCAGCGGCCGTAGCGCGGTGTAGAACCAGGGCTTGTGCGCCGCCAGGATGCCCAGCGGCACCCCGATGGCAATGCACACGACCGTGGCGAAGATCACCTGCGCCAGGGTCTCCATGGTTTCCTGCCAGTACCCCAGGTTGAGGATCAGCAGCAGCGAGGCCAGGGCGAACGCCGCCAGGCCCCAGCTGCGCTGGATGTAGAACACCACAATTACCATTAGCGCGATCAGGGCCAGCGGGTTGAACCAGAGCAGGCTGTTGGTGACAGCGTGAATCAGGAACTCAAGGGTGTCGGAGATCTTGTCGAAAACAGCCGCGCCATGCTGGGTGAGCCATTCGACGAAGGCGGCGATATGTGCACCCAGCGGGAGCTTGTGGTCAGTCAGAAACATAATGCGGGCCCATCAGAAGCTTGAGGAATCGGCCAACGGCAATTTCTTCGGCACTTATTTCGCGAATGCCACCTTGGCTGCCGCCAAGGCCGGTTTGCCGTCACGGGTGGTCACGCCGGCGAGCCAGGCGTCGAGCAGTTCCGGATGGTCCTTCAACCAGGCTTTGGCCGCCTCTTCGGGCTTCTTGCCCCCGTTGAGCACGGCGTCCATGAGCTTGTTTTCCATGTCCAGGGTGAAGGTCAGGTTGGTCAGCAGCTTGCCGACGTTGGAGCATTCCTGAACATAGCCCTTGCGGACGTTGGTGTAGATGGTCGCGCCGCCGTAGTTGGGGCCGAATACGTCATCCCCGCCTTCGAGGTACTTCATCTTGAAGCGGGTGTTCATCGGATGCGGTTCCCAGCCCAGGAACACGATCCACTGGTTGCGGCGGTCGGCGCGTCCGACCTGCGAGAGCATGCCGGCCTCGCTCGACTCGACCAGCTTGAACTTGCCCAGGCCGAACTGGTTCTTGTCGAGCATGCCCTGGACCAGGCGGTTGCCGTCGTTGCCCGGCTCGATGCCGTAGATCTTGTTCTCCAGCTTGTCGGAGAACTTGGCGATGTCGGCGAAGCTCTTCAGGCCGCCGTCATAGGCCGCCTGGGTGACCGCCAGGGTGTACTTGGCACCTTCAAGGTTGGCCCGAATGGTTTCCACAGAGCCGTTGTCGGTGTAGGGCTTGATGTCGTTGGCCATGCTCGGCATCCAGTTGCCGAGGAATACGTCCATGTCCTTGTTCGCCAGCGACTTGTAGGTCACCGGTACGGACAGCATGGTCACCTTGGTGGTGTAGCCAAGCGATTCGAGCACCTGGCGGGTGGTAGCCGTGGTCACGGTGATGTCGGTCCAGCCGACGTCGGAGAAGCGAACCGTGCCGCACGACTCAGGTTCAGCGGCCTGAACCGCCAGCGGCGCGCAAATGGACACAGCCAGCAGCAAAGACTTGCAACCTTTCATGGACGTACTCCTCTGCGGATGGGGCGCCGACGCGTCCCGCAGTGGGCGCGGCGGTTTCTTGTTTTATTGGTAAGGCCGGAGATTCAGGCCCTTTTCTTGTCATTTCGTGATCGATCATGGAACAGGAAAAATTCGCCGCATACCGGGTGCGTCGCAACCAGTGCAGGCGAAGTCGCATTCAGCACCAGGCATGTCGCATCCAATCCAAAGGCCCGGTCCAGGCGACCTGCGCGGGTCGCCGTCAGTCGTTGGCAACGGCCTTCGACCCCTGCGAAGCACTCGGTGCGACACCCTGCAACCACACGTCCTGCATCTGCGGATTGGCCTTCAGCCAGGTCTTGGCGGCCTGACGCGGATTGTGCCGCTCGTTGAGCACCGCATCCATCAACTGGTTCTCCATCGCCAGGTCGAACTTCAGGTTCTTCAGCAGCCGCGCAACATTCGGGCACTCCTGAAGATAGCCTGCCCTGACGTTGGTGAAGACCGTGGCGCCGCCATAATTCGGCCCGAAGTAGGCATCGCCGCCCTCCAGGTACTTCATTTGCAGACGCGTATTCATCGGGTGAGGTTCCCAACCGAGGAACACGATCGGCTGTTTCAGCGCCCCGGCGCGCTTCACGTAGGCCAGCATGTCGGCCTCGCTGGACTCCACCAGCTTGAAGTCGCCCAGGCCGAAGGCCTTTTCCCGGATCATTTTCTGGATCAGCTGGTTGCCGTCGTTGCCCGGCTCGATGCCGTAGATGCGGCCGCCCAGTTGGTCCTTGAATTTCGCGATGTCGGCAAAGCTCTTCAGCCCCGCGTCATAGGCGTACTGCGGCACCGCCAGGGTGTACTTGGCACCTTCGAGGTTGGCCCGCACGGTTTCCACCGTGCCCTTGTCGGCGTAAGGCTTGATGTCGTTCGCCATGCTCGGCATCCAGTTGCCGAGGAACACGTCGATCTTGCCCTCCGACATGGCCTTGTAGGTATCGGGCACCGACAGGCGCACGACCTGGGTACGGTAGCCCTGGTGGGCGAGCACCAGGCGGGTAACCGCCGTGGTGACGGTGATATCGGTCCAGCCCACGTCGGCGAAACGCACGACGGCACAGGATTCAGGCTCGGCAGCCCGGGCAACGCCCGGCAGTACCACGGATAACGCCAACAGCGACGACACAAGACTCTTCATGAGACCAGCCTCTGACTGCGGAGAAAGGGGGCGCGCACGGTCCGATACCGTTCGTCGGGGTCGGATCATGGAACAAGGCCCAATCCCACGCCTATCGACCAATCGACGTCCGAGCACCGAATGTCGTTGCCAGACATGCTCTCGTCGCCGACGGAACACCAGCTCCGGCGTTAGCGCCGCCGCGCCTCGCGGCCAATCGCCCACGGCGCTTTTGGATATGGCCAAGTCGGTGCCGGAAGGGGCCGCGCCACCGCTTGGGTCGATGATGACTGCGCAACGCGGGCACACGGACGTGCCCCATCCCCCACCCTCGCAGGATGCGCAGCCCGCTCGGAGTCCGGCATGGCAATCAGTGTGTTCGACCTGTTCAAGATCGGTATCGGCCCCTCCAGCTCGCATACCGTAGGCCCCATGCGCGCCGCCGCGCTGTTCGTCGGCACCCTGGGCGAGCGCCGGCTGCTCGAACGCACCCGCCGTGTGGAAGTCCGCCTGTATGGCTCGCTGTCGGCCACCGGCGTCGGC
Organism: Pseudomonas sp. SCB32; assembly: GCF_009189165.1. NCBI lineage: Bacteria > Pseudomonadati > Pseudomonadota > Gammaproteobacteria > Pseudomonadales > Pseudomonadaceae > Pseudomonas > Pseudomonas sp. SCB32. The sequence continues at coordinate 6,237,597 of NZ_CP045118.1, forward strand.
CACGGCACCGACCGCGCAACCATCATGGGCCTGATGGGCGAATGGCCCGACCGCATCGACCCGCAGCAGATCGAGCCGCGCATGGCGGCCCTGCGCGAATCCGGCGAACTGCTGCTGGCCGGCACCCACGCCGTGGCCTTCGACTGGGTGCGCGACATGCGCCTGCTCGACGAGAACCTGCCCTACCACCCCAACGCCATGCGCCTGACCGCGTTCGACAACGACGGTGAGCTGCACAGCGACACCTATTACTCCATCGGCGGCGGCTTCGTCGTCGACGAAGAACAGGCCGCCTCCGGCAGCCTCGACACCGACAACACCGTCCTGCCCTACGACTTCTCCAGCGCCGCCGAACTGCTCACCCTGTGCCGCCGCCATAACCTGCGCGTGTCCGAGCTGATGATGGCCAACGAGCGCATGTGGCGCAGCGAAACCGATATTCGCGAGGGCCTGAAAGTCATCTGGCAGGCCATGCGCGACTGCGTGAGCAGCGGCCTCAACCAGGAAGGCATCCTCCCCGGCGGCCTCAACGTGCAACGCCGCGCCGCGCGCCTGCACCGCAGCCTGCAGGAAATCGGCAAGCCCAACGTCATCGGCTCCACCCTCTCCGCCATGGAATGGGTCAACCTCTTCGCCCTGGCGGTGAACGAGGAAAACGCCGCCGGCGGACGCATGGTCACCGCGCCCACCAACGGCGCGGCGGGAATCATCCCGGCGGTGCTGCACTACTATATGCGCTTCAATCCCGACGCCAGCGACGACGACGTCACCAACTACTTCCTGGCCGCCGCCGCCGTCGGCATCCTGTGCAAGAAGAACGCCTCCATCTCCGGCGCCGAAGTCGGTTGCCAGGGTGAAGTCGGCTCGGCCTGCGCCATGGCCGCGGCGGGTCTCGCCGAAGTCCTCGGCGCCAGCCCCGAGCAGGTGGAGAACGCCGCCGAGATCGGCCTGGAGCACAACCTCGGCCTGACCTGCGACCCGGTCGGCGGGCTGGTCCAGGTGCCGTGCATCGAGCGCAACGCCATCGCCGCAGTGAAAGCCATCAACGCCGCGCAGATGGCCCTGCGCGGCGACGGCCAGCACTTCATCAGCCTCGACCAGGTGATCCGCACCATGCGCGACACCGGCGCCGACATGCACGACAAATACAAGGAAACCTCCCGCGGCGGCCTGGCCGTCAGCAGCATCGAGTGCTGACCCCAAAATCGACCACCCGATCCTGAAAACGCCACATTCTGGCGCAGATGGACGCTCGTACTAATCCCCCAGCGAGCGTTACCGTTTGGCGCAATGCACCGCCGGCCGCGTGACCGGCGAGTGCTACCGAAATCCCCAGCCCCCTCCCCATGCGTATTTGCGACCTGCAGCGGGTCGCAATCCGGCCCGTTAAAAGCGGCATTCCCATGCCGTTTTCTTTTTTTATTGAACGGTCAATCAATGTAGGCATGGCATTTGCCTTGCTATACGCAGAGGAACAGCCACGGGAACGCCCAGGGCGAATTTCCCGAGCAGAAAACAAGCATAAGAAACGCCTCCAAAGAGGCGACTGTGACTAGCGTGAGGTGATCGAATGAATGCGTTCAACCCCGGAGTTCCCCCGCAAAACCGAGCTCCGCAGTCCATCGGCTTCCTGCTGTTGGACAACTTCACCCTGATCTCCCTGGCCTCGGCGGTGGAACCGCTGCGCATGGCCAACCAGCTTTCCGGTCGCGAACTCTACCGCTGGCACACCCTGAGCCTCGACGGCCGCCAGGTCTGGGCCAGCGATGGCCTGCAGATCACCCCCGACGCGTCCTGCGACAGCGCCCCGCAGATGGACACCCTGATCGTGGTCGGCGGCGTCGGCATCCAGCGCAGCGTCACCCGCGAGCACGTCACCTTCCTCCAGGCCCAGGCCCGCCACGGCCGCAAGCTGGGCGCCGTGTGCACCGGCAGCTGGGCCCTGGCCCGCGCCGGCCTGCTCGACGGCTACGACTGCTCCGTACACTGGGAATGCCTGGCCGCCATGCAGGAAGCCTTCCCCCGCGTGGCCATGAGCACCCGCCTGTTCTCCATCGACCGTAACCGCTTCACCTCCTCCGGCGGCACCGCGCCGATGGACATGGTGCTGCACCTGATCGGTCGCGAGCATGGCCGCGAACTCTCCGCCGCTATCTCCGAGATGTTCATCTACGAACGCATCCGCAACGAACAGGACCACCAGCGTGTGCCGCTCAAGCACATGCTCGGCACCAACCAGCCGAAGCTGCAGGAAATCGTCGCGCTGATGGAAGCCAACCTCGAAGAGCCCATCGACCTCGACGAACTGGCCGTGTACGTCAACGTCTCGCGCCGCCAGCTCGAGCGCCTGTTCCAGAAGTACCTGCACTGCTCGCCGTCGCGCTACTACCTGAAGCTGCGCCTGATCCGCGCGCGCCAGCTGCTCAAGCAGACCTCCATGTCGATCATCGAGGTTGCCTCGGTCTGCGGCTTCGTCTCCACCCCGCACTTCTCCAAGTGCTACCGCGAATACTTCGGCATCCCGCCGCGCGACGAACGCCAGGGCCAGCCCATCGGCCAACCGGTCATGGTCATGCCAATCCCGCAGGACCTCGCCCTGATGCCCAACTCCTCGGCCATCTCCGCCCTCAGCCAGGCCCAGGGCGAATCCACCTTCGCCAGCGTGCGCGTGCTGTAAGCACCCACTGCGCAAACAAAAAGGGAGGCCACCGGCCTCCCTTTTTCATGCCCTGATACCCACGTAGGAGCAACTGTCTTTTAGGCTATTCGCTCCGCTCACCCTTCGGGCCGCACTGAAGTGCGTTCAGCGCAAGCGCTGTCCCGCGTTCGCGGGAGTGAAGGTGTTATGCACCATCCTCCGCACACGTCATCCCCGCGAACGCGGGACGCGGCTTCATCGCGAACAGCGCTTGCGCTGGCCCGAAGGGGAATCACCCAGAAAACAATGTCGGAATAGACCGAGAGCCCCAGATCGCGGATAAATCCGCTCCTACAAAAAGCGGCTACCGCCCCTCCAGCTCCATCAACCGCGCCGCATCGACCACCCGCATCCACAGCCGCCCCTGCCAATCCAGCACCGCCACCTGCTGCCCCTGCATCTCCCGGAACTGGTGACGCGGCAGCAGCGCATTGTGCTGCTCCACCTCGCGCAACACCGGCACTACCTCGTTGCTCAACCACTGCCGCAGGCTGCGGTTCTCCGGGTGATAGAAGTGCAGCATCAGCAGCCCATACACACCGCTCTCGCTCACCAGCAACTCATCCTCCTCCACCCCCGCCAGTCGCTCCCAGCGCGACTGGTCCGGGTCCAGCTTCTGCGCCACGCGCGGGCCCAGGTGGCTGGCCGTCAGCTTCGCCAGATCGCGCAGCACGAACCACGCCTGCTGATCGATCAGCACGCCGCGCAGGCGCCGGTTGTAGCGCACGAAGGAATGAGGGATCAGGCCGTCATCGGCCGGGAAGGACGTCGAAGTATTCATGCTGTAGCTCCTTGCTCATGACAGGAAGCCGCCGCCCGAAACATCCGAAAAGGGAGGCGGACCGTGCAAGGGTGGAAAACCAGCTCATACAGACAAAGACCGGCCGGACCGAGGTCCGCCTTACACGGTCCGCCATAGACAACCAGAGCCAATCGAGCCCGAATGGGACTGACCTTCTCTGCTATGGCGAAGTCTGTTTGAGTACAGGTTTCCACACCTGACCACGCCGAAACGTGGTGCCAGGAACGCTACGCAGAGGGCTTGTAGGACCGCAACTCCGGCGCAGTGTAGGGCGTTTCCCGAATCAGCCAAGGCAACGAACCCAGACCGGGAAGGATTTGCCGCAGCAGGAGAACCTCGTCTCAAGCATCCAAAGGCAGACTGAGCTGCCACGACACCCCGAACCTGTCGCTCACCCAGCCAAAGCGGCGATTGTGCGACTCCGCCCTGGAATATGAGGAAAGTGGTGGCAGTGGACACGGTGGCTTTCCTGCGAGTGAGAAGGGACCTGTCCAAACCGGCAGTAGGCTGATTCCGAAATAGCGCACTGACCATCTACCGCCTGGAGTTTCGAGACTACCTTGACCTGACTCTATGGCATGCACCTCCTTCCCGCTTCGTGTAGAGCCCCCCGGCTGAAAAGCGCGACCGCACATGAGTCAGCAGGCGCAATGCAGCATGCTCATTGGCCAGATCCTATTTCCAATGTATTTTATAGACTACAGTCGACATGAAGAAAATCGAATCCGGCAAGTTTCGAGCCTGGCTTCACAAGCTGAAGGACGACACCGGAAGAGCTCGCATCGTGGCCCGTATCAACCGTCTGATGGAGGGTCTGCCTGGCGATGTCGCCCCTGTTGGCCCAGGCGTCAGCGAGCTTCGAATTCATCATGGACCAGGCTACCGCGTGTATTTTCATCAGCAGGGCGACACGCTGGTGATTCTCTTGTGTGGAGGCGACAAGGGCAGCCAGAGCCGTGACATCGAGGCAGCCCAACAAGTACTGGCAGCGTGGAGAGCCCAACATGACTGAGACATTCACCGAATTCGAGCCCGCCGAATACCTCACCAACCCCGAAGCCATTGCCGAGTTCATGACTGATGCACTGGAAACCGGTGACGCCGCCTACATTGCCAAGGCAATGGGTGTAGTAGCCCGTGCCAAAGGCATGACCGAATTGGCCAGGGAAACCGGCTTGTCCCGCGAGCAGCTCTACCGCTCTTTCAGCGAACAGGGTAACCCGACTCTCAAGACCCTCCTGGCGGTTATGAAGGCTCTTGGCATTGAGATGACCATCCGCCCCCAGGTTGCGCACTAAGGAAAGGAAAAAAGAGCGACCAAAAGGACCAAAAAGGGGACAGATTTATTTTCTGTACTCTAATCCTGACTCTCCAGCGCGTTTTAGAGTAGAAAAATAAATCTGTCCCCTTTTCGTTGCTGGAAGCCTGGAATGGCGTCGATCCCTTCCAACGAGCTCCCAAGCGGGTGGAGTGGTTTGAAGCCTGGGACGGATTGCTTTCGGGGTTTTACCTGAGCAGATAGCCGCCAATACGATTTGTGCCCTGGGGGAAAACCACCTGTCCACGGAACAGGCGAACCCGGCTGTCCGGGCGCTGGAAAATTCAGGAAATCGAGGGTTTTATACAGAGGTTGTCAGTGGAAAAGCCGACAAGCGGGAGGTGGTGATGCGGGATTTCGGTAGTCCGTCCACGAAAAACACCCCCGCCAGCAGGCGGGGACATTGGTTTGGACGCTTGGACGGGACACTTTTCTAAATCTTAATTGCACCGTACATCTCTGGATCGAATCCAACTGGCCAAACTGTTTTCTCATCATAGATCGCGCCAGTGAAATCAGCCTCATCCACCCTTTTCGCATCAAGATTAACACTAGAAAGTTTGGCCCCTATAAATCTACTCCCTCCCACATCCGCCCCCTTCAGACTTGCTCCGGAGAGGTCTGCCTTATAAAAATCAGCAAAGACCGCAATTGACTCCGTCAGATCAACATCTTCCATTTTCGCGCAAGAAAAAGTTGAGTTCATAAGTGCCGCCTTCGACATTTTAGCCCCCACTAAAATGGCATAGTCAAAAATAGCATTCCTCAAGTTGGAACCTGTAAAGTCAGCCCCTGAAACATCCAAGCGCTCAAATATAGCCCTATGTAAATCCAACCCACTAAGGTCTTCCTCAACAAAACTATCAAAAGGAAAATCAACAGTGTCGCCCGTCTCAAATATCAAAGTAATCATTTGTTCCCCCAGTCTGTAGGGTCAATCTTAAGCTCTACCACGGGCTTAGTTCGATCAACCTTACTCGGAGATAGAGTTCCAGGCACCACATCAGGCTCACGACCCAAAATCTTTGCCGCTATATATCGATGATTCCCATCAACAATGACATTTCCGTCCATCTTGATGGCCGGAGCAACTTCGCCGGCGAGCAAACGATCAACATATCTCTGAACTGCTGGTAGCGAGACAGCATTCTGGGCACTTATATTCTTATCACCTTGCAATGCTTTTTGGATTACTTCAGGTGTTACATCTGCTCCTTTCGAAACCAACGGTTTCGGCGCAGTAGCACCCCCTTTAGCCTTCCCTGCCATCCCACCAGTGACAGCGGCAAATATAGCAGCCGCTAAGCTGGCATTCTCTTGGGATACACCCTTCTCCACCAGGTTCTGCGCTACGCCCGCTTGAACCACCGTGCCCGTGGCGTTGATGTTTTGCAGGTTATAGGCAGGCAAATCCATCTTGATGGACAGCGGAACTGCATCGTTTGAGTAGATGTCTTCGATCTTGAGCTGGTTAGCCTGTCGCTCGTTGACCAAATAGTTGTATTGCTCAATGCACATGGCCGGACTGGCGGCGCAGACGCTGGCCAGTTGATCGTCATTGGCCACGCTCAACGCCCTGAACTTCTCCTTTACCTCCGCGCAATTGCCCTTGGCCTTGCACTCGCTGGACTCTTTTTCCAGGGCGGCAAGCTCGGTGTGATTGAGGTAGTTGTACTGCGTCGAATTCCTCGCCGACCAAGCCCCGGTTTCGAGCTTGTCGTAGCTGGCACCGGGGTCTATTGCCACGACTCCAATCAACCCCGTGAGCTGCGAGGCCATGGTCAACATGGCTTCGCGGTTTTCCGGCGAGTAGCCGCTGACCAGCTTGTCCAAATCGGCAACCACGGCTTCGTTGAGGCCAGCGCCAATGGCGCCGGCGGCAAAGCTGTCGCCACGCGCTTGGGCAGCTAGGCCGCCCATCAGGGCGTGCATTACCACCATCTGTGCGTCGCCGGACTTCAGACCGTGCGTCACGCCAAAGTCACCGATGGCGTTGAAGCCGACCGCCGCGAAGGTGTTGTAGACGCTGTCTTTGAGCGCATCGCCGAAGCTGCCACCCTGCCCCATGGCTTTGTTCAGGGCCGTGTTGGTGAGGCTCTGCATGGCCTGGTTGGCGGCGAATCGACTAGCGCCGCTGACGGTGCTTAGGTCCACCGCCGAGACCTTATCGGTGATGGTGTTGGTCTGGGTGTTCAGAGCCTTGTCGAAGTACTCCGGCGTTATATAAGCCATGGCTGCCGCGATGGCGTAGCTCTTGAGAGCGTCGGAGTTGGTGGCGTATTTCAGCCCCTGTCCTACGTCCCCACCGTTGTTGATGGTGCCCACGGCAAGGTTGCTGGCTACCGGTCCGACTATCGGGCCGAGATACGCAGCCGCCACGATGGCGATGGCCAGCGACGGGGCGGCACCCATGCCGGAGTTGCTGTAGCTGTAGGAATCGTGGAATTCCTTCACCGCCCGCCAATCCACATCGCCCCTTTGCTCGGCGTCCTTGAGCCAAGCGAGGTTGGGATCAGCCTTGACCATCGCATCGATGGCCTGGCTGACGCTGGCCTTGTCGATCTGCTTGTAGTCGATCTTCAGCCCGTCCACGGCCTTGATCGCCAGGTTGCCCTGGGCGATCAGTTCGCTCTGGCGCACGGTCTCATCCGTGCGGCCCTTGCCGCTGGAGCTGCTCCAGGAGAGGTCGCTGTCTTCCTTGCTGTGGGCTTCCTGGTGCAGGTCCTTGACCGCTTCAAAGGTCACCGCCCCGCCGCTGACGATGGCGATGTCGTTGCCGGCGTCGAGCTTGGCGGCCTGGTATTTCTGGTCGCCGCCGCTGAGCAAGGTGATGTCGCCGCCGGCGCTGATTTCGCTGCTGACCGCTTTGACGTCGGTGACTTCGTCGTGACGGGTCTGCTTGCTGCCCCAGGCGCCTTTGTCCTTCTTGTCGTAGAGGCTGTAGTCGCTGTCGTTGGCGGCAAGGATTGCGATCTTGTCGCCGGCCACCAGATAGGCCTCGTTGCCGGCGCTGACCTTGCTGCTGATGAGGGTGAGGTCGTTGCCGGCGGCGATCAGTACGTCGCGGCCGGCGCTCAGTTCGGTGCCACGCTGGGTGACGTGGTCTTCCTGGGTGGTGACCTTCTTGCTCTTGTCGTAGCTGTGCTGCTCGTCGGCGGCGGAGGCCAGGGTGACGTCGCGGCCGGCGCTGATGCCGGCGTCGCGGCCGACGTCGATGCGGCTGCCGACGACGCTGATGTCGCGGCCGGCGTCGAGGGTGAAGTCACGGCCAACGCTGATTTCGCTGCCCAGCTGGGTGGTGCTCTGGTTGTAGTTGCGGCCGCGCGTGGTGCCGTTTTCTAGCTCGACGCTGTGCAGGTTGATGTCGCGCCCGGCCTGCATGGCCAGGTCGCTGCCGCTGCTGATCGCGCCGCCGAGGTTGTTGATGTCGCGCCCGGCGCTGATGTCCAGTTTGCCGGCAGCTTCGATGCGCGCGGTGCTGTCGGCGAAGCTCTGGGTCCAGGTGCGGTTGCCGATGCCGCCTTCGTGCACGGTGACGCTGCGCTGGTTGATCACATCGCCGGTGAGGGCGCTGAGGCTGACATCGCGGCCCTTGATGATGCCGCCCTGGGTGTTGCTGAGGGTGTTCAGGGCGAGCAGGTCGAGGCGCCCGCTGGCTTCGATCAGGCCGCTGTTGTCGAGGTTGGCGGCGCTGGCGGCGAGGTCGCCGCTGGCGCGCAGGGTGCCCTGGTTGAGCAGGTTGCCGCCGCTGATCAGGCTGAGGTTCTGGCCCTGGATCAGCGCGCCGTTGGGCGCCAGGCGGTTGTTGGCCTGGGCCAGGTAGACCACCGGCACCAGGACCTTTTCGCCATTAACGATGGCTTCTTCGAGCCAGACGAGGTCGTGGGTCAGGGCGGCGACCTGTTCCGCCGTCAGGCCGACGCCCAGGCTCAGGTGCAGGCTGTCCTTGTAGGCGATGGCGTTGTCCATCAGGTACTTGAACAGGCCTTCGTCGCTGGTCAGGCCGTCGATGTAGCGCTGGCCGGTCCGGGCGATGACGGCGTCGCGGATCAGGCATTGTTCGTAGAGGCCGTCGCCGAGGCGCTTCTGGGAATGGTCCGGGTCGTAGCCGAGTTGGCCGAGCAGGTAGTCGGAGCCGAGGAAGCTCTTGAGGCTGGTGAGCTCGGGGTTGGTTTCGATGAGGTATTTGTGGCGGTTGTCCGGGCGTGCCGTGCTCGGTACGCCTTGCACCTGGGCAACGTTCAGGGAGGCGCTGGCCGCCGCGCCCTGGGCCGCGGCGGCGCCGTTCAGTTGTACGCTGTCGGTGCTGTCGACGGAGGTCGCGCTGCGTTGAACAGTACCGGTGGTGGTGGCGTCGCTGCGCTGCAGGTCGGCGGTCAGGCTGGTGGTGGCGTCGATGGTACGCTCGCGCTGGGACAGGCTGATGCTCTGGCCGGCGAAGCTGTAGTTACCGTCGCCGGTAACGGTCTGGGCGCTGCTCTGGGTGCCTTCCTGGCCACTCAGGCGGAACAGGCCGTTGCTGCCGGTGGGCAGGCTGAAGCCGGGGAGCGTGACAGGGTTGACCTGCTGCTGGGCGAGGTCGGGGGGCAGTTGGGCGTTGAGGGCGACGACGTTGGCGCTGTTGCCGGCAACCCCCGTATCACCCACGCGCGAGGCGCCGGACGATTGCGGGACGCCTTCGCGGATGACGCTGTTTTTCAGGTCCTGGGTGGCATTGATGGCGACATTGCCGCCGGCCTGGACCACGGCGCTGACGAATGAGCTGCCGGGGCTCTGGATGGTCAGTTCGTCGAAGAAGGTGGCGTTCTTGACCACCGCCGGCGCATCGACCAGGGCGCCCGGCTGGTAGTGCGGCATCTGGAAGTCCGCGAAGGGCGATGTGCCTGGAAAATCAAGACGAATAGAACCGAACTGGGCAAAGCGAGGGGCCTCTCGCCCGCCCTGCCTGATAGTTACCAGACTAAGGGACTCGTCCCAACCCCGGTTCCAGAAGTGAAGGTTCGGCCGTGTCATGTCGCCGGTAGGCGAGCGTAGACCGGCGTCATAATCCGGATCATTCGCGGCGTTGTACTCCATGACCTGGTCCCAGAAACTCACACCGCCCGAGAAGAGACCGCCGTATGCGTCCGAGCCATACGGAATCTCGAAGGAGCGCCGCACGGAGTGGTCGCCAATGGCGACACCGCTGTTGGTGAAGCTGTCCAGCATCATCGAGATGTTGCCGCTGGCGGCGATGGTCGATGCCTGGTTGAGCAGATTCTGGCCTTCGACTTTCAGATTGCCGCCTGCGCTGATGGCGGCCGAGGGAGAGCTTTCGCCCAGCTCACCTCGGTAGTTCTCGACCCAGACCATATGGCTGCTGGGTGTGCGCTCACCGGGCTGCGGGGCTACGGAGCAGTCATAACAACGCACTCCAATGGCGGCGGAAAGCAGCTCGCCGGCCGTCGTATTGAGCACGTCGGTGCGGTTCTCCGTCGTGCGAACCTTCAGGCTCATGTCGCCCAGGCTTTCCACGGTCGCCGAGATATTTTTCAGCGCGCCGGCCAGGGCTTCCGGGGTGGCCCCGGTGATATCCAGGTTGCCCAGGCTGTAGATGTCGGCATAGCGGTTGATCAGGCTGCCGCCCACGCGCAGGGTCATGTCGCCGCCGCTGAAGATCAGCGCGCCATTGCTCTGGCCGTCGTTGAGCAGGTCCCAGGTGTTGATGCGCAGTTTTCCGGCGCTGCCGAGGGTGCCGAGGTTGTTCAGGCTGCCGGTGTTGGCGGTGAGGTCACCCGCGGCGGTGATGCGGCCACGGTTGTTCAGGGTGCCGGCGCCGAGGGTGACGCCCTGGCCGCCGGTCACGCTGGCGCCCTGGCTGATGTCGAGCTGGTTGGCCGCGAGGTTGAGCGCGCCCAGGCTGGTGACGCGGCCGGCGCCGCCGTAGGTGCCGCTCAGCTGGATGTCGAGGCTGCCATCGCTGGCCAGCAGGCCGTCGTTGCTCCAGTGGCCGCCACGCCCGGTCAGGCCCTGGCTGGCGAGCAGCCGGCCGCTGGCGGTCTGGGTGAACTGGCCGATGTTGAGGGTGAGCCAGCCGGCCTGCAGGACGCTGCTGTTGCTCCAGCTGTCGGCAGTGATGTCGAGGTGGCCAGTGGTGACGAAGCTGCCGCCAGCTTCGGCGATCTGCCCGGCGTTGACCCCGAACTGGCCGCTGCCGACGTGCAGGAAGGCGCCGCCGTCGTTGGCGAGCCCGCCGAGGTTGAGGGCGAGGTCGGTGTTGGCGGTTTCCAGGCGGCCACCCCGATTGTCGAGGTAGCCCGCGTTCAGGGTGGTGCTGCCGCTCTGGCCCAGGGCGCGCAGGCGGCCGCCCTGGTTGTCGATGGCGCCGGCGGTGAGGCTGAGACTGCCGGCGCTTTCGATCAGGCCGTTCTGGTTGACCAGGCGGTTGCCCAGGCTGAAGTCGAGGGTGGTGGCGCCGATCTGGCCGCCCTGGTTGAGCAGGGTGTCGCCACCGAGGCTGAGCAGGTTGCCGGCATAGAGGCCGCCGCCCTGGTTGTCGAGGGTGGTGGTGGTGAGGCGGTTGTCACCGCCGACGGCGGAGAGGTGGCCGCCACGGTTGTCGATACCGCCGCGGGCGGTGATGTCGAGGCTGCGCGCCTGGGTGATGCCGGCGGCGTTGTTGAACGAGCCGGTGAGCACGCGCAGCAGCCCGGTGGCGCTATGGAGGATGCCGCCAGCGCTGTTGTCGAGGTTGGCGCTTTGCAACAGGAGCCCACCTGCGCGGCTCTGGATGCGGCCCTGCTGGCTGTTGTCGAGCAGTCCGGAGAGTTGCAACTGGGCGTCGCCCTGGCTGTTGAGCGTGCCGCCCTGGTTGCGCAGCTGGCCGGCCTGGAGGCTGATGGCGCCGCTGGCGCTGTGCAGCAGGCCGTCGGCACTGTTGTCGAGGGTGCCGGCGCCCAGGTTCAGGACCAGGTCCTGCTGGCTGGCGAGGGTGCCGCGCTGGCTGTTGTCCAGGGACCCGGCGTTCAGTTCCAGGCGTTGCTGGCTGGCCAGCTGGCCGCCTCGGTTGTCGAGGCTGGCTGCGCTCAGCAGCAGCTCGCCGGCGCTGGCCAGGCGGGCGTTGTTGGCGTTGATCAGAGCACCGCTCAGGGTGCCGCGCAGGGTGCCGCGCAGGGCGCCCTGGCTAAGCAGCAGGCCGCCGCTGTTGTCGAGGCTGCGAACGCTGAAGTCGAGGCTGCCGGCGCTGATCTGCCCGCCCTGGTTGAGGATGTCGGTCTGCGCCGGGCGCAGCGCCAGGTGCTGCTGGGCGTTGATCAGGCCGCCGGCGCTGTTGTTCAGGGTGCTGGCGATGGTCAGGTCGAGGTTGCCCTGGCCGGAGAGAATGCCGCCCTGGTTGTTCAGGCTGGCGGCGCGGATGTGCTGGTCGCCCAGGCTGACCAGGGCGCCTTCGCCGTGGTTGTCAAGGCGGCCGCTGAGGGTGACGTCGAGCTTGCCCAGCTTGCTGGAGAGGGTGCCGGAGCTGCTGTTGTCGAGGTCGGCGGCGTTGATGGCCAGCCCTTGCCAACCCGAGAGCAGGCCAAGGTTGGCGTTGCGCAGGCTGCCTGCGCTCAGTTGCAGTTGGCCGGCGCTGATGATGCGGCCGGCGTCACCGTTGTCGAGGCTGGCGCTATTGAGCTGGAAGCTGTGCTGGCTGGAAATCTCGCCGCCGCGGTTGTCGAGGTGGCGCAGGTTGTCGATGCGCAGCAGGCCGCCGACGCTGAGCACGGCGCCCTGGTTGTCGAAGTCGCCGCCGGCCAGGTCCAGGCTCAGGTCGCCGCCGGTGATCAGCCGGCCCTGCTGCTGGATCAGTTGCTGTACGCGCAGTTGCAGGGTGCCGCCAGCGGAGAGTTCGCCGCCCAGGCCATTGTCCAGGCGGCTGCCGCCCAGCTCCAGGCGGCCCAGGGTGGTGATCACGCCGGCGCGGTTGTCGATGGCCTGGGCCTGCAGGCGTTGGCCTTGCTGGCCGCTGAGGATGCCGTGGCGGTTATCCAGGTCGCCGGTGGTGGCGTGGAGCTGGCCCTGGGCGGTAATGCGGCCGTGCTGGTTGTCGGTGGTGCCGGTGACGAGGGTCAGGTCCTGCCCCCCGGAGAGGCTGCCGCCCTGGTTGTTCAGGCTGGTGCTGCCGACGCTGAGCGAGCCGCCCGCGGCCATGGCGCCGTCGGCGTGGTTGTCCAGCGCGCCGTTGATGTTCGCCTGGATCGCGCCCTGGCTGGCAACGGTGCCACCCAGGCTGTTGTTCAGGCCTGCGGCGTTCAGCTGGAGCTGGTTGCGCCCGAAGAGGACGCCGGCCTGGCTGTTGTCCACCGCGCCCTGGACCTGCAGGGTGAGCGCGTCGCTGGAGAGGATGCGGCCGCCCTGGTTGTTCAGGTCGGCCAGCGCGAGAAGGAAGCTCTGCTGGCTGGAGATCTCGCCGCCGGTGCTGTTGTTGAGTTGCGCGAGGTTGCGCAGCGACAGTGCTCCCGGGCTGGCGAGCAGGCCGCCGCCACTGTTGTCGAGGCTGCCGCCGGCGAAGTCGAGGTCGATGCCGGTGCTGCCGATCAGGCGTCCGGCGTCGTGCTGGTCCAGCGCCTTGACCTGCCCACTCACCCGGCCGGCCGCTTCGATGCGGCCCTGGCCGCTGTTGTCCACGCGGGTCTGGGTGAGCAGCAGGTCGGCGCCAGCGAGGATGCGCCCGGCCTGGCTGTTGAGCAGGGTTGCGCCGCGCAGGGTGAGGGCGCCCTTGGCGCTGATCACGCCGTTCTGGCGGTTGTCGAGGGTCTGCGCGTCGACGCTCAGCGTGGCGTCGGTCAGCAGCTTGCCGCCCTGGTTGTTCAGGGCGTTGCCGGTGACGCGCAGGGCGCCGCCGCTGGAGAGCACGCCGGCACGGTTGTCGACCTGGGCGGCGCCGAGGTTCAAGGTGCCTTCGCTAAGCAGTTGGCCGCCGGCCTGGTTGTCGAGGCTATCCGCCAGGTTCAGGTCGAGGTCGTGCAGGCTGCTCAACGTCCCGCGCTGGCTGTTGTCCAGGCTGCCGCCATTGAGGCTCAGGCCGCCCTGCCCCACCAGGCTGCCCGCGCGGTTGACCAGGCTGTCGCCACGCAGTGTCAGCCGGTCATCACTGGCGATCAGGCCGGCGCTGTTGTCGAGTTGGCCGACGTCGATGTTCACGCTGGCGCGACTGCTGATCTCGCCTCCCTGGTTGAACAGCTCGCTAGCCTGCACTTCGATGCCGTGCAGCGCGCCGACCCAGCCGCCCTGGCGATTGTCGAGGCGTTGCGCGGAGAGGTTCAAGGCTCCTTCGCTGAGCAGTTGGCCGCCCTGGCTGTTGTCCAGGCTGCGTCCGGTGACGCTCAAGCCGCCCTGCCCGACCAGGCTGCCCGCACGGTTGACCAGGCTGTCGCCGTGCACGTCGAGCAGGCCGTCGCTGGCGATACGGCCGGTGCTGTTGTCGACGCTGGCGGCACGCAGGCTCAACGCGCCGCGACTGGAGATTTCGCCGCTTTGGTTGAACAGCGCGGCGGCTTGCAGGTTGATGCCCTGCATGGCGCCGATCCAGCCACCCTGGTGGTTGTCGATCTGCTGGGCCAGCACCTGCAGGGACGCTTGGCTGAGCAACTCGCCGCCGCTCTGGGTCAGGCTGCCGAGCTGGGCGTTGAGATTGCCCTTGGCGGCGATTTGCCCGCCCGCTGCGTTGCTGACCGTGCGGGCGTTCAGGTGCAGGCTGGCGTCGCTCTGGATCGCCCCGGCATTGTTCAGGCTGTCGAGCGTGAGCTGTAGGTCCTGGCCTGCGCTGACCAGGCCCTGGTCGCGGTTGTCCAGGCTGCCGCCGGCGAGGTTCAACGTAGCGTCGCTGACGAGCTTGCCGCCACGGTTGTCCAGGGAATCGGCCTGGACGTCGAGCGGGCCACGGCTCGATACCCGCCCGCCGTTCTGGTTGCTCAGCTGGCCCGCGCGCAGGTGTTGCGCGCCCTCGCTGATCAGCTTGCCGGCCTGGCTGTTGTCCAGTGTGCCGCTGATGTTGGCAACCAGGGCGCCGCGGCTACTCAGGGTGCCGCCTTGGTTATTCAGGTTGCCCAGTTGCAGGTTCAGGCTCTGCTCGGCGCTGAACAGCCCCAGGCGGTTGTCCAGCGCGCCGCCACGGACCTGGATGAACGGCGCGCCGACCTGGCCGCCGATATTGCTCAGTTGCTGGCCGGAGAGGCTCAGGGCGTTGGCAGCCAGCACGCGGCCCTGGTTGTTGCTCAGGCTACCGGCGCCCAACGTGGTGTTGCTACCGCGCAGGCTGCCGCCCTGGTTGTCGAGGCTGCCGCTGGCATTCACGTCGAGGTTGCGGCTGGCGACCACGCTGCCGCTGTTGCGCAGGGTCTGGCTGTTGATCGCCACGTCGCCCTGGGTGTTGCGGCTGTTGTCCGAGTTGACCCCGGCTTCGACGATGCCGTTGTTGCTGACCTGGGCACCCTGCAATTGCACGCGGGAGCCCGCCGCCAGTTGGCCGCTGTTACTCAATTGTCCGTTGGCCGTCAGTTCGACCGCCCCCGCCGCATAGGCCGGGCCGTTGACGGCAATGTCCTGCGCCTTGGCACGCAGGCTGCCGACAGTGCTGGTCTGGGCCAGGCTCAGTTGGCCGTTGGCATCGAGCTGGATATCGCCGGCGCTGGCGGCCAGGTTGCCGGCCAGCTTCACCCCCACGCCCTGCTCGGTGCCCACCAGGCGGATGGCTCCCGCATACATGCCACCCAGCGCCGAACTGTCGATGGCCAGTTGCGGCTTGGCGCTGCCGTTGTCGGCCTTGGCGGTGGCGGCGAGGGTCTCGGCGTCCACCTGGTTGCGGCCGGTCACCACGGTCAGCTGGTTGGCGTACAGCTCGGCATTGAGTCTGGCGCTGCGGGTGATCAGCTCGAACTGGTCGAGGTTGCCGGCATTGAGGCCGGCGCCCTCGATGGCGATCTCGCCGCCGTCGACGTCATAACCCTGCAGGCGCCCGCCGTTGAGGACCGGCCTGCCGGTGGTGAGGGTGGCGCGCGGGGTGTTGATGAAACCGCAGCCGTTGCAAGTGATGCCGTGCGGGTTGGCGACGATTACATGGGCCGACTGGCCGGCGACCTCGGTGTAGCCGCGCAGCTGCGAGCGATTGGCCCCGGTGACCTCGTTGAGGATCTTGGTAGCGGCGGCACCCTTCAGGTTCGGGTTGCCGATGATGATCCCGCCCAGCTGGGTGGACTGGGTCTTGCCGGTGGCGTTGTTGAGGATCAGGCCGTTCTGGCCGACGCTGTAGTCGGAGAATTTATTGTGAGAGAGACCCGCACCGTCGGGCGTGGCGATATTCACCACCGGCACGCCATTGCCCGCCACGCCAAGCTGGGTATTGCCGCCCGCCGCCGCATCCACCGCCAGCTCGGCCGCTGCCGCGACGAGGGGATTGAGGATCAGCAGGCCAGACAAGACGCTGGCAATCAGTTTGCAGGCGGGCTGGCGAATGTCCATTTTGCGCGTCTCGTCACGGAAACCGGGACGCAACACTAGCTTCAGGTCATTTTTTAGCCGAGTCGGTGCTTTCCCAACTTGCCGTCTGACACATCCTCATCCGTCAGAAGAACAAATCGACCCGGAAGTAGATGGGGTGCTCACCGTGATCGACGATGTCGGGGCGCTCCAGCGAGTGCGCGAAGGTCACGGCGGCGGCGGCGTACTGCCCGCGCGCGCTGAACTCCACGCCCTGGCCGCTCATGCGCCCGGAGAGCTCCGGGTTGTAGCGACCGCGCTCGATGGCGCCGAAGTCGTAGGCGTAGGCCACGCCGTATTCCTGCAGCCAGGGCAGCAGCGGCTCCCAGGTCACGGCGCGGCGCCAGCGCAAATGGTTGCGCCAGTAGTAGCCGGAGTCGCCGGAGAGGGTCTGGTCCTTGAAGCCGCGTATCGAGGTGAGGCCGCCCAGGCTGATGCGCTGGGGGCTGTAGAGCGCGTCTTCGCTGTGCTGGCCGGTGGCGAGGCTCTCGATGCTGAAGGCTTCGTCCCACAGCGTGAAGGGCTGCAGGTAGCTCAGGGTGAGGCTGTATTTGCTGTAGCGGGCCTTGGGCGCACCCGGTGCCGCATCGTGGTCGTCATCCTGCGCGCCGAAGGCGCCAATGCCGCGCTGCCAGCCGGCATCCAGGTTGACGAAGGCGCTGCCGACGCGCCGGCCATGGTTGACGCCCAGGCGGAATTCACTGAGCTGGGTGCTGGAGACGTCCAGCAGGGTGTCGTCGATGTAGTTGCGGGTGCGCTGGTGGCTGAGGCCCAGGTTGACGGCGGTCGTGCTCACGTCGTCGCGGTGGACCACCCGCTCGGCGCCCAACTGGTGGGTCTCGTTATCGCCGTCGTACTTGAAGGCGAAGCCGGAGTCCTCGTTGCGGGTGCGGTAATAGTTGCGGCTGTAGCTGTAGTTGAAGGTCCACCAGCCGTAGGGGACGCTGTACCAGAGGCTCTGGTTGTCGGAGTGTTTCCAGTGGTCACTGACCACGTCCTGCCCGGCGCGCAGGCCGAACTGGTCGGCCAGGCCCAGCGGGCTGTCCCAGTCCAGGCCGACGCCGGCCTGCTGTTCGCCGGAGGTGGAGTCGCCGTTGTTGTCGCGGCTGGCCGACACGCGCCAGGGCTTGCTGCGCTCGCCCTTGAGCTGCACGCGGCTGCCGCCGACGTCCTTGCCCGGCACCAGTTCCATCTGCGCCTGGCGCGAGGGCAGGCGATTGATCTGGTCGACCAGTTGCTCCAGGTCGCGCAGGTTCAGCAGGTCGCCGGCGTGGCCGGGGAAGGTCATCGCCAGCTCTCGCGGCGAAGCCAGCTCGGATTGGTCGAAGCCTTCGAAGCGGCCTTCGACCACGATGACCTTCAGCTCGCCGCTGGAAAGGTCCTGCTGCGGCAGGTAGGCGCGGGTGGTAACGAAGCCACGGCCAAGATAGTTGTCGGTGATGGCCTTGAGCAGCTCGTTGAGCTGGCTGACCCCCAGGCAGTGATTACGGTAGGGCGCGAGCAAGGCTTCACGGGAGCGCTCGTCGAGGTGCTCGGCGCCTTCGAGGGTGATGGCGCGGATGGTGAAGCAGCGCGTATCCGGCGCGGCGGTGATCGGCGCCTCGGCGGGCGCCTGGCCGGGGAGTTGCTGGAGTTCCTCCAGGCGCTGACGCTGTTCGCGCAGGAGTTGCTCCTGGCGCTGGCGCTGAAGGTCGTTGTCACCCGGCGATGGAAGTGGCGCGGCAAGAGCGGCCGAGGCAATGCAGAATGCCAGGAGCGGCATCCAGCCACGGTAAAGAACGTGCATCCTTTCGATCCCTTTCATCTGGCGAGCCGGCCAGCTCACCCCAAAGGGTCGATACGATCATAAATGAAACATGGTATCTACAGGCCGCCACCCGCCTTGGATGTAAGACATTTCCCATTTTGATGAAAATCGGCGCACAGGAGCCATTCTCCCGTGCGCCGGATCGTCACGGCTTGGGCACCAACGCCGGCAGCAGTTGGCGGGAGATCGCCTCGCGCACGGCGGGCAGCAGAGTGGCGTTGCCGACCAGCAGTTCTTCCACCAGGCGGCGCAGGGCCATGGAGCGTTCCGGGGTCAGGGCGCGCACGGCGTATTCGCAGGCTTGCTCCGCGCTGACGTCCGGCGGTACGGCGAAGCCCAGCGCCTGCAGGCGTTCACGGAAATCGTCCTGGTCGATCAGGTCGGCGTGCATCATGGCAGTTCTCCTGGGAGCGGCTTGGTTTCCACCGATTCTGGTAAGCCCGGCGAGGGGCGGCAAGCACCCGGCCGACGGAATGTCCTCAACGGGCAAGCACAGGTCGTTTTCGGCTAACCGCACCAACAACCCGACAGGCAGACTCCAAGCCATGCAGAACCCGCGCGCCGTGCCGGCCCGGGCTTTGAACACACTGAGAGGCCGACACCGGCTCGCTTTGTCCCCTGTCACGCGTCGGGCGTCCCAGGGGATTTTTTTTGCCCTCGCGCAATCGCTCGTCGATGGCTAGACGACCGTGCGGCAGTGCTGCCAGAAGGACTCGAAGCCCGGCGAGAGGAACTTGCAGCGCTGGCGCAGCATGTAGAAGCGCCGCCGCAGCGGTGGCAGGCTGCTGCGCAGTTCCACCAGCTTTCCCGACACAAGCTGTTCCTCCACTACCCAGCGCGACAGGCAGCTGATCCCCAGCCCAGCGGCGACGCTGTGCTTGATGGCTTCCGAGCTGCCCAGGTCCAGGCTGTCCTCCAGGTAGTGCAGGTGGCCCAGCAGGGCGTGGCTGACCTCCTCGCGCGTGCCCGAGCCCGGCTCGCGCAGCAGCCAGCGGGCGCGGCGCAGCGCCTCGCGGGAGACCTGCGTGTGCGACGCCAACGGGTGTCCCGGCGCCGCCACCACGATCAGGCTGTCCTCCAGCCAGGGCTCCACCAGCAGCCCTGGCTCGTGGCAGGGGCCTTCGATCAGGCCGATGTCCGCGGCGAAGGCCACCACGTCGCTCACCGCCGCACCGGTATTGCCGATGTGGGCGTTCACCCGCACACCCGGCTGCACCTGGTCGAACGACGCCAGCAGGCGCGGCAGCACGTAGTTGCCGATGGTGCTGCTGGCCGCCACCGTCAGGCTCGCCTGCGGAATATCAGAAGCTGTGAACTGCTGTTCCAGCTGCGTCATGGCATCCAGCAGGCGTTGCGCCTGGG
Organism: Pseudomonas sp. SCB32; assembly: GCF_009189165.1. Lineage (NCBI taxonomy): Bacteria > Pseudomonadati > Pseudomonadota > Gammaproteobacteria > Pseudomonadales > Pseudomonadaceae > Pseudomonas > Pseudomonas sp. SCB32. The sequence continues at coordinate 6,257,080 of NZ_CP045118.1, forward strand.
GCAGGAAGCGGCGGCCGACCTCGCTCAGTTGCAGTCGCTTGCCGACCCGGTCGAACAAGCGCGTGGAGAGTTGCGACTCCAGCTCGTTGAGGGCGGCGCTGGTGGCCGACTGCGACAACGAAATGGATTCCGCCGCAGCCGTGGTGCTGCCAGTGCGGGCCACTGCGCAGAAGATCTGGAGCTGGCGAAAGCTGAGGGCCATGGGCTTATCTACCTGTTTTTCAGGTATTTAATACAGGAACTATTCATTTAACAAATTAATACCCGGCACTTACCGTGCTCCCCGTGACCTCACCTGAGGAGCGAAGGATGCACACCCTCACTGTCGAAACCGAAACCAGACCACTGGCCCGGTACCGCACCCCGCTGTTCTGCCTGCCTCTGGGCGCTGCCCTGGCCTGCGCGGCGGTCCTCCCCGGAATGCTCGCGTGGCCGTCCTGCAACGGCGCCTGCGTCCTGCTCCGACTGGTCCTGGTATGAAGGAGCCGAGCGCATGAGTGATTCCCGGCAGAGTGGCGGCTTCGATCGCCGCCAGTTCCTCCAGGCCGCCCTGCTCGCGGGTGCGGGCTTGGCCACCCAACCGCTCCAGGTATTGGCGGCAAACGTCGCCCGGCAGCCCTTCGGCAATGGCGATCGGGAGCTGATCGCCTATCCGCAGAAGCGCCCGCTGATGCGCATCACCACGCGTCCGCCGCACCTGGAAACGCCCTTCGAGGTGTTCGACGAGGGCCTGCTGACGCCCAACGACGCCTTCTTCGTGCGCTATCACCTGGCCAACATTCCCACCCGCATCGACCCGGCCGACTACCGCCTGCGCGTGCATGGCCAGGTGCGCCAGGCGCTGGACCTCGACCTTGCGACGCTGAAGTCGCTGGGCGAGGCCGTCACCGTGGTCGCCGTCAACCAGTGCTCCGGCAACAGCCGCGGTTACTTCGAGCCACGGGTCTTCGGTGCCCAGCTGGGCCACGGTTCGATGGGTAATGCGCGCTGGGTCGGCCTGCCGCTGCGCACGCTGCTGAACCATGCCGGTGTGCTGGATGGCGCGCGCCAGGTCACCTTCCGTGGGCTGGACCAGCCCGTGCTGCCGGCCACCCCGAGCATGACCAAGGCCATCGATATCGAGCACGCGCTGAGCGCCGAACCACTGATCGCCTGGAGTATGAACGGCGAGGACCTGCCCCTGCTCAATGGCTATCCGATCCGCCTGGTGCTGCCGGGTTACTTCGGTACCTACTGGATCAAGCACCTGAGCGAGATCGAGGTCATCGACCACGAATTCGACGGCTTCTTCATGCAGAAGGCCTACCGGGTCCCCGATAACGATTGCCAGTGCCTGCCGGCCGGCAGCGCGCTGACCAGCAGCCGCCCCATCGGCCGCCTGCCGGTGCGCTCGTTCGTGACCAGCCTGCGCGAGGGCCAGACCCTTCACCTGGGGCAGAACCAGGCCCTGCGCGGGATCGCCTTCGATGGCGGCAGCGGCATCCGCAGCGTGGAGATTTCCGATGACGGCGGGCGCAGCTGGCTGCCCACGCGACTCGGCGAAGACCTGGGCAACTACTCCTTCCGCGAATGGCGCACCGAGTGGAAGCCGCGCCAGAGAGGGGTCATTCACCTGCAAGTGCGGGCCCGGAACGCACGGGGCGACACGCAGCCGACGGAGCCGACCTGGAACCCCGGCGGCTATGCCCGTCACTCGATCGAATCACTGCCGTTGCACATCATCTAGAACGGGAACGCCTGCCATGCCTGCAATCAGATTCCTGCTCGCGCTCGCCTGCGCCGGCCTGCTGGCGGCAACGGCCGTCAGCGCCGAGCCGGTGAGCATCGAGTTGCCCAAGGAAACCGCGCGCCTGACGCCGTCGGAGCTGCCCGGCTACGCCATCGCCAACCAGAAATGCACCATTTGCCATTCGGCGGACTACATCCTGCTGCAGCCTCCGGGCATGAGCGAAAGCCAATGGCGCGGCGAAGTGGCGAAGATGCAGCACGCCTACGGGGCGCCCGTCGACGACCAGCAGGCCGATGTGATCGCGGCCTATCTGGCCGATACCTATTCCGGCAAGCCCCATGCGCAGACTGTCGCCGCGCAGGCGGCGACGCCCAGCCCGGCGAAGCAGGATGCCCGCAGCCTGCTCGACGCCAACGGCTGCCTGGGTTGCCACGCGCTCGACCGCACCGTGGTCGGCCCGGCCTACCAGGCGGTGGCAGGGCGCTACCGGGATGATCCGCAGGCGCTGCAGAGTGTGACCGAACACATTCGCCAGGGCGGGGTCGGTCGCTGGGGGCAGATCCCGATGCCGCCCTTCCCGGCGTTGGACGATGCGCAACTGAAGACACTCGCCGAGTTCATCCTCGGCCAGCCCACGCCCTAATCGCGGAGGAAGCCCTGCAGCGCTCGGTGAAGCGCCCGGTACAGGGCCTCCACCTCGTCCACGCCGCGCCCGCGCAAGGCGCCATGCACCAGGCCATGACCGGGGAAGAACTCGCTGTCGACTCCGGCCTCGCGCAACGCCATGCAGTAACGCTCGCCGTCGTCGCGCAGGGGATCGAATTCGGCGACGCCGACGAAGGCCGGCGGCAGACCGCTCAGGTCCGGCGCCAGCAATGGCAGGGCGAGTGGGTCGTGCCAGTCGGCGGGGCGGGAAATGTAGGTCGCCAGGTAGTTGTCGAGGTCGGCGCGGGACAACAGCGGCGCATCGGCACAGCTGTCACGCGAGGGGGTGTCGGCATTGCCCAATGCGGGATAGATCAGCGCCTGGGCGCGTGGCAGCGGCTCGCCGCCATCGCGCAAGGCGAGGCAGAGTGCGGCGCTGAGGTTGCCGCCAGCGCTGTCGCCGGCCACTAGCATGCGCTGTTTATCCACAGGCTCATCCAGGCCGTCACTGCGCAACCACCGCCACACCGCCAGGCTGTCGTGCAGGGCGGCAGGATAGGGATGCTCCGGCGCCAGCCGGTAGCTGACGGCGACCACCAGAATGCCCAGTTCAGCGGCCAGTTCGGCGCAGATCATGTCGTGGCTGCGCGCATTACCCAGCACCCATCCACCACCGTGCAGGTAGAGCAGGGTTGGCCAACCTGCGCTCGGGGACGATCCCTCGGGCCGGTAGAGACGCAGGTCGACCAGGCCATCCGGCTGCACATCTCGAATCGACAACCGCGCCGGGAGTGGCGGCGCGAAGGCGGCGGCCATCCGGTCATAGCCTTCACGCTGGGCGGCGAGGGAGGTGTCGGCCACGGCGAAGGATTCCGTCCGGGCGACGAAGGCGTGCATGGCGTCAGACAGCGGATAGCGTCGTGTCATCGGTGGTCATCCTGGCAGGCCGATGGTGCGCCCCACGTAGTCCGGGCGCGGCAGTGGGCGGTGCGCCTCGGCCAGCTGCAGCACGCGCTCCAGCACTTCGCCTTCGAAGGGCGCCGAACGTGCGCCGCCGTCGAGGCTCACGTGCAACAGCATCTGTTCGCTGGCGGCCAGGGCGAGGTCTTCGCCGGCGCGGTGCAGGCTGTGGAAAACGTGCAGGCGCTTGCGGTCGTGGGCGATCAGTTGGGTGCGTACTTCGACCTGTTCGCCTTCCTTCACTTCGTGCAGGTAGTTGAGGTGGACTTCGAGGGTGAACAGCGAGTTGTGGGTCTCGGCGCGGTTTTCCGCATCCAGGCCCAGGTGGTCCATCAGGGCATCGGTCGCGTAGCTGAACAGCAGCAGGTAGAAGGCATCGCGCAGGTGGCCGTTATAGTCGGTCCACTCACAGAGGATGGGGGTTTCGTAGGTTTTCAGGGCGTGCATGGCGTGGCGTCCGTCAGGCCCTCACCCCAGCCCTCTCCCAGAGGGAGAGGGGGTGGTCAGGAGCGGGTGGAAGTACTGAGGGTAGAACCTGATCAGGATTTCGCGAGCTGGCGCAGGACAAGGCGAGGAGCCGTCATGCCGACGCGCGGCAAATCCTGGCGGGCTCTTAGTCGGCGAAAGCGAAACCGTGTTTCGACTTGGTCTCCTTGATTGCGCCGAGCACCGCCAGCAGGCAGTCGTCGCGGTAGCGTTCCAGCTCGGCGATGCTGCGCGAGCCCTGCTGTTCGGAGGTACCTTCCACCACGCGATCGATCAGGGTTTCGGTCAGCTCCGGGGCCGGCAGGTAGGTCCAGGGCAACTGCAGCGCCGGGCCGAACTGGGCCATGAAGTGGCGCATCCCGGCGTTGCCGCCGGCCAGGGTGTAGGTGAGGAAGGTGCCCATGAAGGACCAGCGCAGGCCGGCGCCAAAGCGGATCGCGTCGTCAATCTCGCCGGTGCTGGCGACGCCGTCGTTGACCAGGTGCAGTGCCTCGCGCCACAGGGCTTCGAGCAGGCGGTCGGCGATGAAGCCGGGGACTTCCTTGCGCACGTGCAGCGGGCGCATGCCGAGGGATTCGTAGACCTTGATGGCGGCCTGCACCGCTTCCGGCGCGGTCTTCTCGCCGCCCACCACTTCCACCAGGGGCAGCAGGTAGACCGGGTTGAACGGGTGACCGACCACGCAGCGTTCGGGGTGCGTGGCGTCGGCGTAAAACTCGCTGGGCAGCAGGCCCGAGGTGCTGGAGCCGATCAGCGCGCTGGGACGTGCGGCGGCGCTGATCCTGGTGTGCAGCTCGCACTTGAGGTCGAGGCGTTCGGGGGCGCTTTCCTGGATGAAGTCGGCGTCGCGTACGCACTCTTCGATGGTGGCGACAAAACGCAGGCGCTCCTGCGAAGCGCCGGGGGCCAGGCCCGCTTTTTCCAAAGCCGGCCAGGCGTTGGCGATGCGCGCGCGCAGCGCGGCTTCGGCGCCGGGGGCCGGGTCCCAGGCGATGACGTCGAGGCCGTGGGCCAGGGCGCGGGCTACCCAGCCGCTGCCGATGACGCCGCTGCCGAGCGCGGCGAAGGTTTTGATTTGGGTGATGAAGGACATGGAAAGCACCTGCCATTTTCTGGGCCCCCGCGTTCGCGGGGGAGACGTGAAGGGAAGCCAGGACGCCGGTAGCTGGAGATTTGTCGGGCAAGTGGGCCCCCCTGACCGGCCAGCACACCGTGCGTCATCCCCGCGTTTGCGGGGGTGACGTGAAAGGAAGCCAGAACGCCGGGGGCTGGAGTTTTTCGGGCCAGTGGGAACCACCCATGACCAGCCAGCACACCGGGCGTCTTCCCCGCGAAGGCGGGGATCCAGAGAAGCCGTACTTCAGCGCGGCTTGAGGTTCATCTTCTTGCGCCCCTCGGCCGGGGTCAGGGCGCGGCCGCCGAGGCGTTCGATGATCTCGATGGCGCGTTCGACCAGTTGGCCGTTGCTGGCATGCACGCCACGGTCGAGCCAGATGTTGTCTTCCAGGCCCACGCGCACGTTGCCGCCCAGCAGCATGGCCTGGGCGACCATGGGCATCTGCGAGCGGCCGATGCCAAAGCCCGCCCAGGTCAGGCCGTCGGGGATGTTGTCGGCCATGGCCTTCATGGTGGTGGTGTCGGCCGGGGCGCCCCACGGGATGCCCAGGCAGATCTGGATCAGCGGGTCTTCCAGCAGGCCTTCCTTGAGCATCTGCTTGGCGAACCAGAGGTGGCCGGTATCGAAGATTTCCAGCTCGGCCTTCACGCCCAACTCGGTGATGCGCTTGGCACCGGCACGCAGTTGGGCCGGGGTGGAGACATAGATGAAGTCGCCGTCGCCGAAGTTGAGGGTGCCGCAGTCCAGGGTGCAGATTTCCGGCAGCAGCGCTTCGACGTGGGCCAGGCGCTCGATCGGGCCGACCAGGTCGGTGCCGGCGCCGAACTCCAGCGGCCGCTCGCCCTTGCCGATCTCCAGGTCACCGCCCATGCCGGCGGTGAGGTTGATGATGACGTCAGTGTCGCTCTCGCGGATGCGCTCCACCACTTCGCGATACAGGTTCACGTCGCGGCTGGGCTTGCCGGTCAGCGGGTCGCGGACGTGGCAGTGGGCGACGGTGGCGCCAGCCTTGGCGGCCTCGATGGCGGCGGCGGCGATTTCCTTGGGGGTGACGGGGATGGCCGGGTGCTTGCCGACGGTGTCGCCGGCGCCGGTCACCGCGCAGGTGACGATGACTTCGTAGTTCACGGTGGCACTCCTTCTTGTGGTCGAGCGGAACCCCTGCGCGGCGGTGCGCAGGGAGTCCTGCAGGGAGTTACTTGAGCGAGATCTGGACGGCGCCGAGGCCGGGCTTGCCGTCGAAGGTGGTCACGCCGTCGAGCCACTTCTGCAGGGACTCGGGGTGCGCCTTGAGCCATGCCTTGGCGGCATCCACCGGCTGCGTGCGGTCGAGGATCGGCGCCATCACCTGGCTGACCTGCTCGCTGGTGAAGCTCAGGTTGTGCAGGAGCTTGGCGACGTTGCCGCACTGCTGCTGGTAGCCGCTGGCGGTCATGATCGAGACGGTGGCGGAGCCTTCGTTGGGACCGAACACGTCGTCGCTGCCGGTGAGGTATTTCATGTCGATCTGCAGGTTCATCGGGTGCGGCTTCCAGCCGAAGAACACCACCCACTGATTGCGCTTGATGGCGCGTTTGACCGCGGTGAGCATGCCGGCCTCGCTGGACTCGACGATCTGGAAGCCCTTCAGGCCGAACTTGTCCTTGGCGATCATGTCCGCGGTGATGCGGTTGGAACCGCTGCCCGGCTCGATCAGATAGATCTTGTTGTCGAGCTTGTCCTTGAACTTGGCGATGTCGGCGAAGGTTTTCAGGCCTCCGTCGTAGACGTAGGTCGGCACGGCGTAGGTGGACTGCGCGTCGGGCAGGGTCGGCGGGGTGATGACTTCGATCTGCTGCTTGTCGAGGTAGGGCTTGGCGACCGGTTGCATGGTCGGCTGCCAGTAGCCGAGGAAGAGGTCGAGCTGCTTGTCGGCCATGCCGGCAAGAACGATCTGCTGCGAGGCGCTGGTCTGCTTGACCTTGTAGCCCAGGCCATCGAGGACGGCTTCGGCGATGGCACTGCTGGCCACCACGTCGGTCCAGTTCACCGATCCCATGCGCACGTTCTGGCATTGCGCGGGCTCGGCGGCCCAGGTGGTGTTGGCGGCGACTAACAGCGCGGCGCAGCCGACCGCTTTGATCGTTGACTTCATGACATCTCCCACAAGGTCTTTGCGACGTTGGTTATCGTTGTTGTTTGTCATGCGGTCCCTCACGGCGGGACTGGTGTTCACGTTACGCAGCCAAAGCCCCCACGAATCGCACTGGGGCGACCAGCTCTTGCACAGCAGCGACCTCCCCGATTGCCAGCGCCGGCGAATTGCACTATGCCAATCGAACGCGCCAATCGGACGCCTCCCGGCCGCCTTGAATCGCACGGTACCCGCCATGTCCCAAGACTTCTGGTTCCTGCTGTTGCCCGGCTTTTCCGTGATGGGTTTCGTCTCCGCCGTGGAGCCGCTGCGCGTGGCCAACCGCTTTCGCGGCGAGCTGTATCGCTGGCACCTGATGAGCCCCGACGGCGGGCCGGTGCTGGCCAGCAACGGTATGTCGATGAATGCCGACAGCGGCCTGGAAGCGCTCAAGCCGGGCGACACGCTGCTGGTGGTGGCGGGCTTCGAACCGCTGCGCGCCTGCACCCCGGCGCTGCTGCATTGGCTGAAGCGGCTCGACCGCGACGGCGTGACCCTGGGCGGTATCGACACCGGCAGCTTCGTGCTCGCCGAGGCCGGGCTGCTGGCGCGCCAGCGCTGCACGGTGCACTGGGAGGCGCTGGAGGCCTTCCGGGAAACTTATCCACAAGTGGAGGCGACCCAGGAGCTGTTCGAGATCGACGGCCCGCGCATCACCTCCGCCGGCGGCACGGCGTCCATCGACCTGATGCTCGACCTGATCGCCCAGGCCCACGGCCCGGAGCTGGCGGTGCAGGTCTCCGAGCAGTTCGTGGTCGGTCGCATCCGCACCCGCCAGGATCACCAGCGCCTGCAGGTGGCCAGCCGCTATGGGGTGAGCAATCGCAAGCTGGTGCAGGTGATCGGCGAGATGGAGCGCCACACCGAGCCACCGCTGTCCACACTGGAGCTGGCCGAACACATCCGGGTCACCCGGCGCCAGCTGGAGCGGCTGTTCCGCCTGTACCTGCACGACACGCCGTCGAACTTCTACCTCGGCCTGCGCCTGGACAAGGCGCGCCAGCTATTGCGACAGACCGACATGAGCGTGCTGGAGGTCGGCGTGGCCTGTGGGTTCGAGACACCCTCCTACCTGTCGCGCAGCTACCGGGCGAAGTTCGGGGTGTGCCCGAGCCAAGACCGGGTGGGGTTGCGCAAGACGACTGCGAAGGCAGTTTCCCCGCCGGCCTGATGTCCTTGAAGGAGCAACTGTCTTTTGGGCTATTCGCTGCGCTCACCCTTCGGGCCGCACTGAAGTGCGTTCAGCGCAAGCGCTGGCCCGAAGGGGAATCACCCAGAAAACGGTGTAGGAGCGGGCCATGCGCGCGATTCGCGGGCAGGGCCCGCTCCTACAGGGGGCATTGCCGTACGGAAAGACCGCCAAAGCGTGATTGGCAATATCCGTGGGATCACCGTCATTTACCCCATCAGGGGCCAGGCGGAGTATGGAGACCAGGTTCCAACCCTCACTGCCTACCGGAGACCATCATGAGCGAAGCCCGTCCCCCTCTTCCCCCGTTCACCCGGGAATCCGCCATCCAGAAAGTCCGCCTCGCCGAAGACGCCTGGAACAGCCGCGACCCGCAGCGCGTCTCGCTGGCCTATACACCGGACAGCCACTGGCGCAACCGCGCGACCTTCCTCTTGGGCCGCGAGCAGATCGTCGAGTTCCTCACGGCCAAATGGGTCCGCGAACTGGAATACCGACTGATCAAGGAACTCTGGGCCTTCACCGACAACCGTATCGCGGTGCGCTTCGCCTACGAGTGGCACGACGACTCGGGCAACTGGTTCCGCTCCTACGGCAACGAGAACTGGGCGTTCGACGAGAACGGCCTGATGGCCGAGCGACGCGCCAGCATCAACGACCTGCCGATCCGCGAGGACCAGCGCCTGTTCCGCTGGCCGCAAGGACGCCGGCCGGACGATCATCCGTCGCTAAGCGATCTGGGGCTGTAACCGGCAGGAGACGGGACGGCAGGGAACTCGTAGAGCGTCTATCTATGGGGTTGCAGCGTGGGAATCTGTTCGCCTGCTCACGAATTTGCGCCAGCATGGGAAACCAGCAATGCAAGTCCGCGCATACCGCTGGCGCTGCACTATCGTTGAACGCAGCTCTTTCAAGGAAGGTTCCTACCATGGTTCTACGCCCGCTCCTGTCATCCCTTGCCCTGGCCATCGGCCTGGCGCACGGCCTCCCCATTGCAATGGCGGCCGATACCCCGCCACCCGCCGCGCAGGCACCAGCCGCCACGGAGCTGAAGTGGCCGCGCGACTTCGCCCTGGGTGATCAGCACGTGCAGATCTTCCAGCCCCAGATCGAAACCTGGGACGGCGCCCGCATGAGCGGCCGCGCCGCGATTGCCGTGGGCGCCGCCAACGCCGCGCCGACCTATGGCGTGGCGCAGTTCTCCGCCGCCGCCGCCGTCGACAAGGCCAGCGGCCTGGTGCAGCTCACCGATATCCGCATCGACAAGGTGGAAGTCCCCACCGAGCCGGACAGCGTCGGCAAGGTGCACGACGCCCTGGTGGCGCACCTGCCCAAGGACGGCCTGACCGTCTCCCTGGACGAGCTCCAGGCCAGCTACGCGGTGAACCAGCAGCTGGACAAGCTGCGTCACGTCGAGGTGAAGAACGACGCGCCGCAGATCGTTTTCGCCGCCACCCCGACCGTGCTGGTGATGATCGACGGCCAGCCGGACTGGCATTCGCTCCCGGGCAGCGACTTCGAGCATGTGATCAACAGCCGTGTGCTGATCCTGCGTGACGCCCAGGGCAACAACTACCTGCACGCGGCAGGTAACTGGTACACGTCGCAGTCGCTGGACGGTAACTGGCTGGTGCTGAGCCAGCCGCCCCAGGCGCTGCTCAACGCCCAGCAGATCGCCAGCAAGAACGGCCCGGTGGATGCGTTACTGCCCAAGGACGGCAAGGCGCCGGCGAAGGCGCCGGCGGTGCTGGTCGCCACCCAGCCCACCGAACTGATCGTCAGCGACGGCACCGCGCAGATGGCCCCGGTCGACGGCGTCAGCCTGCTGACCATGCAGAACGCCGACCACGCGGTGTTCGTCGACCCCACCCACAACACCTGGTACGTGCTGGTCTCCGGCCGCTGGTTCAGCGGCCCCGGTGACAAGGGCCCGTGGCGCTATGTCGAGGGCAAGGACCTGCCCGCCGATTTCGCCAAGATCTCGCCCAAGGACCCGAAGGCCAACGTACTGGTTTCGGTGCCCGGCACGCCGCAGGCCAAGGAGGCCGCCATCGCCGCGAGCATCCCGCAGACCGCCACCGTCTCGCGCAGCAAGACGACCTTGAAGGTGAACTACGACGGCACGCCGAACTTCCAGCCGATCAGCGGCACCAGCCTGCACTACGCGGTGAACAGCCCGACGCCGGTGATCGAAGTGGCGCCCAACCAATTCTACGCGGTGAGCAATGGCGTCTGGTTCGTCTCCCCCAGCGCCGCTGGCGCCTGGCAGGTGGCAACCGAAGTGCCGGCGGTGATCTACAGCATCCCACCCAGCTCGCCGGTGTACTACGTGACCTACGTGCACATCTACTCGGTCACCCCGCAGACCGTGGTCGTGGGCTACACGCCCGGCTACCTGGGGGTGGTGGTGAACAGCTCGGGCACCGTGGTCTACGGTACCGGCTACACCTATCCGGCGTACGTCAGCAGCACCGTGTACTACGGCTACCCACCGACCTACGGCTACGGCGCCGGCTTTGCCGTCGGCGCGCTGACCGGGTTCGCCTTCGGCTATGCCGCCGGCGCCTACTGGGGCGCGCCACAACCCTACTGGGGCCCGTACTGGGGTCCCTACCCGGCCGGCGGCTGGAGCTATACCAACATCAACCAGGCGAACTTCTACGGGCGCTGGGGCCAGGGCTCGGTCAGCCACGCCTACGGCTACAACGGCTGGACCGGCACCCAGTGGCAGGGCAGCTCGGCGGTCGGCTACAACCCGCGCACCGGCACGCACTTCCAGGGCACCCAGGGCGCGGCCTTCAACCCCTACACCAACCAGAGCGCAGCCGGCCGCCGGGGCGCCTACGCCAATGCTTCCACCGGCATGTCCGGCGCGGGCCGCAGCGGTGCCGCCATCGACCACGACAACGGCAACTTCGAAGCGGGCCGCCAGGTGGCCACGCACAACGCGCAGACCGGCCGCACCACCATCGCCCAGAACGGCATCAAGGGTAACGTCAACGACGACCCAAGCAGCTTCGACCACCAGCACCAGGGCGTCAGCTACAACCGTCGCACCGGCAATGGCGTGGCCTGGAACAACGGCGACGTCTACGCCGGCCATGATGGCAACGTCTACCAGCACACCCAGGATGGCGGCTGGCAGCAGCACACCAGCAACGGTTGGCAGCCCGTCCAGCCGAGCCAGAGCAACGTACGCAGCCAGCTCGACCAGCAGATGCAATCCCGCCAGGTCGGCCAGCAGCGCTTCGGCCAGACCCAGCGTCAGTGGGGCGGCGGCGGGTTCGGCGGAGGGCACTTCGGCGGCGGCGGATTCCGTCGCTGACGCTGTGGACAAGGTTTTCCACACCCTGAACGGCTGTGGAAAACCTGGCGAGCAAGGCTGAGGAACTTATCCACACGCCTTGATCTCTCCCTCGCCGGCTCGGCAAGATGCCCGCTTCCACCCACCTCGCGGGGTCGCCGTGACCGCTCTGTTCCAGGCCCTCTGGCCGTTGTTCGCGCTGATCGTCGGCGGCTATGTGCTGCGTCGCAAGGGATTCCCCGGCGAGGCGTTCTGGCCCGCCGCCGAGCGGCTCAACTACTTCCTCCTGTTCCCCGCGTTGCTGGCCAGCAGCCTGGCCAATGCGCCGTTGAACGATCCCGGCCTGGCCCGTCAGGCGCTGGCGGTGATGCTTGGCCTGGGTGCCGCGTGGGTGGCCCTGCTGATCGTCAAGCGCCTGCGCGGCTGGAGCGCGGCGCGCTTCGGCGCCATCGCCCAGGGTGTGCTGCGCTTCAACACCTACCTGGGACTGGCCGCCGTGGGCAGCCTGTACGGCAAGCCGGGGCTGACCCTGGCCGCTCTGATGCTGGCGCTGATGGTGCCGACGGTGAACGTGATGTCGGTGTGGGCCCTGACCGCCGAACGCGGCATCAGCCTGCGCGGACTGCTGCTGCCGATCGTGAAGAACCCGCTGATCCTCGCCTGCGTGGTCGGTGCGCTGCTCAATGTGAGCGGCATCGGCCTGCCCGGCGGCAGCGACCGTCTGCTCAACCTGCTGGCGGTAGCGAGCCTGCCACTGGGCCTGCTCTGCGTGGGCGCGGCACTGCAACCGCAGGAACTGCGCGCGGAGGTCTCGGCACTGGGCTGGAACTGCGCGATCCGCCTGCTGGCGATGCCGCTGCTGGCCTTCGCCATCGCCCGTCTGCTGGCCCTGCCGACGCTGGAAAGCGCCCTGCTGGTGCTGTTCTTCGCCCTGCCCACCGCGCCGACGGCCTACGTGCTCACCCGCCAGCTGGGCGGCGAAAGCCATCTGATGGCGGGGATCATCACCCTGCAGACGCTGCTGGCGGGCGCCAGCCTGCTGGTGGTGATGGGGGCAATCCAGGCGCTGGCCTGATTGCCTTTCCCCTGTAGGAGCGGGCCATGCCCGCTATCCGACCGGTAGGTCGGTGCCACGAAAATCGCGGGCATGGCCCGCTCCTACGGGTAAATCCCTGGCACCTGAAACTTATCCACACGCCGCTCCTTCGCCCCCCGATCAACGGCACCACCACGCGAAAGCCTGCTGAAAGCTTGAACCCCTAGCATCGCCGCCCTCGGCCCTCCCGGCCGCACAAAAACAACAATCGGTGATCGCCATGTTCCATTGCCTGTCCTCCCCCGCTCCGTCCGCTCCGCGCCCATTCATCCACAGCCTTCGCTGATCCCGCGCCGACACGGAGTTATCCCCATGCTGACTTTCCTCGCCTTCGCCATGGTGGCGACCTTCATGTTCCTGATCATGACCAAGCGACTGTCGGCGCTGATCGCGCTGATCCTGGTCCCGATCGCCTTCGCCCTGCTCGGTGGCTTCGCCAAGGGCCTGGGGCCGATGATGCTGGACGGCATCCGCACCCTGGCGCCGACCGGGGTGATGCTGATGTTCGCCATCCTCTACTTCGCCATCATGATCGACTCGGGCCTGTTCGATCCGGCGGTGCGCAAGATCCTCAAGCTGGTGAAAGGTGACCCGCTGAAGGTCTCGATGGGCACTGCCGCCCTGGCGATGATCGTCTCGCTCGATGGCGACGGCTCGACCACCTACATGATCTGCGTGGCCGCCGTGCTGCCGCTCTACAGCCGTCTGGGCATGAGCCCGCTGCTGATGGCCTGTCTGATCATGCTTTCCAGCGGCGTGCTGAACATGACGCCCTGGGGCGGCCCCACCGCGCGCGCGGCCAGCGCGCTGCACGTGGACCCGGCGGACATCTTCGTGCCGATGATCCCGGCCATGCTCGCCGGCATCGTGGCGATCTTCGCCATCGCCTGGGTCTACGGCAAACGCGAGCGCGCCCGCCTGGGCGAATTGCACCTGCCGACCGATAACCAGGCTCTGGCCGAGGTCAGCGTCTCGCAGTATCCCGACGCACGTCGGCCGACGCTGCTGTGGTTCAACGGCGCCCTCACGCTGGTGCTGATGGCCACGCTGATCGCCGGTCTTCTGACGATGCCGGTTCTCTTCATGATCGCCTTCGGGATCGCGATGATCGTGAACTATCCCTGCATCCTGGAGCAGAAGAAACGCATCGGCGCACACGCTGAGAACGTTCTGGCGGTGGTCTCGCTGATCTTCGCCGCCGGGGTGTTCACTGGCATCCTGCAGGGCACCGGCATGGTCGAGGCAATGTCCAAGGGCCTGCTGGCGGTGATTCCGCCATCGCTGGGGCCGTATCTTGCGACCATCACGGCGCTGGTGAGCATGCCGTTCACCTTCTTCATGTCGAACGACGCTTTCTACTACGGCGTGCTCCCGGTACTCTCCCAGGCCGCCGCGCAGTACGGCATCACCCCGGTGGAAATGGCCCGCGCCTCCATCGTCGGCCAGCCGGTACACCTGCTCAGCCCACTGGTGCCCTCGACCTACCTGCTGGTAGGCCTGGCCAAGGTGGACTTCGGCGACCACCAGCGCTTCACCCTCAAATGGGCCGTGCTGGTCTGCCTGGCGATCCTCGCCGCCGCCCTCGCCCTGGGCCTGTTCCCCCTGTTCAACGACTGACTCGAGTAACCCGCAATGGAATGGCTGACCAGCCCCGAAATCTGGATTGCGTTCTTCACCCTGACTGCCCTGGAGATCGTCCTGGGCATCGACAACATCATCATGATCTCCATCCTGGTCGGCCGCATGCCCAAGCACATGCAGCCGCGCACGCGCTTCTTCGGACTGGCGCTGGCGATGGTCACGCGCATCCTGTTGCTGCTGTCGATCACCTGGGTGATGCGCCTGACCGCCGACCTGTTCCACGTCTTCGGCCAGGGGATTTCCGGGCGTGACCTGATCCTGTTCTTCGGCGGCCTGTTCCTCCTGTGGAAAAGCAGCACCGAGATCTACCACGGCCTGGAAGGCGAGGACGAAGCCGAGGGCGAGCCCGGGAGCATGATGGGCGGCTTCGTCGGCACCATCATCCAGATCGCCATCATCGACATCGTGTTTTCCCTGGATTCGGTGATCACCGCCGTGGGCATGGTTTCCAACGTGCCGGTGATGGTCGCCGCGATCGTCGTCGCCGTGCTGGTGATGATGCTGGCGGCCGGCGCCATCAGCGATTTCATCGACAAGCACCCGTCGCTGAAGATGCTCGCGCTGTCCTTCCTGATCGTAGTCGGCACCGTGCTGATCGCCGAGGCCTTCGAAGTCCATGTGCCCAAGGGCTATGTCTACTTCGCCATGGCCTTCTCGCTGGCGGTGGAAGCGCTGAACATCCGCATGCGCACCCTGCGCGGCCGCAAGGACGTGGAGCCGGTGAAGCTGCGCAAGGATATTCCCGGCGCCTGAGCCACAGCCGGGCGACTCCCGACCGGGCTAGCCACAGCCCGGTTTATCCACAGGCTGATGCCTTCAAGGGCGCGCGACCGGCTGCGGCCAGTTCAGCACGCCCTTGGTGGAAAAGCGCACCGTGCCGAACAGCCCACCGGCCAGCTTGCCGTTGATCTCGTAGGGCATGCCCTGGCGTGGCGGCCCGCCGGACAGGCTCCAGGCTTGGCGGATGGCGGAGAACGCCGAGATGCTCACCGGTACGCTGATCACTTTCTCGCCAAAGCGCGGCACCTGTCCGCTGGCATCGCTGACCCCGCTGGCCAGCGGCTGGCCGTTCACCGCCAGGTCCAGGGCGATGCCGTGGTAGTCGATGGCGTCCTCATTGGGGTTCTGCACTCGCAGCTTCACCGCGAAGCGCGCCTCCATGCCCTGCCCGGCGATGGGCTCCAGCCCGACCAGGTCGACCCGCAACGGGTCGCGACCGCCGAACAGGGTGCTGCACGCGCCCAGCGCCAGCAGCAGGGTGATCAGTCCGCCTCGCCGCAGGATTTCCCGAATACCTCGCATGCACACTCCTTGCTGATGGATGGTCCATTCGCCGGGCCGATGCCCGGCGCGTTGCTGTTCCGGTCATTTACCCACAGGGTATGGCAGAGCCTCTGTTCCGGGCCAGACGCACGCGGTGAACCGTTCGCCGTCTCGCTGCCACATCATGCCGCACGATGGCACAGGATCAGCTTTACTCAAGCACAGGAACCCCAGCGAATCAGGCATTTGGCGAACCCCAAGGGAAAAACACGGGTCTACCCAAAGAGTTGGATGACAACGCCTGAACGCTGCCGTGTCCTTATCGGCCTTCCGCGCTATCGGGTTGCGGGCGAGGTCGTCGGGGGCTGTTGAGGTCAGCGGCCCCGGAAAGCGTGAGGGGGCCCGACATGCTCAAACTGCTCGATCTGCTCTCTGCCGTCGCCCTGCTGGTGTGGGGCACGCATATCGTCCGCACCGGTATTCTCAGGGTCTATGGCACCCATCTACGCCGCGTGCTGAGCCACAGCGTGCAGAAGCGGCCACTGGCCTTCGCCGCCGGCATCGGCGTGACGGCCCTGGTGCAGAGCAGCAACGCCACTGCGCTGCTGGCCACCTCCTTCGTCGCCACCGGCCTGATGGCGCTGGCGCCGGCCCTGGCGATCATGCTCGGTGCGGATGTCGGTACGGCGCTGATGGCGCGAGTGCTGACGCTGGACCTGTCCTGGCTCTCGCCGCTGCTGATCTTCTTCGGGGTGATCCTCTTCCTCAGCCGCAAGCAGAGCCGCGCCGGGCAACTCGGCCGGGTATTCATCGGCCTGGGGCTGATCATCCTGGCGCTGCAACTGATCGTGGCCGCCGCCGAGCCCATGACCCAGGCCAAGGGCGTCAAGGTGCTGTTCTCCAGCCTGACCGGCGATGTGATGCTCGATGCGCTGACCGGCGCGCTGTTCGCCATGATCTCCTACTCCAGCCTGGCCGCCGTGCTGCTCGCAGCGACCCTGGCCACGTCCAAGGTGATCTCGCTGAAGGTCGCGCTGTGCCTGGTGGTCGGCGCCAACCTCGGCAGCGGCATCCTCGCCCTGATCAGCTCGGCCTCGCAGAATGCCGCCGGCCGGCGCGTGGCGCTGGGCAGCCTGCTGTTCAAGTTCGCCGGCTGCCTGCTGGTGCTGCCGCTGGTGGGGCCGGTGGCCCACTGGATGGACGACTGGCCGTTCCGAACCCAGGAGCTGGTGATCGCCTTCCATGTGCTCTACAACGCCACCCGCTGCCTGGCCTGCCTGCCGCTCACCGAACAGATGGCGCAGCTGTGCACGCGGCTGATGCCTGACCGGCAGTCGCCCGAAGACACCGTGCGGCCTCGCCACCTCGACCCGGCGGCGCTGGACACGCCGAGCCTGGCGCTGGTCAACGCGGTGCGCGAGACCCTGCGCATGGGCGATATCGTCGAGCAGATGCTGAATCACCTGATGCAGGTTATCCACAGCGGCGATCCCCTGCTCGCCAAGCAGATCCGCAAGCAGGATGACGATGTCGACGCGCTCTATACCGCGATCAAGCTGTACCTGGCGCGCATGCCTCGCGAGGACCTCGGCGAGCGCGACAGCCGCCGCTGGGCGGAGATCATCGAGCTTACGATCAACCTGGAGCAGGCCGGCGACATCATCGAGCACATGCTCGGCGCCGTGCAGGACAAGAAGACCTCGCGCAGCCGCTCGTTCTCGGACAACGGCCTGGAAGAGATCACCGCGCTGCACGGACAACTGGTCAGCAACCTGCGCCTCGCCCTGTCGGTATTCCTCAACGGCAACCAGGAAGGCGCCCGGCGCCTGCGCCGGGCCAAGCAGCGCTTCCGCCTGCAGGAGCGCCACTACGCCCATGCCCACGTCGATCGCCTGCGCCAGCAGGTGGTGCAAAGCATCGAGACCAGCTCGCTGCACCTGGACCTGATCAGCGACATGAAGCGCCTGAACTCGCTGTTCTGCGCCATTGCCTATGCTGTGCTGGACAACCCGGACGATAGCGCGCGAGACGTCAGCGAAGCCGAGGACTTCGTCGAACCTGAAGTCGAGCCGTTGCAGGCACAGCAATCACCGACACCCAGCTCACGGGTGACCGGTTGAACCAGGGCAACGACCGGGCCTTTCCGCGCGGCAGTCACCGGGCGCCGCGCGGAGCCGCGAACAACAGGTTACCCCCGGCCCAGGGTTAGGGCAGAATTCGCCGCCATGGACGAACGCTCTCAAACACACCGCACCCCCTCGGTCAGCGCCAGCCTGACCCAGGCCGTGCTGTTGGCCGCGGCCCGCCTGGGTCTAGACCGCGATGCGCTGCTCGCCGCCAGCGGTCTGAAGGAAGCCCAGCTCGGCGATCCGGACGCGCGCATCGAATTCCCCTACCAGGAGCGGCTCTGGGAAACGATCCAGGCCCGCCTGCCCAACCCTGAGCCCGGCCTGGCGCTGGGCCGTGCACTGTCGCCGGCGTCCTTCAGCGCCCTGGGCTACCTGTTGCAAAGCAGCACGACCCTGGGCGAAGCCCTGGAGTCGGCCCTGCGCTATCAGCGCCTGGTAGGCGAAGGCGGACAGGTGACGATCGAGGCGCACCCCGAGGTCATCTGGGTCGCCTACCGCCCGCTCAATCCCGAGCAGCCCGCCACCCGCGCCCGCGCCCTGGCCTTGCTGGGATTCTGGGCGCGCCAGCTCAAGGCGCTGCTGCCCGCCCTGCAGCTTGCCGGCTGCCGTTTCATGCACAGCCCGCCGGAACAGCTCGACGACTACGCAACGGCCTTCGCCTGCCCACTGCACTTCGAGGCCCAGGACTATGCCCTGGGCCTGCCCAAGGCCATCGTCGGCGTTGCCCTGCCGCAGGCCAATGCGCCCCTGCGCGATCTGCTGCGCCAACACGCCGAAGGTCTGCTGGCGCGCCTGCCCAGCGCCAGCGTCAGCGGCCGGGTCGTCGCCCTGCTCAGCGAGCAACTCACCCGCGGCGAACCGGGTCGCGCGGCGCTGGCCAACGAGCTGGGCCTGAGCGAGCGCACCCTGCAGCGGCGCCTGTCGGAAGAAGGCAGCAGTTATCAACAGCTGCTCGCCGACACCCGGCGGCAACTGGCGGAGCGCTATCTCAGCGAGGGCAACTTGCCCGCCACCGACATCGCCGCGCTGCTCGGCTATTCCGAACCCAGCGTGTTCTTCCGTGCCTTCCGTCACTGGACAGGCCTGACGCCGGGCGAGTACCGCCAGCGGCGCCGCCTCTCGGGCAGCTGAAGGCCTGCGGCCCTGAACTCCGCCACGGGCCGCTTTTCACAGGTTTATCTACAAGTTATACACAGACTGATCGACAGGGTTGGAGGTCAGCCGTTCATGCCACGGGCATCGAGGAATGCCTGGAACGCTTCCCGGCTGGAGTAACGCGGCTGATAACCGAACTCCTCCTTGAGCCTGCGGTTGTCCAGCACCGGCCGGTAGCGCAGGAAGTCCACCTGTTCCGGGCCGTACGGCGACAGCCCCAGCGGCTTGAGCAGGCCAAGCCCGGCGCGCAGCAGTGGGGCCGGCCAGGCTCGGTAGGGTTTACCGAGCAGTTCCGCGATTTCGCGCAGCGACAGCGCACCATCGCCCGCCAGGTTGTAGATGCCCTCGCGGCCCTGCTCCAGCCCCTGGCGGATGACGTTGACCACATCCTGGTCCCAGATGAATACGAAGCGGCTGGGATGGCCGGTGACGCCCAGGAGCTTGCGCTGGCCGAACAGTTCGATGAGTGGGTTATGCACACGCCGGCCGAGGATGGTGCCCGGCCTCAGGACCAGTTGCTTGAGCTGTGGATAACGCTTGCGCATATCGGCCAGCAACTGCTCGACTGCCTGCTTGTGGCGCACATGCAGGAAGCGCGGATGGCTCCGCAGCGGCTGGCTCTCGTCGATCCACTCGGCGTTGTCGGGGTGATAGCCGTAAGCAGCTCCGGAACTGGTGACGATCAGCTGCTGCACACCAGCTTCGCAGGCGGCTTCGATCAGCGTCTTGGTGCCGCCGACCTCGATGGCGTATAGCTGCGCCTCGGTCATCTCGCGCGGAGGATTGATGACCGCGGCCAGGTGCACGATCGCATCGGGGCGCCATTTATCCATGCAGTGCCTCACCTTGGAGGGCACGCTGATGTCCAGCTGAAGCGGCTCGATGTTCGGGCGCAGCCCCTGCAGACTCAGGCAGCGGACATCGGCTGCGATCAGTGTCCAGTCGAGATGCTGCACAGCCAGGTCGTTGAGCAGACTCTGGCCAAGGAAACCGGCCGCACCGGTAATCAGGACACGCATGGAGCCTCCAAATCGCTTCATCCACGACCACGGCGTGATCCGCCGTGACCAGAGGGTAATTCCGCCTCGCTCCCCCCACAGTGACGATAGAAGTCATCGGCGATGATGCAAGAGGCCAGCCGTAGAGCGGATAACGGGTAGGTTCGCGCCGGTCAATCCGCTATTCTCGTCGCTTTGCGTTCAGGCTCCGCTCATGCGCTGGTTGTTGTTACCCCTGCTGTCCCTGCTGTTTGCTGGTTGGTCGCACGCCGATCAGCGACAGACGGTCGAGGCCTATCAGCTGGCAAACGGCATGGGCGTACTGTTCAAGCCCACCCGCGAAAAGGGCCACGTCGCCATCCGTCTGATCGTCGGCGTCGGCTTCAGCGACTTTTCCTGTCATGACCGCCAGTTGCCGCACCTGATGGAACACCTGTTCTTCAGCGGCCTGGACGGCGGCGACGAAGCCGACCTGGAAGCCCGCATGCAGGCCCTGGGTGGCCAGTGGAACGCCTATACCAGTGAAGGCGATACTGCCTTCGTCGTCGAGTCGCCGGCCGCCACCCAGCGCCAGGTGCTCGACCTGCTTCTGGAAGCCATCACCCGCACCCAGCTGGATGCCCACAAGATCGCTTCGGCCAAGCAGGTGCTGGTGCGGGAGGACGGCGGCCATTATTCGCACCTGCAGCGCTGGCTCGACCACCAGAACGTCAGCCGCGCCGGACAGGAACAGCTCGCCGTAGAGCTGGGCCTCGCCTGCGCCGAGCGCGCACCGGTCGGGCACCTGAGCCAGGAGCAGCTGGAGCAGTTGCGCAAGGATTGGTACGTGCCGAGCAACATGACGCTGATCATCGTCGGTGACCTCGACCCGCGCCTGCCGGTGTATCTGGGCCACAGTTATGGCGCGCTGGTCGATCACGACACCCCGGAACGCCGCGAGGTGCCGGTGATGAAGGGTCCCGCCGAGCGCCAGCGCACGCTGACCACCAGCCTGTTCGGCGAAAGCGCGGTACTGCACTGGATATTCCCGGAGCCCGAAGACGCCGATGGCGCGTCCCTCGACCTCCTGCAGGCCTACCTGAACGATGCGCTCTATACCGATCTGCGGGTGCGCCGTGAGCTGTCGTACGGTCCGTGGAGCGAGCGCAGCGCCTGGGCCAACCAGGGATTCCTGAGCCTGAACGCCGACATCGAGCGTGACGACCAGGACGCCACGCTCAAGGCATTGCGCGAGGTGGTGGACAAGATTCGCCACGACGGCCTGGACCCGGCGCGCTTCAGCCGAATCCAGCGCGTGGCCCGCGCCCAGCTGGCCTGGAGTACACCGGGTAACTCGACGCTGGCGGACTATTACTGGGGAGCACTGGCGGATTTCGACGACGGTCGCTTCCCCGACGAGGACAAACGCCTGGCGAAGGTCAGCCTGCAGCAGGTGAACGAGCTGGCACAGCAGCTGTTCAAGGATGACGGCTACCTGCGTATCGAAAAGCCATTGCTCGACGACGATGCCGTCTATCCGCTGGCCGCCGTGGCGACGCTGCTGGTTGCCGTGCTGCTGGGTCTGGCGTTGTGGCGCCGGCGAGGCTGAGGCCCCGCCGGAGCAGGGAACTTACAGGGCCAGGCGACGAACCACCTGGCAGGCGTCTTCCGGATCGAGTTGGGCGCGGAAGCCCAGCTCACGGGACATGTCGCGCATGTCGCGGTCCATGGAAGAGTCGATGGAGTACATCTGGCTGAAGCCATTGCGCTTGGCGACATCGATCAGGTGGCGCATCAGCGCGACATCCAGGCCCAGCTGCTTCCACTCATCGGCGATGGTCACCGCACACTCGCATTGCTGGCCATCCACCGCCGCGTAACGGCTGATGCCGACCTCCCGCAGCTCACCGTCGACATGGGTCAGCGCGATGAAGGCCATGGTGCGCTGGTAATCCACGTCCATCAGGCGGTCGAGCAGCTTGTCGTCGATCTTCACCTCGCCGTGGAAGCGGAATTTGCGGGTCATGGGCGACAGACGCTCGAGGAACAGGCGCTCGCGTTCCCGGTCTTCCGAGCGCAGCGGGCGGATCAGCACATGGCTGCCGTCATCGAGGGTCTCTATCCAGTGATCGGCGCCTACAGCCGCGAGGGCTGCAAGCTCCGCAGGGTTGCTGTGGGTCATCATGACGTGGTCTCCGCTGGCGAAGAGGGATTGGGATGACCCTATCCTTCGCCCTCCACGCGCGGGCAAGCCTGACTTGCGTCAAGCCGGCCCGGGTCCGCCGTGAGACAGAACGCCGCAGCCGCGTCAGTCACCCGCGGCTGCCAGCGCGCCCTCCCGCAGGCGACCGCCCTTGCGGAACAGCACCAGGGTGGCGAGCAGGCCGAGCGTTGCTGCGCCGCTGAGCCAGAGGCCCGGCGCGGCCTTGTTGTCCAGGGTGTGGATAAGCCAGGTGCAAACGGCCGGAGTGAAGCCGCCGAACGTGGCGGTGGCCAGGCTGTAGGCCAGGGAGAAGCCGGTGGTGCGCACGTCCGCCGGCATGATCTCGGTGAGCGCAACGACCATGGCGCCGTTGTAGCTGCCGTAGAGGAAGGAGAGCCATAGCTCCACTTCCAGCAGGCGCGCAAAGCTCGGCGCGGCCACCAGCCAGGACAGCATCGGGTAGGCCGTGACCAGCGCCAGCACGGTGGCCGCGAGCAGCAACGGCTTGCGCCCGATGCGGTCGGACAGCGCGCCCATCAGCGGCAGCCAGATGAAGTTGGACAGGCCCACGCACATGGTCACCAGCAGACTGTCGAAGTCCGACAGGTGCAACTCGTTCTTGCCGAAGGTCGGGGTGTAGGCGGTGATCAGGTAGAAGGACACCGTGGTCATCACCACCATGGCGGTGCCGGCCAGTACCAGGCCGAAGTTCCGGCCAATGGAGCGCAGCACCTCGGACAGGCTCGGGTGATGCTTGCGCTTCTGGAACTCAGGGGTTTCTTCCAGGGAACGGCGGATGATGAACAGCGCCGGAACGATCAGGCAACCGACGAAGAACGGCACGCGCCAGCCCCACTCGCCCATGTCCTGCGGGCTCAGCCAGTGGTTGAGGAGCACACCGAGCAGGCCGGCGAACACCACCGCGACCTGCTGGCTGGCGGACTGCCAGCTGACGAAGAATCCGCGCTTGTCGGGCGTGGCGATTTCCGCCAGGTACACCGAGACCCCGCCCAGCTCGACGCCGGCGGAGAAGCCCTGCAACAGGCGGCCCAGCAGCACCAGAAGCGGCGCCGCCACACCCAGGGTCCCATAGCCGGGCACGAAGGCGATCAGCAACGTGCCCATGGCCATCAGGCCGAGGGTGATGATCAGGCCCTGGCGGCGACCGTGGCGGTCGATATAGGCACCGAGGAAGATCGCGCCCAGCGGCCGCATCAGGAAACCGGCACCGAAGGTCGCCAGCGATAGCATCAGGGAGGCGAAGGCGTCGTCGCCGGGGAAGAACGTCTTGGCAATGGCGGTGGCGTAAAAGCCATACACCATGAAGTCGTACATCTCGAGAAAGTTACCACTCACGACACGGAAGACGGCTTTGGCTTTGGAATTATTCGGGGCCATGACGACATCACTCAGGCTGACATACGGGAGACTTCCACGGAGGAAAGTCGCAGCTCGCCGACAGGCTGCAGGCAGGCACTTATCGGTCGATATATTTGTAACCATATGTGTAGCGGAGTCGTTCGACAATCAAAAACAGCGGTCAGGCCCCATGTTTCATGGGATTGAAAGGTTCATGAAAGCTTCGCTACCGCTCGTCTGGAAATGAAAACTTATCTACCAAATCACAGTTTTCAATAAAACATATAAATGCACTTCAAATAAGTTGACCACTTAAAAAAGTTGAAACTCAAAACAACAATTAAGGAATATTTCTCTTATCGAGATAAGTTCCGAAAGAAATCCATCTGCACGAATCTCAAATTTATATAAGAAATTCCCTAAAATAATCGTTAGCTTTTCCTACACAAAGGGAGAGCTTCAATGAACATGAATTGGGGAGTGTTGTTTCTGGTTGTCCTGACCGGTTGCAACGGATGGGTCTCGCCAGAAACCAACGGTTCG
The DNA here is from genome assembly GCF_009189165.1 of Pseudomonas sp. SCB32. NCBI lineage: Bacteria > Pseudomonadati > Pseudomonadota > Gammaproteobacteria > Pseudomonadales > Pseudomonadaceae > Pseudomonas > Pseudomonas sp. SCB32. The sequence continues at coordinate 6,281,049 of NZ_CP045118.1, forward strand.
CTGACCGATCGCTACTTCAGTGTTTTTTCCGGACCGCCACTGCCGGGCGTGATGGTCGCCTCCGCCGTTCAGTGGAATTCCGACTATGCCGTTACCGCCGCCCATACCCCTTTCCTGCGGAACCAGGCGTATCGCTGCAGCACCGGCTGCGACCTGCTGTTCATTACCCACAAGGCCGAGGGGCAGGTTCCCCGCTGGCGCGACTTCCGCCCCGGCGAAGCCGTCACCGCCCTGGGCAGCAGTAGCCTGTTGATCCCGATGAGCGCCCAGGGCCGGATCTGGCCGGCATCGTTCGTCAAACCCGGGTCATCCAGCCAGGAGCATTACGGCATCCATGACGCGGCGATCGCCAAGGGCATGTCCGGCGGACCACTGATTGCCAGCGACGGCAGCGTGCTGGGGATCAATATCGGCTACAGCAAGGGCTGGTCAGCGCAGCCGGATCGCCCCGAGAAGGCGGGGATGGCTCGGCTGAGCGTTTTTGTCCCCTACAGCGTGATACTGCGGGAATGGCGCCTGTTCCAGGCGCAGGCGGCGAAGAACGCCGCCCACCCCCTTCAGGCGAAGAACCAGTAGCAGACTCCGATGGACGCCAGCACGCCGGCTAGGTCCGCCAGCAACGCACAGCCCACGGCATGGCGGGCGCGCTGGATGCTCACCGCACCGAAGTACACGGCCAGCACGTAGAAGGTCGTCTCGGTGCTGCCTTGCACCGTGGCCGCCACCAGCGCCGGGAAGCTGTCCACACCATGGGACTGCATGGTTTCCAGCAGCATGGCCCGCGCCGCGCTGCCGGAGAACGGCTTGACCAGGGCGGTGGGTAGCGCGTCGACGAAGCGGGTGTCCCAGCCCAGGCCTTCGACCCCCCAGCGGATGCCGTTCAGTACCATTTCCAGCGCGCCGGAGGCCCGCAGCACGCCAACCGCGCAGAGCATCGCCACCAGGTAGGGCAGCAGGCCCTTAGCAACGTCGAAGCCTTCCTTCGCGCCTTCGACGAAGGTTTCGTACACCGGAACCTTCTTCAGCCAGCCGACCACGAGGAACAGCATGATGATGCCGAACAAGGTCACGTTGCCCAGCAGCGACGACAGCTGCGCCAGCGCGGTGGCGGACAGGCTGGAGAGCAGCGCCATGAAGGCGCCCAGCGCCAGCGCGCCGGGGATCAGGTAGGCCAGCACCACTGGGTCCCACAGGCGCAGGCGCTGCATCACCGACACGCTGAGCAGGCCTACCAGCGTGGAGGCGCTGGTGGCGAGGAGGATCGGCAGGAATACCAGGGTCGGATCGGCGGCGCCCTGCTGCGCGCGGTACATGAAGATGGTCACCGGCAGCAGGGTCAGCGACGAGGCGTTGAGCACCAGGAAGAGAATCTGTGCGTTGCTCGCGGTGGTACTGCTGGGGTTGAGTTCCTGCAGCGCCTTCATGGCTTTCAGGCCGATGGGGGTGGCGGCGTTGTCCAGGCCCAGACCATTGGCAGCGAAGTTCAGGGTGATCAGGCCGATGGCCGGGTGGCCGGCCGGCACTTCCGGCATCAGCCGGCGGAACAGCGGGCCGAGCAGGACCGCGAGCTTCTCCACCAGGCCGGCCTTCTCGGCGATGCGCAGGAAGCCCAGCCAGAGCGTCAGCGTGCCGAACAGCAGCACCATCACGTCCACCGACAACTTGGCCATGGCGAACAGGCTTTCCACCATGGCGGCGAAGACGGTCGCCTCGCCTCCGAGCAGCCAGCGGGAAAGCGCGGTAACCGCCGCGACGATGAAAAAGCCCAGCCACAGGCCGTTGAGCATGGAGAGTCCCCCTTGGAATGGTCGGGATGATAGCGGCACGAGCTCACCCGACGCCAGAAACGACAAGGCCCCAGGCAATGCCGGGGCCTTGTGGATAACTGGTCGAGGGTACACCGGGAGAGCCGATCACCGCTGTAAGCTCACAGGCGGTGTAGGAGCGGACTTCGTCCGCGATGGTTTCCGGCGCGATGCAGACCTATTGCGGACGGAGTCCGCTCCTACGTCATGCCTTAGTGAGCGGCGGAGCTCTGCTTGCCCTCCGGGCTCTCACCTTCAAGGAACGCTTCGACGCGACCGTCCTGCATGGCTTGCCAGTAACGGGCACCCTTCTGCGCGTCGTAGACGCCTTCCCACTTGGAGATCACCAGCACGGCCAGTGCGTTGCCGATCACGTTCAGCGCAGTACGCGCCATGTCCATGATGCGGTCGACGCCGGCGATGAAGGCCAGGCCTTCCAGCGGGATGCCCACGCTGCCCAGGGTGGCCAGCAGTACCACGAAGGAGACCCCCGGCACGCCGGCGATGCCCTTGGAGGTGACCATCAGGGTCAACACCAGCATCAGTTGCTGGCCGATGGACAGGTCGATGCCGTAGAGCTGGGCGATGAAGATCGCCGCGATGCTCTGGTACAGGGTCGAGCCATCGAGGTTGAACGAGTAGCCGGTGGGCACTACGAAGCTGCTCACCGCCTTGGGCGCGCCGTAGGCTTCCATCTTCTCGATGATGCGCGGCAGCACGGTTTCGGAGCTGGCGGTGGAGTACGCCAGGACCAGTTCGTCCTTGAAGATGCGCATCAGCTTGATGATGGAGAAGCCGAACAGGCGCGCAGCCAGGCCCAGCACGATGAAGGCGAAGAAGGCGATGGCGAAGTACACCAGCACTACCAGCTTGGCCAGCGGCAGCAGCGAGGCGAAGCCGAAGTTTGCGACCGTCACCGCGATCAACGCGAACACGCCGATGGGGGCGTAGCGCATGATCATGTGGGTAACGCGGAACATTGCCTCGGCCACGCCCTGGAACATCTTCACCAGCGGCTCGCGGGTCGGTGCCGGCAGCGAGGAAAGCCCCAGGCCGAACATCACCGAGAAGAAGATGATCGGCAGCATCTCGCCACGGGCCATGGCCGCGATGATGTTCGACGGGATCAGGTTGAGGATGGTCTCGACGAACGCATGGTGGTGCTCGACTTCCTTGGCAGTCTGCGCGTACTGGGAGATATCCACAGTGCCCAGGGTGCTCATGTCGATGCCGGCGCCCGGCTGGAACACGTTCGCCAGCAGCAGGCCGACCACGATGGCGACGGTGGTGATGATTTCGAAATAGATGATGGTCTTCAGACCGATCCGTCCGAGCTTCTTCGCGTCGCCCATGCCGGCGATGCCGACGACGAGCGAGGAAATCACGATCGGCACCACGATCATCTTGATCAGGCGGATGAAGATGTCACCGGCCGGCTGGAGAACATTGCTGATCCACCAGGCCTTTTCCGCGCTGAAATGATTGAGCGCGGCGCCCAGTGCAATTCCGAGTACCAGGCCGATGAGGATCTGCCAGGCGAGGCTGAGCTTGGCTTTGCCCATAGTTGAGTCACCCTTGATTCTTGTGGAAGTCGGGGTTCCGCATCGCCACCGGGGTACCGATGGCCAGCGAAAAGGGGGCGCATGATTCCTACACCCATTTCCCTCGTCTAATGCCGGAGATGCCTACCCTATGCACAATCGGCATAAGGAAAGGCACTTGAAACAGGCGTCCCAGATCTCCGTCCCCTTGATTTTTCGTATGGGTCAGGAATCCCGATGCCTGCCACGCAGCGGTTTACAAAGACGGCTAGGCTGAAATCTATCCGGCCGCCGATGGCCGTCATCCTTGAAGAAAGGAGCCCGTGATGAAGAAGATCCTGGTCCTTTATTACTCGATGTACGGTCACATCGAGCGCATGGCGCAAGCCGTCGCCGAAGGCGCCGGCAAGGTTCCCGGTGTCGAGGTGACGCTCAAGCGCGTTCCCGAAACCATGCCCGAGGACATCGCCCGCAATGCCGGCGCGAAACTCGACCAGCAGGCTCCGGTGGCCAGCCCGCAGGAACTGGCCGACTACGACGCGATCCTGTTCGGCTCACCCACCCGCTTCGGCAACATGGCCGGCCAAATGCGCACCTTCCTGGATCAGACCGGCGCCCTGTGGATAAACGGCGCGCTGATCGGCAAGTTCGCAGGCGTCTTCACGTCCACCGGTACCGGAGGCGGTGGTGAAACCACCATCACCTCGTTCTGGCACACCCTCGCGCACCACGGGATGGTCATTGTAGGCCTGCCCTACAGCGCACCGGAATTGACCGATATCAGTGAACTTCGAGCGGGCTCACCCTACGGCGCCGCTACCATTGCCGGCGCGGATGGCTCGCGCCAGCCCAGCGAAAAGGAACTGGCCCTGGCGAGATTTCAGGGCGAACACGTGGCCAAGCTGACCGTTCGCATGCAATGACCCCTCCAGAAAAGGACGCTCCATGACGCGACTCCCGGTAGTACCCACCCTGCTGTTGGCCAGCGCCCTGGCGCTGGCCGGATGCTCCAGCCAGAAACCGGACGCCTCGCAGTATTCAGGCTTCCTCGACGACTACTCCCAGCTCAAACCCGCGACCTCGCCCAGCGGGCAACCGGTGCTGCGCTGGGTGGACCCGAATCTGAAACTGAGCAACTACAGCTCGGTGCTGGTGGAGCGGCCGGTGTACTTCCCGCAACCCAAGCCTACCGAGAACGTCGATCAGACGACCCTGAACACGATTCCCGATTACCTGAAGCAGCGCATCGAGCAGCAGCTGAGCAGCCGCTATCGCGTGGTACAGCAAGCCGATCGCGACACCCTGGTGCTCAAGACTGCTATCACCGGCGTAAACGTTTCCACCGAGGGTCTGCACGCCTACGAGGTGATCCCGATCGCCCTGGTGGTGGCGGCCACCACCACCGCAATCGGCACGCGGGACCAGGAAACCGAGGTTTATGTGGAAATGGAAGCGCTGGATGGTGCCACCAGCAAGCCGGTGGCCAAGGTTGTGCGCAAGGGCGCCGGCAAGACGCTGGAGAACACCAGCACACGCCTGACGCTCAATGACCTGAAACCCGTGCTCGACGGCTGGGCGCGCGACGCCGCCAACTTCAAACCCTGACGGGCCCGGCTCTGCGGAACCGGGGTGAGGCCATTCTCACGCCGGTTCCGCCACAGCCTTTTGCCCTGACCCGGTCCGCCGTTGCGGAGGCACTCCTTGTACCCCTGGGTTGCTCAGGGCCTGAATCACCCCGAACATCCCGGCCCCCTGGCCATGCGCCAGGCCTTCAGCCAGGCGCGATCAGAACCAGTTCGGATCGCTCTTGAGTTCCTCGTCCAGAATGCTTTTCACCGCCTCGCTCGGTTCGCCCAGCCAGCTCGGCGCCTGGCCCGGCGGCAGCCTTTCGGGCACCTTCACATAGAGGGCGTAAGCCTTCCGCTTGTCCCAGGTGAAGGCCACATAAAGCCGATGGTTGGTGCAGTCGTAGGCTTCACAGAGTTCGCCCACCAGTTACTTGCCGTTCACCTTGTCCACCGAGTGCATCGGCATCGATGTGCCGGTGAGACTCATCACCCAGTTGGGCAGCTCACGTTCATTCTGGACCACCGAATGCCAGGTCTGCCCGTACTGTCCATCGGAGGCTACCAGTTGATCGACCCGGTACCGGGCGATCCTGTCCGGCCCCAAGGCCAGGGCCTGGGCCCCGGCACCAGCCAGAAACAGCAGAGCGATCAGGAGGTTACGGATGAAGCCCATCGCCAGGTTCCTTGTCCAATCGGGAGGATAGGTGTCAGCCCCGTCGGTGCCCGGCGATGAACGACACGACGAACAGCACCAGGAACAGGACGAACAGGATCTTGGCAATGCTGGTCGCAGCGCCCGCAATGCCGCCGAAACCGAGCACACCGGCAATGATGGCGATGATCAGGAATGTCAGAGCCCAGCTGAGCATGGGACTTCTCCTCTTCTGGTTGTAGATTCGGACGCTCTCCCGACGTTCAGGCCACCACGCAGGTGGGCGGTTCGCAGGCGCGCCGCCGATTCAGAACACCCAGCCGCCATGGCGAGCGATTGACGCTGGCGGCTCGTGAGACCTCGCGGCCAAGTGCCGACTGACGTTATCCCTGGCCGGAAGAGGCTGTGGATAACGCGAGACCTCCTGCATCACGCTGGATGCATTGGGGATAAGTACGCGGGGATCGTCATAGGATGGCGACACCCACTGCACCTGGTGGATCAGCAACAGCAGCAGGGCGATGGCCAGCAGGACCCGGCTCCAGACATCGACATGTGTTTCTTGGCTCTTCATCCCGACTCTCCTGACCGTCGCGTGCGTCCTTGCCAAGGCTGGCGGCATGGGCTGCTTTCCCTGGAAATCTGCACGCCACATGCCAAGCTGCGGCTGTCTTTTTTATCCTTTTAAAACAATATGTTGGAATTTTCGCGCAGGACCTCGGCGCACGCATCCTGCACGATCAAGGGGCTTTGCCCGTGCGTTTTGCAATGCTCGCCGCGAAAGCCCGGTTGTGATCAGACTCCGAACGCTCACCACGGGAAGTCGCGCAAATGGGCTGGGCGGCTCATGACCGCATCTGCCCCTCGGACGGTCGGTACAGGCCGCTAGTCTGCCCGGCCACCTTCAAGGCGCTGGCGTCCACCTCATGAACGCCACGGGTCTTGCGCGCGGTGTCGATCAGTTGCTGACGCTCAGCACTGCTGGGCACCACACCACTTAGGCTGACCACGCCATCGCGGGTGGACACACCGATGGAAAGCCCGCTCAACGCATGACGCGCCACCACGTCTGCCTTGATCTGGCTGGTGATCCAGGCATCGCTGACCGCGGCCTGCGCATCGTTCACGGAATCTTCCAGCTTCTTGGTCGACGAACCTTCCGGCACCACCTTCAGGCGGTTATCCACAGAGGCGACCCCTTCGGTCTGCACGGCAAGGTGGGAGGCCTGCTGGCTGGCTTCCTCGCTGGGTGCCGTACCTTCCAGGGTGACCGCGCCCGCCTTGCTGGAGACCTTGATGTCCAGCCCGTCGGCGGGCTTATCGAGCAGCAGCTTGGCCTTGACCCGAGCAGCCAGCGCCGCATCGTCCCAACTCTGCACCGCATCGCTGCGCGGCGCTTCGCTGTTGGCCAGTGTCGAGTCGACGGTAATACGGTTATCCACAGCGGTGATGCCTTCGACGCTCATCGCGACCTGCGCCGCCAGTGCACGCTGTTCTTCATTGGCAACCTTGCCACTGAGCACGGCACGGCCCTTTTCCACATCCACGCTGAGCCTGAAGGGTTTCAGGTCGCGGTTGAGGTTGATGGCGGTCCAGATCGAACCTTCCTGGCGCGCGGCAGCCAGTTGCTCGGTGAGGGTGGATTCCTCGGCCTGGCCGACCAACGGTTGGCTGGCCAGCAACACGCTGCCGAGGGCCAGGACAAGCAGCTTCGGGATAGACATGGTGCGCTCCTTGGCGATTTTCTGTACTGCCAGTAGAGACACCAGTACGCCCCTGTCAGTGCCATCCTGTTGATAAGTCATTCTATTTCAACGTATTACCCACCATGTGGATAACTCTGCCCTTGCAGCCTGCCCGACGCTCTGGAAAGAGCCTTTGCAACTTGCACGAAATTTCCGGGACTAATAATTAACCTAAGACAAATAATGAGGAACACCTCGAATGGACGCACCGGCTGAGCAACAAGGCCGCATCCTTCTGGTCGATGACGAGCCCGCCATCCTCCGCTCGTTCCGCTATTGCCTGGAAGACGAAGGCTATAGCGTAGCCACCGCCAGCAGCGCCTCCCAGGCCGACACACTGCTGCTGCACCAGGTGTTCGACCTGTGTTTCCTCGATCTGCGCCTGGGCGAAGACAACGGCCTGGATGTGCTGGCCCAGATGCGCGTGCAGGCGCCCTGGATGCGCGTGGTGATCATCACTGCCCACTCCGCAATCGACAGCGCGGTAAACGCCATGCAGGGCGGGGCTGCCGACTACCTGGTGAAACCTTGCAGCCCCGATCAGTTGCGCCTTGCCGCCGCCAAGCAGCTGGAGGTTCACCAGCTCACCACACGCCTCGAGGCGCTGGAAGGCGAAATGCGCAAGCAGGGCGAAGTGCTCGAATCGCAGAGCCCGGCCATGGCCGCCGTGCTGGAAACCGCCCGCCAGGTCGCTGCCACCGACGCCAATATCCTCATCCTTGGCGAGTCCGGTACCGGCAAGGGTGAGCTGGCGCGGGCCATCCACGGTTGGAGCAAGCGGGCGAAGAAATCCTGCGTGACCATCAACTGTCCGTCGCTGAGTGCCGAGCTGACCGAAAGCGAACTGTTCGGGCATAGCCGTGGCGCATTCACCGGCGCCACCGAGAACACCCTCGGTCGCATCAGCCAGGCCGACGGCGGCACCCTGTTCCTCGACGAGATCGGCGACTTCCCCCTGGTCCTGCAGCCCAAGCTGCTGCGCTTCATCCAGGACAAGGAGTACGAGCGGGTAGGCGATCCGGTCTCGCGCAGCGCCGACGTGCGCATTCTCGCGGCGACCAACCGCGACCTGGCCGGCATGGTCACCCAGGGCAGCTTCCGTGAGGACTTGCTGTACCGCCTGAACGTGATCGTGCTGAACCTGCCGCCATTGCGCGAACGCGCCGAGGACATCCTGACCCTTGCCGAGCGCTTCCTCGCCCGCTTCGTCAAGGACTATGGCCGACCGGCCCGCGGCTTCACCGATGAAGCCCGCGACCTGCTGCGCCGCTATGGCTGGCCCGGCAATGTGCGCGAGCTGAGAAACGTAATAGAACGTGCGAGCATCATCTGCAATCAGGAGATGATCGGTATAGAACACCTCGCCCCTGGCGAGCACTCGGCGAACGCCACACCGCGCATCGGCGAAGCACTCAGTCTGGAAGAATTGGAAAAAGCTCATATCGCCGCGGTGATGGCCTCCAGCGCAACCCTCGATCAGGCCGCCAAGACCCTGGGCATCGACGCATCCACGCTGTACCGCAAGCGCAAGCAATACAGCCTGTGAAACTCTCCCTGCCGCTGACATTGCGCACGCAGCTCTTCCTGAGCATCTCGGCGCTCATGACGGTGGCCCTGCTGGGGCTGCTGCTGGGGCTGTTCAGCGTGGTGTTCACCGGCCGCGAGCAGGCGGAACTCATCCAGCGCAATTTCGACACCATCGAAGTCAGCGAGCAGCTGCGCCAGGCCCTGGGTGATGAATTGGTCCAGGTACTCAGTACAGAGCCGAGCAGAGAGCGTCTGGAGGCTGCCCGCCAGCACTTCAGCGATCAGCTGGAGCACGGCCAGAAGCGCGCAGCCAGTGACACGGAGCGGCAACTTTTACAGCAGATCGCCGACGCCCATCGGCAGTTCGTCGATGCCACGGAGAATCCGGGCCCCGGCCTCCCCGACCTGCTGGATGACAGTGACCTCGGTCGCAACCTGGACGCACTGCGGCAACAACTGCTCACTCTGCATGAATTCGCCATGCGCAATATCGATACCCAGGAAAGCGACGCTCGCACACGGACGCTGCTGATCAGCGGGCTGCTCGGACTGGTGGGCGTGGCCATCCTGCTGATCGGCTTCGTGACCGCCCACAGCATTGCCCGCCGTTTCGGTGCGCCGATCGGCGCCCTGGCCAAGGCAGCGGACAAGATCGGACAGGGTGACTTCGACCTGACCCTGCCGATTTCCCCGGTGGCCGAGTTGGCCGCCCTGAGCCGCCGCTTCGGTCTGATGGCGGAGGCCCTGCGCCTGTATCGGGAGACCAACACCGAGGCTATCGGCTACGGGCGCCGGCGCTTGCAGGCGGTACTCGACAGCATCGACGACGGCCTGGTGATCCTCGATCGCGACGGCCATATCGAACATGCCAACCCGGTCGCCAGCCGCCAGTTGTTCTCCAGGAGCGATCCACACGGCAAGGATCTGGGCGAGTTGCTGGATACCCCGGAGCTGACCCAGGCCATCCGAAGGGCGCTGGCGGGTGATCTGCTGGAAGAGACGCCCCTGGACCTGGTGGTGGAAGTGAGTGGGGAACGACGGCTGCTGACCTGGGGCATGTCTCCGGTCACCCATGACGACGGTCGCAACATCGGCGCGGTGATGGTGTTGCGCGACGTCACCGAGCAACGCGCCTTCGAACGGGTACGCAATGACTTCGTGCTGCGCGCTTCCCATGAGCTGCGCACCCCGGTAACCGGCATGCAGATGGCCTTCGGCCTGCTCTCAGAGCACCTGGTATTCCCCAGGGAATCCCGCGAGCACGATCTGCTCACCACGGTCGATGAAGAGATGCGGCGGCTGGTCATGCTGATCGGCGACCTGCTGAATTTCTCCCGTTACCAGAGCGGCACGCAGAAACTCGACCTGCAGCCCTGCGATATCAACGAAATCCTGGCGCAGGCCAGGCAGCGCTTCGAGGGCCAGGCGCGCGGCCAGCTCATCGATCTCCAGATGGAAGCCGGCGAGGGCTTGCCGCCGCTCAAACTCGATCGCCTGCAGATCGAACGGGTCATCGACAACCTGATCAGCAACGCCCTGCGCCACACCCCGGAAGGCGGAGTGATCCGGCTGCAGACACGCTGTCACGATAAACGGGTAACGATCGCCGTGGAAGACAACGGCGACGGGATTCCCTTCAGCCAGCAGGGTCGCATCTTCGAGCCCTTCGTACAGATCGGAAGCAAGAAGGGCGGTGCCGGCCTGGGCTTGGCGCTGTGCAAGGAGATCGTCCAGCTGCACGGAGGGCGAATCGTCCTGCACTCGCAGCCGGGCAAAGGCTCGCACTTCTACGTGCTGTTGCCGGTTTAGCTGGTTGGCACGGCCAGCAGCAGCGCTGCAGTCTCCAGATCCGGCTCGCCGTCGAAGCGGTCCGGGCGGAAGCGCATCTGGAAGGCAGCGATCACGTTGCGCGTCTGTTCGTCGAGTACACCATTGAGCGGCACCGCGTAACCGTGACGCGCCAGCTGCTGCTGGAACCATCGTGGAGCGGGCAGCTGGCCATTCAGCTCACCCAGGCGGCGGGCGATCTCGCCCGGCTTCGGCCAGGGGATCAGGCCGGCGTCGGCAAGCTTCTTCCAGGGGAACAGCGGGCCCGGATCGACCTTGCGCTGCGGAGCGATGTCGCTGTGGCCGAGGATGTGATCCGGCGTGATGCCCTGGCGCTTGCTGATGTCCTTGAGCAGGACAATCAGGGCGTCGATCTGGGCGTCAGGATAGGGGTACCAGATCTTGCCGCTGGGGGTTTCGCGGTAACCGGGATTGATCAGCTCGATGCCGATCGACGTGGAGTTCAGCCAGGTGCGCCCCTGCCATTCGCTCTGTCCCGCATGCCAGGCACGGCGATTCTCGTCCACCAGCTGGTAGATGGTCGGCGGCTGGTCGCCGATCAGGTAATGGGCGCTGACTTCACCACGCGTCAGGACCTTCAGCGAACGCGGCAGGTTCTCCGACGTGTAATGGATGATGATGTACTGGATGCGGCTGTCCTGGTTGCGCGAGACATGCGATCGATCGATCTGCAGCCCCTGCTCGGCGCAGCCGGCGAGCAGCAGGGCGAACAGGGCAAGACTGAGGGCACGTAGGGTCATGGACTCACTCACGCTGCGATGTGCAGGACGCTGCGCAGGTTCTGCAGGAGCATGTTCACGCTGAGCATGATCAGCAACATGCCGGCCAGGCGCTCCACGGCGGTCAGCCCGCGAGGACCGAGGAAGCGCTGGAGGAACGAGGCCTGCAACAGGATCACGGCCGTCGCCGCCCAGGCCAGGATCACCGCCAGGTACAGCTCCCATAACGGACCAGTGTAGGTGGTCCGCAGGGTGATCAGCATGGCCAGTGCCGAGGGGCCGGCTACCGCTGGCGTCGCCAGCGGAACCAGCAGCGGCTCGCTGTCGGGCATGTCGCCCAGTACGCCCTGGGGAGTTGGGAAGATCAGGCGCATGGCGACCACGAAGAGGATGATGCCGCCGGCGATTCCGGTCGCCTCTTTGGACAGCCCGAGGCCGGTAAGGATGTGCTCGCCAAGCGTGAGGAAGATCAGCAGCAGGCCGAGTGCGAGCAGCAGTTCGCGCAGGGCGACCTTGAGCCGGCGCTCGGCCGGGACGGATTTCAGGGCGGCGAGGAACACCGCGATGTTGCCGAACGGGTCGGTGATCAGAAAGATCAGGACGGCGACGCCGAGCATGATCGGGAAACTCCGGCAGGAAAGACGCCCGACCGGGCGGCAGCGCGGCTCAGGAAAGTCTCTGTGGATAACGAAATAGCGTAGTCCCGCCTGTGAATAAGAACTTACCCACAGGCGGGTTGAGGAACCGTCAGGACTTCTTGATCTTTTCCGGACGCTTCCAGCCTTCGATCACGCGCTGCTTGGCGCGCCCGACCGCCAGGGTCCCGGCCGGCACCTCGGCGGTAACGGTGGAACCCGCGCCAGTCGTGGCACCGGCACCGATATCCACAGGCGCCACCAGCGAGTTGTTGGAGCCGATGAAGACGTCCTCGCCGATGGTGGTGCGCCACTTGTTGGCGCCATCGTAGTTGCAGGTGATGGTGCCGGCGCCAATGTTGGTACGCGCGCCGACTTCGCTGTCACCCAGGTAGGTCAGGTGGCCGACTTTCACGCCATCCTGCAGGTGGACGTTCTTCAGCTCGACGAAGTTACCCACATGCACCTTGCGCTCCAGCACGCTGCCCGGACGCAGGCGGGCGAACGGACCAACATCGCTGTCAGGTCCGACATGGGCGCCTTCCAGATGCGAGTTGGCCTTGATGATGGCGCCACGGCGCAGGGTGCTGTCCTTGATATAGCAGTTCGGGCCGATCTGAACGTCGTCCTCGATTTCCACCTGGCCTTCGAGGATCACGTTGATGTCGATCTGCACGTCACGGCCAATGCTGACCTCGCCGCGCACGTCAAAGCGCGCCGGGTCGATCAGGGTGACGCCCTGGGCCATCAGACGGCGTGCGATGCGCTGCTGGAAGAAGCGCTCCAGTTCGGAGAGCTGCAGGCGGTCGTTGGCGCCCTGGACTTCCATGGCGGCCTGTGGCTGCGCAGTAGCAACACGAAGGCCGTCGGCCACGGCCATGGCGATCACGTCGGTGAGGTAGTACTCGCCCTGGGCGTTGGCATTGGACAGGCGCGACAACCAGCCAGCCAGACGCTCGCGCGGCACAGCGAGGATGCCGGTGTTGCCTTCGCGGATAGCGCGCTGCTCGGGAGAGGCGTCCTTCTGCTCGACGATGGCCTGAACCTCGCCGGCAGCGTCGCGAATGATGCGGCCGTAGCCAGTGGGGTCATCCAGCTCGACGGTCAGCAGCGCCAGCTGTTCGGCGGTGGCCTGGGCCATCAGGCGCTCCAGGGTCGGCTGCTCGATCAGCGGCACGTCGCCGTAGAGGATCAACACCTTGTCCGAACTCAGGAACGGGGCGGCCTGGGCCACTGCGTGGCCGGTGCCGAGCTGCTGCTCCTGGATTACGAAATTCAGGTCATCCGCCTGCAGGCGGTCACGTACCAGCTCCGCGCCGTGGCCGATCACCACATGGATGCGGGAAGGGCTGAGCGTGCGAGCGGTATCGATCACGTGGGCGAGCATCGGCTTGCCGGCGACCGGGTGCAGGACTTTCGGCAGGGCAGAGCGCATGCGAGTGCCCTGGCCAGCGGCGAGAATGACGATTTCGAGGGACATGAATGACAGACCGTCCTGGTGAGCGGGGAAACCCCGGATGTCGAAAAAGAAAAAGGGTAGCCAAGGCTACCCTTTATCTATTTTTCGCTAAAGCCCGAAGGCTTCGCGCGGCTCAGCCGCCGTACTTCTTGCGAACCTGCTGGACCGTGCGCAGTTGCGCTGCGGCTTCGGCCAGGCGGGCTGCGGCGGAGCTGTAGTCGAACTCGGCACCTTTGGTGTGCAGAGCCTTCTCAGCTTCCTTCAGTGCGGTCTGGGCAGCCGCTTCGTCGAGGTCGCCTGCGCGAATCACGGTGTCGGCGAGAACCTTGACCATGTTCGGCTGTACTTCGAGGAAGCCGCCGGAGATGTAGTACACCTCCTGCTCGCCACCCTGCTTCACCAGGCGGATCGGACCCGGCTTGAGCTCGGTGATCAGCGGCGCGTGGCCCAGAGCGATACCCAGATCACCCAGGGAGCCGTGCGCTACGACCAGCTCGACCAGACCGGAGAAGATCTCCGCTTCGGCGCTGACGATGTCGCAGTGGACAGTAATAGCCATACCCTTGCCTCACGTAAGCGCCCGTTGCCGGGCGCACGGATTACAGCTTCTTCGCTTTCTCGATGGCTTCTTCGATGCCGCCGACCATGTAGAACGCCTGCTCGGGCAGGTGATCGTAGTCGCCGTTGAGGATGCCTTTGAAGCCAGCGATGGTGTCCTTCAGGGAGACGTATTTGCCCGGCGAGCCGGTGAATACTTCAGCCACGAAGAACGGCTGGGACAGGAAGCGCTGGATCTTACGAGCACGGGCCACCAGCAGCTTGTCGGACTCGGACAGTTCGTCCATGCCGAGGATCGCGATGATGTCCTTCAGCTCCTTGTAGCGCTGCAGTACGTACTGTACGCCACGAGCGGTGTCGTAGTGATCCTGGCCGATAACCAGCGGGTCCAGCTGACGGGAAGTCGAGTCCAGCGGATCAACTGCCGGGTAGATACCCAGCGAGGCGATGTCACGGGACAGTACGACGGTGGCGTCCAGGTGGGCGAAGGTGGTCGCCGGGCTCGGGTCGGTCAGGTCGTCCGCGGGAACGTAGACGGCCTGGATCGAGGTGATCGAGCCTTTCTTGGTGGAGGTGATGCGCTCTTGCAGAACGCCCATCTCTTCGGCCAGGGTCGGCTGGTAACCTACTGCGGAAGGCATACGGCCCAGCAGTGCGGATACTTCGGTACCGGCGAGGGTGTAACGGTAGATGTTGTCGATGAACAGCAGTACGTCACGGCCTTCGTCACGGAACTTCTCGGCCATGGTCAGGCCGGTCAGTGCAACGCGCAGACGGTTGCCCGGCGGCTCGTTCATCTGGCCGTATACCAGGGCTACCTTGTCCAGTACGCCGGAATCCTTCATCTCGTGGTAGAAGTCGTTACCCTCACGAGTACGCTCACCCACACCAGCGAACACAGAGTAACCGCTGTGCTCCATGGCGATGTTACGGATCAGTTCCATCATGTTTACGGTCTTGCCTACACCGGCACCACCGAACAGACCGACTTTACCGCCCTTGGCGAAGGGGCAGACCAGGTCGATTACCTTGATACCGGTTTCGAGCAGGTCGTTGCCGCCAGCCTGGTCAGCGTAGGACGGAGCGTCGCGGTGAATACCCCAGCGCTCTTCTTCGCCGATGGGGCCGGCTTCGTCGATCGGGTTGCCCAGCACGTCCATGATACGGCCCAGGGTCTTGGTGCCGACCGGGACGGAGATGGCTGCGCCAGTGCTTTCCACGTTCAGGCCACGCTTGAGGCCTTCGGTGGAACCCATCGCAATGGAACGAACCACGCCGTCGCCCAGCTGCTGCTGAACTTCCAGGGTGGTTTCGACGCCCTGAACTTTCAGGGCCTCGTAGATGCTCGGCACGGCATCGCGCGGGAATTCCACGTCGATCACGGCGCCGATGATTTGAACAATACGTCCGCTACTCATGTCTGGTTCCTCTGAATTTTGAACCTGTTCTTACACCGCGGCAGCGCCGCCGACGATTTCCGAGATTTCCTGGGTGATCGCCGCCTGACGTGCCTTGTTGTAGATCAGTTGCAGACCACTGATCAGATCACCGGCGTTGTCGGTAGCGTTCTTCATTGCAATCATCCGGGCCGCCTGCTCACAGGCGTTGTTCTCAACCACGGCCTGGTACACCTGGGATTCCACGTAGCGCACCAGCAGGCCGTCGAGGAGGGCCTTGGCGTCGGGTTCGTAGAGGTAGTCCCAGTGGTGCTTCAGCTCGGCATTGTCCTCGGCCACCAGCGGAATCAGCTGTTCCACGGTCGGCTTCTGGGTCATGGTGTTGACGAACTTGTTGGAAACCACGTACAGGCGATCGATACGACCTTCCAGGTAGGCATCCAGCATGACCTTGACGCTGCCGATCAGATCGTTGATCGACGGCTCTTCGCCGAGGTGGCTGATAGCTGCAACCACGTTGCCGCCATAGCTCTTGAAGAAGGATGCACCCTTGGAGCCGATCACGCAGAGATCAATCTCCGCGCCACGATCGCGCTGCCCGCCCATGTCCTTGACGAGAGCCTTGAACAGGTTGATGTTCAGGCCGCCAGCCAGGCCACGGTCGGAGCTCACCACGATGTAGCCGACGCGCTTTACTTCACGCTCGACCATGAACGGGTGACGGTATTCCGGGTTGGCGTTGGCCAGATGGCCGATCACCTGGCGAATGCGCTCCGCGTAGGGACGGCCGGCCGCCATGCGCATTTGTGCCTTGCGCATCTTGCTCACCGCCACCTTTTCCATGGCATTGGTGATTTTTTGCGTGCTTTTGATGCTCGCAATCTTGCTGCGAATCTCTTTTGCGCCTGCCATTTCACACCTATCGGTTTAGCAGGCGGGGGTCGCTAGCGACCCCCGCTGCGGCTTACCAGGTTTGGGTGGCCTTGAACTTCTCGATGCCGGCCTTGATGCCTGCGTCGATTTCGTCGTTGAAGTCACCCTTCTCGTTGATCTTCGCCAGCAGAGCGGCGTTCTCACGTTGGAAGTAGGCGATCAGCGCTTGTTCGAAGGCGCCCACCTTGGCGATCTCGACGTCCTGCAGGAAGCCACGCTCGGCGGCATACAGGGACAGCGACATCTCGGCGATGGACATCGGCGCGTATTGCTTCTGCTTCATCAGCTCGGTAACGCGCTGACCATGTTCCAGCTGCTTGCGGGTCGCGTCGTCCAGGTCCGAGGCGAACTGGGCAAAGGCCGCCAGTTCACGGTACTGGGCCAGCGCGGTACGGATGCCGCCGGACAGCTTCTTGATGATCTTGGTCTGGGCCGCGCCACCCACACGGGATACCGAGATACCGGCGTTGACGGCCGGACGGATACCCGAGTTGAACATCGCGGATTCCAGGAAGATCTGACCGTCGGTGATGGAGATCACGTTGGTCGGAACGAAGGCGGAAACGTCGCCAGCCTGGGTTTCGATGATCGGCAGGGCGGTCAGGGAACCGGTCTTGCCTTTCACTTCGCCGTTGGTGAACTTCTCTACGTACTCTTCGGAAACGCGGGAGGCGCGCTCCAGCAGACGGCTGTGGAGATAGAACACGTCGCCCGGGTAAGCTTCGCGGCCCGGCGGACGGCGCAGCAGCAGGGAGATCTGGCGATAGGCTACGGCCTGCTTGGACAGGTCGTCGTACACGATCAGGGCATCTTCACCGCGGTCGCGGAAGAATTCACCCATGGTGCAGCCGGAGTACGGAGCCAGGTACTGCAGAGCAGCGGATTCGGAAGCGCTGGCAACGACCACGATGGTGTTGGCCAGGGCGCCGTTTTCTTCCAGCTTGCGTACGACGTTGGCGATGGTCGATTGCTTCTGACCAATGGCAACGTAGACGCAGCGGATGCCGCTGTTCTTCTGGTTGATGATGGCGTCGATGGCCAGAGCGGTTTTACCGATCTGACGGTCACCGATGATCAGCTCGCGCTGGCCACGGCCAACCGGGATCATGGCGTCGACCGACTTGTAACCGGTCTGAACCGGCTGGTCTACCGACTTACGCCAGATCACGCCCGGTGCCACTTTCTCGACAGCGTCGGTCAGTTTGGCATCGATCGGGCCTTTGCCATCGATCGGGTTACCCAGGGCGTCGACAACGCGACCCAGTAGTTCCGGACCAACCGGTACTTCCAGGATGCGGCCGGTGCACTTGGCATTCATGCCTTCTTTGAGGTCCTGGTATTCACCCAGTACCACAGCACCGACGGAGTCTTGCTCCAGGTTCAGCGCCATACCGTAGACGCCGCCCGGGAATTCGATCATTTCGCCGTACATGACGTCGGCCAGACCGAAGATGCGCACGATGCCGTCGGAGACGCTGACGATGGTGCCTTCGTTACGCGCTTGCGAAGCTACATCGAGTTTCTCGATGCGCCCCTTGATGATTTCACTAATTTCGGAAGGATTGAGTTGCTGCATGCCGCTGCCCCTTCAAACTCAAGATTTCAACGCTTCGGCCAGTTTCGCGATTTTGCCGCGCACCGAGCCATCGATTACCAAGTCACCGGCGCGGATTACCACGCCGCCGATCAGGCTCGCGTCTTCCGACGCATGAAGTCGCACTTCGCGACTGAGCCGGGCGCTGAGAGCCTTGGCGAGTTTGTCCTGCTGTTCCTGGTCCAGGGCGAAGGCACTGGTGACCTCGACCTCGACCAGCTTTTCCTGCTCGGCCTTGAGTTGCTCGAACATCACGAAGATGGTCGGCAGCAGGTCGAGCCGCTTGTTTTCAGCCACAGTCCGGACGAAGTTCTGGGCCGGAGCATTGAGCTTGTCGCCACACACGTCGATCAGCGCGTCAGCCTTGGCTGCCGCGGTCAGCTGGGGCTCCTTGAGCAGCTGGCGCACGGTGTCGTCCTGCGACACTGCAGCCAGCACACCCAGAGCAGCGGACCAATCGGCCAGTTGCTGATGAGCCTGGGCGTACTCGAAAGCCGCCTTCGCGTATGGACGAGCCAATGTGGTCAGTTCTGCCATATCGCCCTCTGCTTAGATCTCGGCGGCCAGTTGATCAACCAGCTGCTTTTGCGCGTTGGCATCGATCGAAGCACCCAGGATCTTCTCGGCGCCGGAGACAGCCAGGGCACCCACTTGGGCACGCAGGGCGTCTTTGACGCTGTTCAGTTCCTGCTCGATCTGGGCCTTGGCCTGGGCAATCATGCGATCACCTTCGGCACGGGCCTGATCACGAGCTTCGTCAACGATCTGGTTAGCGCTCTTCTTCGCCTGCTCGATGATTTCGGCTGCCTGAGCCTTGGCTTCGCGCAGTTGCTGACCCGCTTTCTCGTGGGCCAGTTCCAGGTCACGAGCCGCGCGGTTGGCAGCGTCCAGGCCGTCGGCGATCTTCTTCTGACGCTCGTGCAGAGCCGCGATGACCGGCGGCCATACGAACTTCATGCAGAAGAGGACGAAGATGGCGAACGCGATGGCCTGGCCGATCAGAGTTGCATTAATGTTCACGCCAATACCTCGCTCGTTCGTTGTTCAGTCACAGATTTCCGTTGTTCGGAAATTAGTGGGCAACCTGAGCAATGAACGGGTTAGCGAAGGTGAAGAACAGAGCGATACCAACACCGATCATGGTCACGGCGTCGAGCAGACCGGCGACGATGAACATTTTGACCTGCAGCATCGGAACCATTTCCGGCTGGCGAGCAGCGCCTTCCAGGAACTTGCCGCCCAGCAGGCCGAAGCCGATGGCGGTACCCAGAGCGCCCAGACCGATCAGCAGAGCAACGGCGATAGCAGTGAGTCCAACTACAGTTTCCATTTTTCCTCCCGACTTTTTTGTCGTGTTGGTTAAAGGTGAAGCAAGTTAAGGTGGTGAAGCTCTTCTTTCACCCCCTCCCGCAAGGGGAGAGGGCGTACAGAATCTTTTGATCAGTGACTGTCTTCGTGGGCCATCGACAGGTAGACGATGGTCAGCATCATGAAGATGAAGGCCTGCAGGGTGATGATCAGGATGTGGAACACAGCCCACGCCCAGTTCAGCACGACACCCATGCCGCCCAGCCAGAGGATGCCGGAACCGAACATCACGGCGATCAGGATGAAGATCAGCTCGCCAGCGTACATGTTGCCGAACAGACGCAGTGCCAGGGATACCGGCTTGGCGATCAGGGTCACGAACTCCAGCAGGAAGTTCACGGGGATCAGGATGATCTGAACCACCATGTTCTTGCTGTTGAACGGGTGCAGGGTCAGTTCGCCGAGGAAACCGCCGATGCCCTTGACCTTGATGCTGTAGAAGATGATCAGCGCGAACACCGCGATCGACATGCCGAAGGTGGCATTCGGATCGGTGGTGGCCACAGCGCGGAAGAACAGGTGCTCATTGCCGGTGACCGCCTGAGCCGCCAGCGGCAGGAAGTCCACGGGCACCAGGTCGATCAGGTTCATCAGGAAGATCCAGACGAACACGGTCAGCGCCAGCGGTGCGATGAGCGGGTTACGGCCGTGGAAGGTGTCCTTCACGCTGCCGTCGACGAACTCCACCAGAACTTCGACGAAGTTCTGCAGGCCGCCAGGTTGACCGCTGGTAGCCTTCTTGGCCGCCATGCGGAAGAGGAGGATGAATACCAGGCCGAGGAATACGGACCAACCCAGGGTATCAACGTGGAATGCCCAGAAGCCCATTTCCTTGGCTTGTTCGGCGGTGTGGGCGAACCCCCAGGAACCATCCGGCAGACGACCCAGGGTCAGGTTCTGCAAGTGGTGCTGGATGTAACCCGAAGCGCTTTCTGCTGCCATGTTTGCCTCAATCGCTCTAAGGTCTTGTAAATGTGTTTCGCATCAGCAGGGGTGCAAACCAGCTGACCACCAGGGTCAGCAGGTAGATGCCGAACAGCGCCAACGGCGCCAGCGGCTTCACACCTGCAAACGTCAGTGCGAAGAGCACTGCCGTCAAAATCAGTTTTCCCGCCTCACCGGCATAAAAGGACCGGACTATCAGCTGGGCTGAACGCGCACCGCTATAGCGGAACGCCTTGCGAGCAAAGTACAGATTCGGCAACCACGCAATCAGGCCACCCAGCAGGCCGGAATAGCCTGCGACCGATCCCTGGGCAAACCACAGGGCCGCTGCACCGATAAGCAGCACCACCAGCTGGACGAGCAACAGGCGAAAAGCCGGTTGGCGATGGAAGGGCAGGCGATTGGGCGTGCGGGGTTCCATCTGTCTCACAGTCCTCTGGTGTCGGCTTCACAAATCAATAACTTGGCATAGTTTGTGCCGACAAAATTGCGCGCAGAGTATAGGTGGCGCCGCATACCCGTTCAACCTTCGGGTAGTGATTTTCGACGCCCCCTACATGCTACGTTGGTATCAGCGTATGTGGGCGAGAACGCCCTGAAGCTCATCGAGGGAGTTGTAGCGGATCACCAGCTGGCCTTTGCCTTTTTGGCCATGGCGAATCTGCACCGGAGCCCCCAGGCGCTCAGCCAGGCGCTGTTCCAGCCGGCTGATGTCCGGATCACTCTTGACCGGTTTGACAGGTTCGCCAGGGGCATTGAGCCACTGACGGACCAGTGCTTCAGTCTGACGCACCGTGAGGCCGCGTGCGACAACATGTCGCGCACCTTCGACCTGCCGATTCTCCGGCAAACCGAGCAGGGCACGGGCATGGCCCATTTCCAGGTCGCCATGGGACAGCAGAGTCTTGATCTCGTCCGGCAGGGCGATCAGGCGCAGCAGGTTGGCCACGGTCACGCGGGATTTGCCCACGGCATCGGCGACCTGCTGCTGGGTCAGCTGGAACTCCTGCTGCAGTCGCTGCAGCGCGGCGGCTTCCTCGATGGGGTTGAGGTCTTCGCGCTGGATGTTCTCGATCAGCGCCATGGCGATAGCGGCTTCGTCCGGCACTTCACGGACCATGGCCGGGATCTTGTCCAGGCCGGCCTGCTGGCTGGCACGCCAGCGGCGTTCGCCGGCGATGATCTCGTAGCGGCCCTTGTCGATCGGGCGAACCACGATCGGCTGCATCACGCCCTGGGCCTTGATGGACTGGGCGAGTTCTTCCAGGGCTTGGGGGTCCATGTCGCGGCGCGGCTGGTACTTGCCGCGCTGGATCAGGTCCAGCGGCAGGTGCTGGAGCTCCTTGCTGTCGACCTGAACGGCTTCTTCCTGCAGGGTAGCGGCGCTGGAGCCACTGAGCAGGGCGTCCAGCCCGCGTCCGAGACCTCGTTTCTTGGCGGCCATGCGGGTTCCTTAATCTTTAGGCGGTGGCGGTGGTGCGGGCGGAACGCTGGCGGCGCACCACCTCGGCGGCCAGTGCCAGGTAGGCGAGGGCACCGCGGGATTGCTTGTCGTAGACCAACGCCGGCATGCCGAAGCTGGGAGCTTCGGCCAATCGCACGTTGCGCGGGATTACGGTGGTGTAGAGCTTGTCGCCGAAGTGCTCCTGCAACTGCGCACTTACATCGTTGGTCAGGCTGATGCGCGGGTCGTACATGGTGCGCAGCAGGCCTTCGATCTTCAGCGCCGGGTTCAGGCGCTCGGCGATGCGCTGGATGCTGTTCATCAGGTCGGTCAGACCTTCGAGCGCGTAGTACTCGCACTGCATCGGAATGATCACGCCGTCCGAGGCGGACAGGGCGTTGACGGTCAGCATCGATAGCGACGGCGGGCAGTCGATCAGGATGAAATCGTAGTTCTCACGGATCGGCGCCAGTGCGTGGCGCAGGCGGTGTTCTTTCATCTCCATCTCCAGCAGCACTACTTCCGCGGCGGTGAGGTCGCGGTTGGCGGGCAGCAGCTGGTAGCCGCCGTGCTCGGAGAACTGCATGGCCTGGGCCAGATCGCATTCACCGGTGAGCACGTCGTAGATGGAATGGTCCAGGGACAACTTATCCACACCGCTGCCGGTGGTGGCATTGCCCTGTGGATCGAGGTCGATCATCAGCACGCGACGCTTGGTTGCGACCAGCGAAGCGGCGAGGTTGATGCAGGTCGTGGTCTTGCCGACGCCGCCTTTCTGGTTGGCGATCGCGAATACCTTAGCCATGGTTTTCCCCACTCCCCGTCATGCAGTGCGGCGCAGTATCAGCAGATGGCGCTGGCCTTGGCAACCCGGCACCGCCAGAGCGTATTCGGCTTCGACCCGGAAATCTTCCGGGAGTGCCGCGAGCTCCTCGCTGGGGTGTACGCCTTTCATGGCCAGCCAATTGGTGCGGTCGTCGCCGAGGTGGCGCGTCCAGTTCGTGAAGTCTTCGAGGCTACTGAAAGCCCGTGAGACGATGCCGTTGAACGGCTGTTCGGGTTGGAAGGCCTCCACCCGGCTGTGGATAACCTGGAGGTTGTCCAGCTTGAGCTCCAGCTTCACCTGGGTTAGGAAGCGGGTCTTCTTGCCGTTGCTGTCCAGCAGGGTCAGGGACTTGCCGGGGAACAGGATGGCCAGCGGGATGCCGGGCATGCCGCCGCCGCTGCCGACGTCCAGCCAGCGGTCACCGCCGGCGGCTTCGAACCGGGCGACGATGCTCAGGCTGTCGAGCAGGTGGCGCGAGACCATCTCATCCACATCGCGCACGGCGGTGAGGTTGTAGGCCTTGTTCCACTTGGCCAGCAGGGCCAGGTAATCCAGCAGGCGCTGCTGGGAAGCCGTGTCGATGTTCAGGCCGAGCGATTCGATGCCACGCGCGAGTTCATCGGCGTGGCGGGCAGTGACCAGGGACATCAGGCGCTCTGCTCCAGCTGACGGCCGGAAGAGCGCTTCTTCAGATGGATCAGCAGCAGGGAGATGGCTGCCGGGGTCACGCCCGGAATGCGGCCGGCCTGACCGAGTGTCTCCGGTCGGGCGTTACCCAGCTTGAGCTGGATCTCCTTGGAGAGACCGGAGATGGTCTGGTAGTCGATATCCACAGGCAGCTGGGTGTCTTCGCTGGCGCGCAGGCGGGCGATCTCTTCCTGCTGACGGTCGATGTACCCGGCGTACTTGGTACGGATCTCCACCTGTTCGGCGACCTGCGGGTCTTCCGCGCTGACGCCGGTCACTTCGGCGAGGCTGGCATAGTCGATTTCAGGACGGGCCAGCAGGTTCAGCAGGTTGTATTCATGGGCCAGCGGAGTGCCAAAGCGCTCAGCGATGGCATCACCCTGGGGAGTATTGGGGCGAACCCAGGTGGCCTTCAGGCGCTGTTCTTCCTGCTCGATGCCTTCGCGCTTGGCTTCGAAGACCGCCCAGCGCTCATCGTCGATCAGACCCAGCTCGCGGCCTTTCTCGGTCAGGCGCAGGTCCGCGTTGTCTTCGCGCAGGATCAGCCGGTATTCGGCGCGCGATGTGAACATGCGGTACGGCTCCTGGGTGCCGAGGGTGATCAAGTCGTCGACCAGTACGCCGATGTAGGCCTCGTCGCGGCGCGGGCACCAGCTGTCGCGGCCTTGCGAACGCAGCGCGGCGTTGGTGCCAGCGAGCAGTCCCTGGGCGCCGGCTTCTTCGTAGCCGGTGGTGCCATTGATCTGGCCAGCGAAGAACAGACCACCGATGACCTTGGTTTCCAGGCTGTATTTCAGATCGCGCGGATCGAAGTAGTCGTACTCGATGGCGTAGCCCGGGCGCACGATGTGTGCGTTTTCCATGCCACGGATCGAACGGACGATGTCCAGCTGGACATCGAAGGGCAGCGAAGTGGAGATGCCGTTAGGGTACAGCTCATGGGTAGTCAGGCCCTCGGGCTCGAGGAAGACCTGATGGCTGTCCTTGTCGGCGAAGCGATGGATCTTGTCTTCGATCGACGGGCAGTAGCGCGGACCGACCCCTTCGATGACGCCGGAGTACATGGGCGAGCGATCGAGGTTGGACGCGATGATCTCGTGGGTACGCGAATTGGTATGCGTGATCCAGCAGCTGACCTGGCGCGGATGCATCTCCTTGGAACCCAGGAATGACATTACCGGGATCGGGGTATCGCCCGGCTGCTCGGTCATCACACTGAAATCGACACTGCGACCGTCGATGCGCGGCGGAGTACCGGTCTTCAGGCGACCGACACGCAGTGGCAGTTCGCGCAGGCGCTTGGCCAAAGCGATGGACGGTGGATCACCAGCACGGCCGCCGGAGTAATTCTGCAGTCCGATGTGGATAAGTCCGCCGAGGAAAGTACCGGCGGTGAGTACGACATTATCCGCATGGAATTTCAGACCCATCTGGGTCACTACGCCGCGTACCTGGTCCTGCTCGACGATCAGGTCGTCGCAGGACTGCTGGAATATCCACAGGTTCGGCTGGTTTTCCAGTATTTCGCGTACCGCGGCCTTGTAGAGGATGCGGTCAGCCTGTGCACGTGTGGCACGTACGGCTGGGCCTTTGCGGCTATTCAGGACGCGGAACTGGATACCGCCTTTGTCAGTCGCCAGCGCCATGGCGCCGCCCAGTGCATCGATTTCCTTTACCAGATGGCTTTTGCCGATCCCACCAATGGCGGGGTTGCAGCTCATCTGGCCAAGGGTTTCCACATTGTGAGTGAGCAGCAGCGTCTTCACGCCCATGCGTGCAGCCGCGAGCGCGGCCTCAGTGCCGGCATGGCCGCCGCCGATCACGATCACGTCAAAACGGGAAGGGAAATCCACCACGCACCTCGTGCCTGTTGATCAAGGAGAAATAAGAGAGCCGGACAGTATAGGGCTTAAGGGCTTTCGATTGAAGGCACCTGAACAAAAAATAGCCAATTGGTACTGTGGGCTTCTATAGAAAATAAAAGAAAGGAACTTTTTTAAATCTTTTTAGAGCTTGTGTTTATGTATGGTGAAGCCGTTTTCTGTGGATAACCATCTGCAGCCCTTGCTTCATCGTTGTTTCAGGGCATAACAACCCTGTGTCGATGCTGTCAGGCGACGGGGGATCTCCGGTATTCAACCTGTGGATTAAGTATAGTGTTATCAACAAGTGGATTTATCAACAGCTCGGGACAGGTGTTGTCAACGTAGCTGTACGTGACTTTTCCACAGGGTTCACGGAAGGCTGTGAAATACCCTTCTGGCGGTCTGAAAGCCAGGTGTGGCGCGGGTTTAGTCGTTAGGGCTGTGGATATAGATTTTTCCGAGAAGTGTTCAGGCAGGACTAGGCGCGGCGACGGAATGATTCCGTCACCGGTGGGGAAAAGCTGCGTTGTGGATTACTTGCCGATGCAGAAGCTGGAGAAGATGCGTCCCAGCAGATCGTCCGGAGTGAAAGCGCCAGTGATTTCGCCCAAGGCCTGCTGGGCCTGACGCAGATCCTCGGCCAGCAGCTCGCCGGCGCCGCTCAGGGTGAGCTGGGCGCGGCCATGCTCAAGGTTGTCTCCGGCCTGGCGCAGGGCTTCCAGATGGCGCCTGCGGGCGCTGAAGCTACTTTCGGCGGTCTGTTCGAAGCCCATGCAGGCCTTCAGGTGCTCGCGCAGGAGATCCAGGCCGTTGCCCGAGTGGGCAGACAGCGTGATCGTGACGTGGCCGTCCGCGCTTTCTTCAAGGCCGATGACTTCTGTGGATAAATCCGCCTTGTTACGGATCAGGGTGACGTGTGCCGGGTCCGGGCGGCTGTCCAGGAACTCCGGCCAAAGGGCAAAGGGATCGCTGGCCTCCGGTGCTGTGGAATCCACCACCAGGAGCACGCGGTCAGCCTCGTTGATGGCCTTCAGAGCGCGCTCCACGCCGATCTTTTCCACATGGTCATCGGTACTGCGCAGACCAGCGGTGTCGATGATGTGCAACGGCATGCCGTCGATGTGGATATGTTCGCGCAGGATGTCGCGGGTAGTGCCGGCGATATCGGTGACGATGGCTGCTTCACGGCCCGCCAGGGCGTTCAGCAGGCTGGATTTGCCGGCATTGGGGCGACCGGCGATGACTACGGTCATCCCGTCGCGCAGCAGCGCGCCCTGGCCGGCTTCGCGCAGTACGGCGGCCAGCTCGGCGCGCACTGCGTCGAGTTGCGAGAGGACGTGGCCATCGGCGAGGAAATCGATCTCCTCTTCGGGGAAGTCGATGGCGGCTTCGACGTACATGCGCAGCTGGATCAACTGGTCGGTGAGATGGTGCACTCGACGTGAGAACTCACCCTGCAGCGAACGCACCGCATTGCGTGCAGCCTGGGCCGAACTGGCTTCGATCAGGTCGGCGATGGCCTCTGCCTGGGCCAGGTCGAGTTTGTCGTTGAGGAAGGCGCGCTCGCTGAACTCGCCAGGGCGTGCCTGCCGTGCACCCAGCTCCATGCAGCGCTGCAGGAGCATGTCCATCACCACGGGCCCGCCGTGGCCTTGCAGCTCTAGTACATCTTCGCCAGTGAATGAATTGGGGCCGGGGAAATACAGCAGCAGGCCTTCGTCGATGACATCGCCATCGTCGGCATGGAAAGGCACGTAATGTGCGTAACGGGGTTGTGGCTCGCGACCGCTGAGCGTGATGGCCATGGCGCGGGCGCGAGGGCCGGAGACGCGGACGATGCCGACGCCGCCACGGCCCTGGGCGGTGGCAACGGCGGCGATGGTTTCACGGGCTGCATTCATGTCGGCGGTCTCGCGGCGTTCTCAGGACAAAGAGGGCACAGGGCAAAACTATCCACATAGCAAAACGCCCCACGAGGGGGCGTTTTGGCTATGGGCGGGAGGGGTGATCAGGCAGAGGCCTTTTTCGCCGAACCCTCGATCTGACGGGTAATGTACCACTGCTGTGCGATGGACAGGCAGTTGTTCACAACCCAGTACAGGACCAGACCGGCCGGGAACCACAGGAAGAAGAAGGTGAAGATGATCGGCATCAGCTTCATCACCTTGGCCTGCATGGGGTCCGGCGGCGTCGGGTTGAGCATCTGCTGAACCAGCATGGTGGCACCCATGATGATCGGCAGGATGAAGAACGGATCCTTCACCGACAGGTCGACGATCCAGCCCAGCCACGGAGCCTGGCGCATCTCGACGCTTTCCAGCAGTACCCAGTACAGGGACAGGAAGACTGGCATCTGCACCAGGATCGGCAGGCAGCCGCCCAGCGGATTGATCTTCTCCTTCTTGTACAGCTCCATCATCGCCTGGGACATCTTCTGGCGATCGTCACCATGCTGCTCTTTCAGAGCCTGCATCTTCGGCGACACGGCGCGCATGCGCGCCATGGAGCGGTAGCTGGCGGCGGACAGCGGGAAGAAGGCCATCTTGATGACGATGGTCAGCAGGATGATCGACCAGCCCCAGTTACCCACCAGGTTGTGGATATGTTGCAGCAGCCAGAAGATCGGCTGGGCGATGAACCACAGCGGACCGTAGTCGACGGTCAGCTCCAGACCCTTGGACAGTTCGCCCAGGTAGGTTTGCAGCTTGGGGCCCGCATACAGGGTCATGCTGGTTTCGCCCTTGGCGCCCGGCGCGACGGAGATGTTCGGACCGGTGAAACCGACGATGTAGTTGCCCTGGGCGTCCTTGCGGGTCATCACGGCGTGGGTATCGCCCTTGGCGGGTACCCAGGCGGTGACGAAGTAGTGCTGCAGCCAGGCGACCCAGCCGCCCTGGACGGTTTCCTTGAACTGCTCCTTGTCCATGTCCTTCATGGACACTTTCACGTAGGGCTTTTCAGGGGTCCAGACCGCGGCGCCGAGGTAGGTCGATACGCCGGTGGCGGTGGTGGAGGACGGGTCGACGCTGGCGTCACGCTTGAGCTGGGCGAACAGCGAGGCCGTCCACGGCTTGCCGCTCTGGTTGTCGATCAGGTAGCTCACGCCGACCTGATAGGCGGTGGGGTTGATGCACTCGAGCTTCTTCTGGGCCTTTTCCTTCTCGCTGCAGTCGCCTTTCAGACCGCGATGGAAGGTGAAGCGCTTGATGTAGCTGACGCCATCCTGTGCATAAGTCAGGTCGACGACCATCTGGTCCTGGCCATCGGCCAGTTCATAGACGGGCTTGGCCGAAGCGTAGAGCGGACGACCGCTGGCGGCGGCATCCGGACCGTTGGCGCCAGTCAGGCCGCTCTGGGCCAGGTAGGTGCGCTGTTGGTCACGTTCGAACAGCGGGAACGGCACATCCGGACGGTCCTGGCGCAGCGGGTACTGGGTCAGGCCCAGTTTCACTACGTCGCCGCCGCGCGGATCGATGGCCACGTCCAGAACGTCGGTTTTCACGCGGATCAGCTGCTCGCTGACGGCCGCCGGCTTCTGTTCGGTGGGCAGGCTCGCCTGGGCATTCTGAGCGGTCGGTACGTCGGCATTGGCCGCGCCGCCGGCAGGCACGGAGGTATCCGGCAGGCCTTCGTTCTGGTTGAAGGTCGCGGTCTGCGCTGGCAGTTCAGGCTGGCCGTAGTCCTTGTTCCACTGGAGGACCAGCGCGTAGGACACGATTGCCAGGGCGACGAATAGGATTGAACGTTTGATGTCCATGATTACTCGGCCGTCGAGGAAGGGGCGGTCTTGGATGGGGCTGGCGGTACCGGATCATAGCCACCGGGGTGCCAGGGGTGGCAGCGGCCGAGGCGACGAGCGGCCAGCCAGCCACCACGCAGGAAGCCATGGGTTTCGATGGCTTCCTGCGCGTAGCAGGAACAGCTGGGATAGAAACGACAGTGCATGCCCATCATGGGACTGATGGCGTAGCGGTAAAACTGGATCGGTAACAAAGCCAGTCTACGCATGGGAACTGTCGGCCACTCCCGGAGATTCTGTCGTGGGTTCCGGGCTGGGCCGATTGCGCAACAGGCGCTTCCAGAGCTTGCCGAACTGCTGGTGCAGTTCTTCGTTCTCCAGATCGCCGAGGCCCTTGCGCGCGATGACCACGATATCCAGACCAGCCAGCTTTTGCTGGTTGTGGCGGAAGGATTCGCGGAGAAGGCGTTTGAGGCGATTGCGCTCGACGGCGAGCTTGACGTTCTTCTTGCCGATCACCAGGCCGAGGCGGGGGTGATCGAGACCGTTTTCGCGCGCCAGCAGCAGGATGTGCTTGCCGGGAACCTTGGAGGTGGGGGAGTCGAAGACCGCTGTGAATTGCCGGGCCGTCAGAAGACGCTTATCCCGGTCGAAGCCTTGACTCACCACCTGTGTCGGACAAATCAGACGGTCAGACGCTTACGGCCCTTGGCGCGACGACGCGACAGAACCTGACGACCGTTCTTGGTGGCCATGCGAGCGCGGAAACCGTGAACGCGAGCGCGCTTGAGAGTGCTGGGTTGGAAAGTACGTTTCATGATTCGGTACCTGGG
This sequence comes from Pseudomonas sp. SCB32, assembly GCF_009189165.1. Classification (NCBI taxonomy): domain Bacteria; kingdom Pseudomonadati; phylum Pseudomonadota; class Gammaproteobacteria; order Pseudomonadales; family Pseudomonadaceae; genus Pseudomonas; species Pseudomonas sp. SCB32. The sequence goes on from NZ_CP045118.1 coordinate 6,310,737, forward strand.
TTGACGACTTGAGGTCGTAGTGACCCCGTTTAAAGAGACCGGCGATTCTAGTGAAATCGAGCGGTCAGGTCAATTTCCAACCAACACCGGATACAAATTGAATTAAGAAAAGGCGAAATTCTTTTTTGAAAGATTGAAGATGTGGTTATGACTGTGGAAGGGGATGGCTGTGCATAAGTCGCTGCAACCCGCTGGTCATATGGCTCCTGAGGAATGACAACTCTGTCCGGAACGGGTGGGTGGCTTGTGTTCGGGCGGTTGGAAAGCTGGGGACAGATCAGGGCTTTTTCCACAGCCATTTTTTCCACAGGCTCATCACCAGGCTCATCCCCTGCATCATTCAGCTGTTATCCACAAGGCTCAGGGCGCGCTTACCCGACAATCGGCATATTCATTAACATCTTGATTTTGCTTGTGTCCGCAGCCGTTTATCATGTGGATAAGTTGTTCGCACACGGCTACAATATCGACCTATTTCGCTTTGCGACTTCTTTGGGGGATATCC